>NZ_CP050265.1:0-304642 GCF_011765465.1 Erythrobacter sp. | reverse complement strand
GCGGCGCGAATCGGTTTCGTCGCCCGCCGCGGTCTTGAGCAGGATCACGTCGTCGCTGGTCAGAGCGGCTTCGAAAAGATCCTTCGCGCGCGCCTCGTCGCCCGCCTGGGCATAGGCGATGCCGAGATTGATCAGCACCGCGGCATCGCCCGGCGCGGCGGCGCGTTCGCGTTCGAGCGCGCGAATCGCATCGGCCTGGCGCCCTTCGGCGAGGGTTTCGGCAGCGAGCGTCCCGCTTGCATCCTGTGCATGGGCGGGCGCGGCGAAAGCGAGGGCGAGAAGCCCTGCCCCGGCGATGGTCTTGATGAGGGCCATGTCTGCGTCTCCTTGTTTCTTGCCGAGCATGATGCGGCAGGAGTCTCGAAAACGCAATAGAACTGTAACATTGTCGCAAAATCGCAATCTTATGCGAGATTATCCCTATTTTTCAGTGGCATAAATGTTACAAAAACGTCATACAGCGCACCCGCCACGCGCGCCGGATTTGTCGTATTTGTCTTTTTTCGGTCATGTGACACGAATTTCATCATCGCCGTCACAGTGAAAGAATAGTGTCATGCGCCGCCCCTAGCGCCCCGTTTGCGCATTCAACCGACGCGCTTTGTTCGATTCTCGGTTTTTGAGGGGACCGCTCGCTGTGAAAAAGATTCAACGCACTCTCGTCCTGGGTTGCAGCCTGGTCGCTCTGGCCGGCTGCGGCGCGGACGAAATCGTCTCGCCCGGCACCAGCGGCGACATCATCATCAACAACCCGGCGCCGACGCCCACGCCGACGCCGACCCCGACGCCGACCCAGGCGCAGGTGACCCCGGCCGCGGGCTGCCCGACGATCGCCTCGACCGGCGGCCTTACCGATGCCGGCACGCTGTCCGGCCCGACCGGCGAATACCGCGTCTGCACCCTGCCGACGACCTTCGACGTCGACGACAACCTGCCGTTCATCAACGGCCTCGTGTACCAGATCAACAACCGCGTGAACGTCGGCACGGACCAGGGCTTCAACAGCACCGGCACCGACGTCACCCTGACGGTCGAGCCGGGCGCGATCTTCATCGCCCAGGCCGAATCGTTCTTCGTCGTCAACCGCGGCAACGCGATCGAGGCGGACGGCACCCCGACCCGCCCGATCATCTGGACCAGCCGCGACAACCTGCTCGGCCTCAGCAACGACAACTCGCAGGCCCAGTGGGGCGGCGTCGTCCTGCTCGGCCGCGCGCCGGTTTCGGACTGCTCGGACCAGGTCTTCAACACGCCGGGCGCGCCCAATGCCAACGCCCAGTGCGAACAGCAGCTCGAAGGCACCGTGGTCGCCACCCCCTTCGGCGGGACCGACATCGACGACAGCTCGGGTTCGTTCACCTACAACCAGATCCGCTTCTCGGGCTTCGAACTGCAGCAGGCCAACGAGCTGCAGTCGCTGACCACCGGCGGCATGGGTCGCGGCACGACGATCAACCACGTGCTGTCGTTCAACAGCTCGGATGACGGCCTCGAATTCTTCGGCGGCGGCTTCGACGGCAGCGAGATCGCCGTGGTCGGCGCCTCGGACGACTCGCTCGACGTCGACACCGGCGCGAAGGTCAATCTCGACACGGTGCTCGTGGTGCAGCGCGCCAACACCGGCGACTCGATCATCGAACTCGATTCGCCCGACGACCTCGCCGACGGCACGCCGGGCGATGCCCTGCCCCAGACCGAGTTCCAGGTGAACAACTTCACCTTCGTGCAGCGTTCGTCGGCCTCGGGCCAGGCGGTGCGTGCGCGTGGCGGTGCGGCGCTGAGCCTGACCAACGGCGTGATCGACGTGGACACCGACGACGACGTCTGCATCCGCATCGACGAGACGATCACCCTCAATGCCATCATCGGCTTCGATTCGGTGGTCTGCGACGGGGCCAACCGCCCGGTGCGCGGTTCGTCGGGCGTTTCGGATGCCGAGGTCCAGGCGGTGGTCGATGCCGGCACCAACAACGACCTGACCTTCGCCATTACGCTGACCGACCTCGTCGTGAACGGCGCGAACGAGAACGGCCACCCGGTGTTCGACGCCTCGGTGCGCTCGACCTTCTTCGGCACGCCGGCGGCGATCGGCGCGGTCGAAAGCGACCTCTCGGCCGATTTCGGCGACTGGACCTGCAACTCGGCGACGCTCGACTTCGGCAGCGCGACCGGGTCCTGCACCTCGCTGCCGATCTACTGATCATGCCTGACGGACCCGCGGGGGGCGTGCGCGATGAGCGCGCGGCCTCCCGCGGGTTCCCCTGCATAGGGCCGCAGCCGGCCCGCACCATTATCAAGGCCTATTCATGAGGGGGTCTCACATTATGTCGACCGGCACGCGCCTGGCAGGGCTGCTGCTTCTCACCACGTCGCTCACCTTTCCCTCGCTGCTTCACGCGCAGGAAACCGGCCAGGCGAGCGAGGACGAACTGACGGACGACGTTCAGGGCGTCGAGGAAGAGGAAGACTTCGACCAGCCCGAGATCTCCGTTCCGGGCGGCGGCATCATCGTCACCGGGCGGCGCACCCGCAATCCCGAGCGCGCCTCGACCCAGGTTCTCAACGTCCTGTCCGAAGAGGATATCGCGCGCACCGGCGAAGGCGACATCGCGGGCGCCCTCGGCCGCGTCACCGGCCTGTCGGTGGTGGGCGACGGCCGCGTCTTCGTGCGTGGCCTGGGCGATCGCTACTCGCTCGCGCTTTTGAACGGCCTGCCCCTGCCCAGCCCCGAACCCTTGAGCCGCGTCGTGCCGCTCGACATCTTCCCGACCAACGTGGTCGCCTCGAGCCTCGTGCAGAAGACCTATTCGGCGAACTATCCCGGCGAATTCGGCGGCGGCGTGATCAACCTCACGACCAAGGCCGTGCCGGTCGACGACTTCCTCAACGTCTCGATCGGGATGAGCGGGGACACCGAGACGACCTTCGTCAACGGCCTGACCTATTTCGGCTCGAACTGGGACTCGTTCGGCTTCGACAACGGCAACCGGGACATTCCGTCCAACCTGCAAGCCTTCTTCGACAGCGGCGAGCGGATCGGGACCGTGCCCGTGTCGGTACAGGAAGGCATTGCCGGGCAGCTCATGCCGCTCAATCTCGTCACCCTCCAGCGGGTCAATGACCAGCGCCCCAATTTCTCCGGCTCGATCACCGGCGGGGCCTCGTTCGAACTGGGCGGCGACACCTATCTCGGCGTGATCGCGACCGCTTCGATCAAGAACAGCCTGCGCAACCGCCAGGTCCTCTCCCAGCAGGGCAGCAGCGACCTGTCGGAACTCTTCGCCCAGACCGAGACCTTCATCACCGACGAGAACGTGCTGGTGAACGGCCTGCTCGGCATCGGGCTCGACGTCGGCGAGCACACCGTGCGCTGGACCAATCTCTATATCCGCGACACGCTCAAGACCGCGCGCCTTGCCGAAGGCTTCGACATCTTCCCGGGCGTCACCGGCTTCGACTTCCAGAACCAGCAGACCGCCTGGTTCGAACGCCAGCTGATGGACAGCCAGATCGTCGCCGAGCTCGATTTCGACCGGCTCGACATCGACCTGCGCGGCGGATACGCCCGCACCGACCGCGAGGCGCCGTTCAACACGACCGTCAGCTACACCCGCACCAACCTGCCGGGGAACCCGTTCGGCGACCTGTTCGTCGCCTATTTCAACCAGCTGTCCGATGCCGGCATCAGCACGGTCGCCTTCGACGATCTCAAGGAAGAGAATTATTTCGGCGGCATCGACCTCTCCTACGAGGTGATGGACACGCTCGATCTGACCGTCGGCTATGCCTACAACGACACCGACCGGCGGTCCTCGAGCCGCGAGTTCCGCCCCTTCATCTCGCCCGACGTGACCAATCCCGACCTCGCCTCTCTTGACGAGATCGCCGCGGTCGCGGTCGGCCTGCGCCGTCCGGGCGACATCATCAACGGCGCGACCCTTGCAGGCTTCGACGTCACGCTGACCGAGGCGACGCCCTTCCCCGTGTTCGACGCCGCTCTCGAAGTGCACGCGGGCTACGGCCTTGCCCGCTGGCTCGCAACCGACACGCTGACGATCGAGGCGGGCGTGCGTTACGAGGACGCGGTGCAGGTGGTCGAGCTCGACCAGTCGATCTTCAACACGCCGATCGCGGGCGCGACGGCGACCAACATCGCCAACGACTATTTCCTCCCCTCGGCGACGATCACCTGGGAAGCGATCCCCGACCTGCAGCTGCGCCTGTCGGCCTCGCAGACCATCGCCCGCCCGCAGTTCCGCGAGCTGGTCGAGCAGACCTATTTCGATCCGGAATCGAACCGCCGTTTCCGCGGCAACCCCTTCCTGCAGGACAGCGAGCTTCTCAACCTCGAAGGCCGCGCCGAATATTACCTCGGCGGGCCGAACCGGGTCAGCCTCGCAGGGTTCTACAAGGAAATCGACAACCCGATCGAGAACTACCTCATCAACGCCTCGGGCCAGATCCTCACCAGCTTCGCCAACGCCCCGGCGGCGGAGCTGTATGGCGCGGAGATCGATCTCGTCTACGGGATCGACCTCTATGACCTCGGCGGCAGTTTCTTCGAGACGAAGCAGCTGCTGATCCTCGCCAACTACACCTACACGCAGTCGTCGATTTCGGTGGCGCAGGGCGACATCGCCCCGATCCCCGGCAACCCGACCCAGAACGCGTTCAACCTGTTCGACGACGGCGCACCGCTGGTGGGCCAGTCGGACCACATCGCGAACGTTTCCATCGGGCTCGAGGACACGGAAAAGACCCAGCAGGCGACTTTCCTGTTCAACTACGCGAGCGAGCGCGTGACCCTGCGCGGCGGACCGCTTCCCGACGTGGTCGAGGATCCCGGCCTGACGGTCGATTTCGTCGCCCGCAGCGAAGTCGGCATCGGCGGCCTTCCGCTGGAGCTGAGCTTCGAGGTCCGCAACATCTTCGGGCGCGACAATTTCGAATTCCAGGAGCTCAACGGCAACCGGATCGAGATCAACACCTTCGACGTCGGAACCCGCTTCGCCCTGGGCGTGACCGCGAAGTTCTGACCGCTACCGCAACGAAAGGAGCCGCGGCGCGCGAGAGCGTGCCGCGGCTTTTTCGTGCGCGGCGCGAACAGGCGGCGCGCCAAAGATCGGGCCGTGCTCCCGCAGCAGCAGCCCCCGGAGGCTCATCGCAACGGTATTCACACGGTGCAGGGAATAAACCGTGCGCCTGCCCCGTTGGCAGATGACGCTGAATGGCCGCGGAGAAGGAACGGACGTGAAATATTTCAGATTGCTGAGAGACGGCATCGATCCTGCGCCACTGCTCGCGGAGATCGCCGCCGTCGATGCCGCCTTTGACGAGAACCGCGGCAGGCAGGAGAAAATCGCCGTGCAGCGCGAAGCGAAGGCGATCCCGCTGCGGGGCCTGCGCGCCTCGGCGATTGCCGGGCGCCAGCGCCGGGACGTGCACGAAAGCCGCTGGACCACCGGATCGCAGCGCTTCCCGCTCGCTCGCGCCTTCCTCGAGGAAACGGCCCGGACGCTCGGCGGCGAGCTTTCGCGGGCGAAGCTCGTCTGCCTGCCGCCGGGCAACCGCGTCTATCCGCATATCGACCGGGGCGAATATTACCGCGCACGCGACCGCTTTCACCTGGTGCTGCGTTCGAGCGGGTCGTGGATGCGCGCGGGCGACGAGGAAGTCCGGATGCGCGCAGGCGAGTTGTGGTGGTTCGACAATGACCAGGAGCACGAGGCCTGCAACGACGGCGACACCGACCGCATTCACCTGATCTTCGACCTGCGGCCGCTCCGCCCGGAGTCGGCATTCGGTTCGGCAGGCAAGCGCATCGGCATTACCTCTCCGCGAGCCGATCGGCACGAGCCTTGCGCGACAGCGCCTTGATCCGTGCCTCGGTGGCCGCCGGGCCCGACAGCGCGGCGACCAGTTCGATGCTGGAGAAGGTGCCGCGCAGGTAATGATGCCGCACCCGGCGGATGTAGTGGCCGAGCGCGGGCGCATAATCCCATTCGCGCCGCTCGATCAGCCGCATGGTCGTCGTCGAATAGCGATCGCACAGGAAGGGTATGGCCTCGAAAGTCCCCGCGGGCACGGCGAAGCTGCGAGGCTTGCTCGACTTGCAGACCCACATCGCGACCGAGCGCCTGCGCGCGGCGCGCGGATGCTTGCGGGTCTCGGTGATCACCCGGAACCGCACCGAGCGCGGCTTTTCGATCGGCCACAAGCGGTCCGGATCGCCGCGGACCTTGCGAGCGCCCAGTCCGCGCCCGCTGCGCCAGCGCAGCACCGGCACGATAAAATTCCGGCTGCGCCTGTAGGAAGGCCCGCGAAGGCCGCGCCAGACGACGTGATCGCCTTCGTCCGCGACCACGCGCTCGACCCGACCATCGGAAAACACGAAGGCATCGCCCGGATTGTAGCGGGGAAGCGGAACCGGCCCTGCAAGGGACAGCGCGGCTGCAAGCAAGGCGGGCATCAATCGCTCCCCTCGACGAGGCCCACGCCGTAGATCGGATCGCGCCCCGGCGGCCCGAGATCGCGCGCACGCGCTTCGAGTGCCCGGATCACCTGCCGCGAACGGGCGCTGTCCGGTCGGCGCAGCTCGCCTGCGACACGCGCGGCGACCAGCGGCGCGGCAAACGAGGTGCCCGTCGCATCGCGCACGCTCCCGCGCGCATCGATCGCCGTGACGGCCACGCCGCGGGCGGCGAAATCGATATAGGCGCCGCGATTGGCATAGCGATAGATCCGGTTCGCGCCGTCGACCGCCGTCACGCCGACGACACCCCTGTAGGCACCGGGAAAAACGGGCGGCGCGGCCGGCCCGTCGTTCCCGGCTGCAGCGACGACGACATGGCCGCGCTTCGTGAGCCGCTCGATCGCGCTCGCGACCGCAGGGTTGCTCGGCCCCGCGAGGCTGACATTGATCACCGGAACGCCCCGGCTCGCGAGCCAGTCGAGCGCCTTGATCAGCGCGAAACTCGAGCCCGATGTCGAGCGCGGGCCGCTGAAGATGTCGGCGACGTAGATTGTCGTGGGCCGCGCGGGATGCCTTTCGGTCCCGGCCATGAGATGCGCGACCGCCGTGCCGTGGAGACCGGGCCGCACTTTCGCTTTGCGCCCGTTGAAAGCCCGCTGGACCACGGAGACATGGCCGAAATGGGAGAGCTTCGTCGCGACGCCGGTATCGATCAATCCGATCTCGCATCCGCAGGCGAGACGGCGGGGTATGCTCCCATCGCGCTTGCGCCGCGTGCGGACCGATGAACCGTCGAACAGGTGGTTGAAGCCGAACACGTCGGGATCGGCGACAGCCTCTACCGCATCGAGCGAATCCTCGTCGGAACCGACCGGGGGGCCGCGCAGCAGGTGCAGCGTGCCGTCGAGGCTGTCGAGTTCCTCGCTTTCCAGGATGTCGAAGCCGCCGGCGCGCAGCAGGTCGAGATCCTCGCGCGTCAGGTCGAGCGCGACGAATTCGGCGCGCCGGTAGCGAAAGCCCTCGCGGTCGGTGTCGATCCGGTCGCGCTCGTCGAGTTCGCTGCGTTCGGCGGCGGTTTCAATCGAGGCATATTCCCACTGGTCCGAGGGAGGCGTGTAGTCATCGCCGCCTTCATATTCGTCCGCCTCGTAGTCGTCCCCGTCGTCGTCCCCGTCGTCGTCATCTTCATCGCGATAATCGTCTTCGCGCTCGTCGTCGTCCCCTTCGTCGCTCTCGCCTTCGTCGTCTTCGCGATCGTCGCCGCCATCGTCGTCATCGCCGCCATCGCTCTCTTCCGCGTCGTCGTCGTCGTCCTGCGACATCGCGTCGTCCAGATCGTCGTCTGCCGACCCGTCTTCCCCTGCGTCATCCTCGGCCCCGTCGTCCTCGGCTCCGTCGTCCTCGAAGTCGTCGTCTCCGACTTCATCATCCAGGTCGTCGTCGCCTGTCTCATCGTCCTCGAAGTCGTCTTCTGCCGCATCATCGTCCGCCGGATCGCCATCTCCGGGCTCGTCTTCGCCGAAGTCGTCGTCGCCCGGTTCATCGTCTTCGAAGTCGTCGTCACCGAAACCATCATCCTCGAAGTCGTCGCCACCGGCTTCGTCGCCTTCCTCCCCGCCATCCTCGTCCCCGCCATCCCCGTAATCGTCGTCGCCGTGATCATCCTCGCCGTAATCGTCGTCGCCGTAATCGTCGTCGGGATCGTCGAGATCGTCTTCGTCCTCGAAACCGCCGTCGTCATCATCGTCGTCGTCATCGTCGCCCGCATCCTGCGCGGCGAGCGGGGACTGGAGGAGGCCGGGCACGGGCGTCACGGTCATGGCAGCGGCAACAAGAGAGGCGATCGCGATCGTCCGGCGCATTCAATTTCCCCTTCGTCTTTCGGCGATCACGCGCCGCCGAGCTCCTTCTCTCCCCCGGCTGCGAAATCCAGCGGTTTTTTTCGTTTCCTCCTGTGACTAAGGAGGGAATATTTCCCATCGCTGAACCGTTGGCAGAATGAAACGCCTTAGAAAGCCGGATGACCGGGCCACCCAGGAGCTGATCGCGCTGATCCCGCGATTGCGACGCTTCGCGCGGGTGCTGACGGGCAATCTCGCCGACGCGGACGATGTCGTGCAGGCGTGTCTGGAGAAAGCGATGCTCAACTTGGACCAGTTCCAGCCCGGCACCCGGCTCGACCGATGGGCCTTCCGGATCGCCCGCAACACCTGGCTCGACGATCGTAGGCGGGCGGCCAACCGCAAGGCGCACGACGACATCAGCGAGATGATCGACCTTGTCGGAGAGGACGGCGTGGCCCTGGCCGAGGCGAGCGCGGATGCCCGCGCGGTGCGCGCCGCGGTCGATGCCCTGCCGCGCGAACAGCGCGACGTCGTGGCGCTCGTCATGCTGGAGGAGTTCAGCTACCGGGAGGCGGCGGAAATGCTGGACCTGCCGATCGGGACCGTGATGAGCCGCCTTTCGCGCGCCAAGGCGGCCCTTGCACGGCAGATGGGGCCTTCGGGAGAGGCGGCATGACCGGGCGTTTCAGCGATACGGATCTGGCCGCGTTTCTCGCCGGCACGCTCGAGGACGAGGCGGTGATGGAGGCGATCGAGAACGCGATCAACGCCGATCCGGAACTGGCCGAAAGGGTCGAGGCGCTCGCCCGCGAAGACGATACCGCCGAGGCCGTCCGCACGGCCTTCGCCCCGGTCCTCGCCGCGCCGGTGCCCGAACGCCTCGTCGAAGCGGCTTCCCCGCGCGAGGCCGGGAGGCAGGCGAGCGCCATGAATGCGGCAAGCCTCGGCGACCTGCCGGAGCCCGCCAATGACATGGGCGGCAGCTGGCGCTGGCCGCAATTCGCCGCGATGGCCGCCAGCCTTGCGGTCGGCGTGCTTGTCGGCGGTCCGCTCCTGACCGGGGCCGGACCGGGCGGCGATGCGGGAGCCGAAGCCGGCGGCCTCGTCCTCGCGGGGACCGACGGCGCTGCGCTCTCGCCCGATCTTGCAGCGATGCTCGACAGAGCGCCGAGCGGCGAAGCGATCGAACTGGGCGGGCAGGAAAGCGGAACGGTGGTGCTCACCTTCCGCAATGTCGACGGGCAATTGTGCCGGCAATTCAGGCTCGACGGGCCGGCCGGGACGAGCGATGCGCTGGCCTGCGCTCTCGGGGACGACTGGCGGATCGAGGCTTTCGGCCGCCGGGCGCAGCCGGCCGGTGAAATGCGCCTGGCGGGCGGCGATGCGGCGGTGGGCGTGATCGCCGCCGTCGATGAGATGATCGACAGCGATCCGCTGGTCGGTCCCGACGAAGCGGCGCAGCTCGAAGCACGCTAGGGCGAGGCAGGACGCCCTCGCGCCCCGCGATTTCGGCCCCGCGATTTCAGCCCCGCAATTTCAGATCGTCAGCTGCACTTCGACCACGGCGGAGACGCCTTCGTCGCGCAGCTGCATCAGGCGCTCCTCGCGGAACTGGACGACATCCGCGCGCAATTCGATGTTCCGCGTCACGCGGTAGAAGCCGCCCATGCCGATCAGCCGATTGCTCCGGTCCGACGCCTTCGTATAGGCCGCGCTTCCGGCCACCCCCCAGGTGCGCGTCACCCAGCCGATGCCGCCATTGACTTCCCACTGGTCGAAACCGGGCGTCAGGCGGTTCGAATCCCCGCGGTCGACATAGGCGCCGCCGATCCTGAGCGATCCGCGCCTGGCGTCGAAGCCCACGCTCCAGCTCGACAGGTCGGCCCGGGTGGTCAGCTCGTCGGCATTGCCGGTCACGTAGCTCGCGCTCGCGCCGAGAATCCAGTCGCCCACCGGCTGCTGGTATTGCAGGCCGAATTCGAAGGCGTCCTCCAGCCGGATCTGCTCGCGCGAATCCACCGCCTCGGTGTTGCGGCGGACTTTCGGCGACCACGAAACGCCTCCGCGCAGCCCCGCGATGGGCGGCGAGAGGTAAAGCACCTTGAACGCGTCCTGCGTGTCGAGCGCGCGCAGGAGCGCCTGCTGCCCGGCATAGCGCGAGAACTCGCCGCGCACCTGGCCGAGAGCGACCAGCGGGGCGGCGAAGGCGAGCGTATCGGCCGGCCCGTCCTGCAGGCCAACCTCGATGCGGCCGTAATCGCTCGCGACGAAGCCATAGACCTCGCCCGCTTCGAGCACCTCGCTCGCGCGGCGGCGGTTGTTCTGTTCGATATTCGCGCCGATCACGATGCCGCCGGGCGAGGTCCATTGCGCATTCAGCCGGGCGAAGACATCGACCTTGGCATCGGGACTGTCGGTCGCCGCATCGTCATCGTCGAAGACCGCGCCCTGCGAGGCGATGCCCCCGGCAAGCCGGATGTCGAATCCCTCGAAGCGATATTCGATCCGGGGCAGTTCGGCCCTGGCGGCCTGCGCGCCGAACAGGAGGGCGGATGCGGCGGCGCAGGGAAGGCCGCGCAGCAGAACTTTCAACGACATGATGCGCCAGCTTTCCGATGATGCCGCCCAAGGGGCGAGAAGTTGATTTATGTTGGTCACAAGAGCGCCTGCGCTGCAATGTCAATGAGATTGCCGTCCTCCACGCATTGCGCGAATTCGTGCGAGACGCCGGGCATGGTGACGAGCCGGGCGCGGCCCGGATGCCCCTGCGCCTGCGCGAAACGGTTCAGCGCCTGCACGAAATTGCGCGCCCGGCGCAGGCGGTTGTGGCCCTGGTGTTCGACCACGACCGGATCCTGCCGAACCGAGGAATCGATCCGCGTGTCGCGGCTTCCCACGAGGACGCTCGTCGCGATGTCGAGGAAACGCGGGCCTACGGCGGGCCGGCCCGCCCCCTCCGCGAGGCCGTAGGGCCAGGCGAGATCGCTGCGCGGCAGGCAGTACCAGCCGGCCGAGGAGATACACAGCCGCGCCACGCGTTCGGGGTGAAACATGGCGAAGCGATGGGCCATCTGCGCACCGCCGGAAAAGCCGAACAGGCGGACCGGTTCGGGCGTGACCACGCCCTCTGCGGCAAGGGCTTCGAGCAGGGCGATGAGCCCGCTGTCGGACGGCGTCTGGGCGCTGTCGCGGACAGCGAGCTGCTGATACCGGCCGAACCGCTTGCGATCGAACAGCGGGGCGATCACCGTGACGCGGGCGAAAGCCGGGTGCGCTGCGAAGCGCATCGCGATCTCGGCTGCGTTCCGGCTGATCCCGTGGACCGCGACCAGCGCCTGCTGGCCGGGCCGGGCATTGGCGATGAAGCATTCGGGCACGCCCGGCGCGCACGCCGGGCGGAATGCGGGAAGGACACGCGCGGTGCTCATGAGATGCTCTCTTTGATCTTCGTCGGTTCGCTCGCGGCCCGCTTGCCGACGGGTTTCGACCGGGAGGCACGCTCGCGCCCGCGCCCGCGCCCGCGCCCGCGCACGGGACGCGACAGCTTGCGCTCGAGCCGTTCGAGCGCGATGCCCCCGCCGATCCGGGCATGGAGCGCGCGCGCGGTTTCGAGCAGGCGCGCCGCGATGAAGGCGACCAGCATGAGATCGCCCGCCAGCGCCGTCCCCGCACCGGTGCTCACCGCCTTGATGCCGAGCGTCAGCGCGGCGGCGAGACCGGCGAGGGTCGCGACCGCATCGAGCGCCCCGGCCCAGCGGGCGCGGTGGACCGAAAGCGTGCCCAGATCCCCCGACAGGTTGCCGAGCGTGCGGAAGCCCCGACCCTTGGCGGGGCGCTTGCCGGCCATTTCGGCGCGCACGCGGCGGACGAGGAAGCGATTGAGACGTCCCCGCTGCGAGCGCTGTTCGCCGATGGCCTGCGCAAGCGGCGATGCGAGCAGCGCGAGGGCCAGCGCACCAAGCAGGAGCGGCAGCAGCGCGATGCGCTGGGCGGGCATGGTCAGCAGGACCCAAAGCCCCGCCCCGCCGGCCGAAATCATGCTGGTCCACAGGCGGACGGTTCCACGCAGCGCGTAATTGCGCAGCGCCGCCATGTCGTTGATGAGTCCCGTCAGCCAGCGCGAATCCCGACCCTCGCCCGCGTGGCGCGTCACCGCCCGGAACAGCGCTTCGCGGCAATCGATGACGAAGGACTGGGCGAAATCCTCGCCGATCCAGCGCTGCGCCAGCAGGGCAAGGGAGGCCAGCAACGCCAGCCCACCCGCCGCGAGCGCGGGCAGCACAGGGTCAGAAGGGGCCGCCAGCATCCTGTCGAGCGTCCCGGCGAACAGCACCGCCAGCAGCGCCTCGCCGAGCGCGACGGCTGCCAGCAGGGCCGCCAGCCGTCTCCGCCGACCCGCCAGAAGGGCGGGAGCTGCGCTCACGCCGCCGCCCGGCGGGCCGGCCTGCTGAGCGCGATGCGCGCGGAAGCGACCGGGTCGCGCAGCTCGGCAAGCGTCACGACCCCGACCCCGGTCGCGCCTTCCGCCTCGCGCGCGGCAAGCGGCGAGGCCGAGACGAGGCCGGAAATGGCGAGCGGGGCGATGCCGCGCTGCGCAAGCCACGTGCTCCCGAACGCGGCTCCCATCGCGTCGGCAGCGGCGAACAGCACCCCGTCGAACCAGCCGTGCTCATGGCCCATCTCGACCAGTCTCGCGGTTTCTTCCTGGAGCAGGCCGTCGGCGATCTCGACAATCGCGATGTCGGCCTGGTCCCCGGCCAGATGCGCGAGCAGCGTCTTCGTCACGCGGGCGAGTTCCTCCGGCCCGGTCCCGAAGGTCGAGGCGTGGCCGGCATCGGTGAAATCGAGCGCGAGGGCGGCGCCGGCATCGCGCATCGACCACAGGTCGCCGCCGGAGCCGGTCCCGGTCAGTTTCGCCGCTCCGACGCGGAACCCCGCCTTGCCGAGGCCATGCACCAGCCCCGCGACCGTCGTGGTCTTGCCCGCGTTCATGGAACTGCCGACCACCGCGATGACGAGCGGCGGGCGCGCGGCGGCGTTTCGCGGCGCGGGGCGCGCGAAATCGGCGAGATTGAGCATCGCCCCGTCCCCGCCGGCCAGCGCGCCGATCACCTCGATCGCGGTCGGCGCCTTCACCCTCGCGTGGCGGCAGGTCGACAGCGCCGCGACCCCTCCGCCCGCGACGAGGTGGCAGGGGCCGAGGTCTTCGGGGACATAGGCTTCGAACTGGTCGGGCGCATAGCGATTGCCGTAGGCGACGACGATCTCGTCCCCGACATAGAGCGTGCCGCGCCGCCCGTGGACATTCTCGATCCGCCGGTGCTGGCCGATCGCCGTCACCCGCGCGAGGATGAGGTCGCCCGGCTTCGGCCGCACGCCGGAGCGCACCAGCCTGTGCGCGAGAGCGAGGTCGACATTGCGCGTCGTGAAGGCCCGCTTGGCCGCCGCAAGCCGCATCTGCAGCCGGGAGGAACGCTCGAGGCCGGTGATCGGGGCGAGGCTCTGGATCGTCATGGGCAACTCCGTCGCAAGAGGGGGATGCAGCGCTAACGGAGCGCCACCCCGGCTTATTCCGTAAGGACCACGAAAAAAGTTCCGAGCCGATCGGGAATAAAGCGGGCGGCGACCCCGTTTGCGGCGTGAACCGGCCGGATTCGCATTCCCGATCGCGCGGGACGGCTGAAGGTTTGCACAAAGGAGCCCTGCCCGTGACTACTTATCCCGCCCGCCGTCTCGCCCTTCCGGCGCTTGCCCTCCTCTCCGCCTTCGCCTTGCCCGCCGGGGCAGCGGCGCGCGACGGGATAGAGGCCGACGAGGACGGCCTCACCGTCAGCACCGGCGATGTCGAATTCAATCTCGGCGGGCGTATCCATCTCGATGCGAGCGTTTTCGAACACGGCCTCGACGAAGGCAGCGAGGTCGACTTCCGCCGCGCAAGGCTCCAATTCTCGGCCCGCGTGGGCGATGTCGTCCGGGTGAGGGTCGACCGCGAATTCGCGCAGGCCGACGGGTGGCGCAACGTGTGGATCGCGCTTCGCCCCGTCGAAGGCGTGGAGCTGAAGGGCGGCAACCAGATCGTGCCCTTCAGCATGGAGGACATGGCAAGCTCCAACTCGCTCACTCTCGCCGAACGCTCGCTCGCCAACACCTTCGCCCCCGCTTTCGGCCTCGGTGGAAGCGTGCGCTATTCACACGACAATTTCACGCTCGCAGCGGGCTATTTCACCGACGCGCTGGCGGACGAGGTCGGCCAGTCGCGCGTGCGCGGAGACGGGTTCGCGGTGCGCGCGACCTTCGCCCCGGTGCGCAAGCGCAAGACCTGGGTCCATCTCGGCGCAGCCTATGAAAGCCGTTCCTTCGACCCTGCCGAGCCGCCGCGCTTCACGGTCGTGTCCGCGTCCAGCCTCGCCCCGCGCCTGCTTCGCACCGGGGGAATCGACGGGGCAAGCGACCTCCAAGCTTACAACGCGGAATTCGCCGCCGCACGCGGCCCCGTTTCGGTGCAGGCGCAGTACATCGCGACCCGGATCGAGCGCACCGGTCTCGACCCGCTCGACTTTTCGGGCTGGTATGGACAGGCAAGCTGGATGGTGACGGGCGAGCGCTATCGCTATTCGCGCCGGAGCGGGATGCCGACAGGCGCGCGCATCGGACGCAAGGGCGGCGCGATCGAACTGGCGGCCCGTTACAGCGAGGCCGACCTCGACGATCCCGGCCTCGATCGCGGGCGCGCATCGGTCCTGACGCTCGGAGCGACGTGGTATCTCGACCGGAACGTGCGCGTGCTTGCCAATTATGCCCGCACCGAGACGAGCGACAGCCTGCTGACGCCCGACGCAAGCGGCGATCTCGGTGTGGTGCGCTTCCAGATCGCTTTCTGAATTGGGCCGCAGGGGCGGTGCGTGCCTCGCACGCGGAACGTTCGCTTTCGGCGCTCCCGCTGCGATAGGCGCCCCGCTCAGGCGAGGTCGAACACATACCCCATCGAGCGCACGGTCCTCAGCGGATTGCCGCCGCCCGCCGCCTTGATCGCGCGGCGCAGCCTTCCGACCCACACGTCCACGGTGCGCTCGTCGATCGGGGGTTCGCGTTTGCCGAGGCCGTTGATGAGATCCTCGCGGCTCAGCACGCGATTGGGGTTTTCAGCAAAGAAGCGCAGCAGGCGGAACTCGTTGGGGCGCAGGACAATCGGCTCGCCGTCCCAGCGCGCCTGCAGCGCGGCCATGTCGATCGCCAGCGGGCCGACCTCGTAGCGGCGGGCGGAATGGCGTTCTGCATTGCGGGTCTGGAGCGCCAGCACCCGGTCGAGGACCGCCGTGCGGTCCAATGGCCCGACCATGTAATCGTCCGCCCCCGCCTTCAGCGCGCGGCGGCGATCCTCGGCGTCGTCCTCTTCGAGCACCATGGTCACGTGGGCTTCGGCGGTGCGCGGGTCGGCGCGCAACCGGCGGCACATCTCGAGGCCGGCAAGATCGTCCATCACCCAGTCGACGAAAGCCCACATAGGTCCTTCGACCAGCCGCTCCGGTCCGGCGGGACCGAGGCGGTCGAAGGTGAAGCGGCGCTGGTCGTGGACGAAATCCTCGAGGCTGTCCGCGAGGTCGCAGGTGAGGAAGATATTGACGACGTCCATGCCCGTTCCGCCCTGTTGCATCGGCGGCATGGGCGAGCCTTGTGACGCGTTCGTGACGGGCGCGTGATGGGCGCGAAAGGGGTGTCACAAAGGCGCGCTGGGCTGGCGCGGCGCTAGAGCACGCTGACCTTCGGATCGCCGGGCAGCGGCATCCCCATCGCATTGGGCCATTTCGGGCGATAGGGCGCTTCGAGGCTCGCGATTTCCTCCTCCGCCAGTTCGATTTCGAGCGCGCGCGCCGCGTCGGAGATATGGTGCGGCTTGGTCGCGCCGATGATCGGGGCGGCGACGGGCTCGCGGGTGAACTGCCATGCGAGGGCAAGGCTCGCCATCGCCTCGCCGCGCCTGTCCGCAAGGTCCGCGAGCGCGTCGATGATCGCGTTGTCGGCTGCGTCCTCGGGGTAGATCGTCTTGCCGAACCCGTCGGTCTTGCTTCGCACCGTCTCCTCCCCCGCGGCCGCGCCAGCCGCCCGCGCGCGAGCGGGCTCCACGGGATGACGCCCACGCCCTCGTCCTCGCACAGGGGGAGCATTTCGCGCTCCTCCTCGCGGTAGAGCAGGTTCAATTGGTTCTGCATCGAAATGAACGGGGTCCACCCATTCGCGCGCGCCGTTTCCTGCGCCTTGGCGAACTGCCACGCATACATCGAGGACGCGCCGATATAGCGCGCCTTGCCCGCCTTCACGATGTCGTGGAGCGCCTCCATCGTCTCCTCGATCGGCGTGTCGGGATCCCAGCGGTGGATCTGGTAGAGGTCGATGTAATCCATGCCGAGCCGCGCGAGGCTGTCGTCGACCGCCTGCATCAGCGCCTTGCGCGAAAGGCCGCCGGTGTTGGGAGCACCCCGCCACGGGATGAAAGCCTTGGTCGCGACCACGATCTCGTCGCGGCGGGCCATTTCGCGAAGGAGTTTCCCGGTGATTTCCTCCGATGTGCCGCCCGAATAGCCGTTGGCGGTGTCGAAGAAATTGATGCCCGCTTCCAAGGCGGCGCGGAAGAAGGGGCGCGATTCCTCTTCGCCCAGCAGCCAGTCGCCGTGCCAGCCTTTCGTGGTGTCGCCATAGCTCATGCAGCCGAGGCAGAGGCGCGAAACCGTAAGGCCGGAGGGACCGAGGCGGGTGTATTGCATGGGGCTTTCTCCTTCGCTGCGTTTCCTACACGGGCGCGCGCGAGGGTGTAGGAAAAGTTGGAAAAATGCGCGCGAACAAGGGCCCCGGCGTATGATCGGCGCGAACTATGACCCCTTCACGAGAGGGTGAGGCCGCCATCCACCACCAGCGTCTGCCCGGTCATGTAGGCCGACAGGGGCGAGGCTAGGAAGAGCGCGACCCCGGCCATGTCCTCGGGCGTGCCCATGCGGGCGAGGGGTATGGCGCGCAGGCTCGCCTCGCGCCGTTCGGGGTGCTCGGTGGTGACGGCGGTGAGCTTGGTCGGGACAAGCCCCGGCGCGATGCCGTTGACCCGCACGCCGTCCCTCGCCCACGCCTCGCCCAGCGTCTTGACGAGGCTCGCCGCGCCCGCCTTGGAGGCGGCATAGGCGGGGGTTCCGATGGTCGATTTGAACGCCGCGACCGAGGAGACGACGATCATCGTGCCGCCCCTTTCGGCAAGCCCCGGGTGAAAGGCGCGGGCGACGTCCATCACCGAATTGAGATTGACGTCCACCACCGCGTCCCAGCCCTCGCGGGCGAACTCGGCTCGCTTGTAGCGCACCACGCCCTGCGACTGGACGAGCACGTCGACCGGGCCGATCCTCTCCGCCAGCGCGTCGGCGGCGGAGCGGTCGGTGACGTCGAGGCGTTCGTAAGCGAGCCCGGTGAAGTCGGAGTCCTCGGCCTCGAGATAGTCGCCCGAATCGGGCCGCGTGCCGGTGACGATCACCTCCGCCCCCGCTGCACGAAAGCCCTGCGCGATGCCGTTGCCGATACCGGACGAGCCGCCGATGACGAGGACCTTGCGGCCCTCGAAATCGAGCGGATTATCGCTGGTCGGCACGTCAAATGCTCCGCGAGATCACTTCCTTCATGATCTCGTTCGTGCCGCCGAAGATGCGGGTCACGCGCGCGTCGCGCCACAGGCGGGCGATGGCGTATTCGTTCATGTAGCCCGCCCCGCCGTGAAGCTGGAGCGCGGCGTCGACCGCTTCCCACTGGAGGTCGGTGTGCCACAGCTTTGCCGCGGACGCCTCGTCGGTGGTGAGCTCGCCCGCGAGGTGCTTCTTGATCGCCCAGTCGAGATGCGCCCAGCCGACCTGGATCTTGGCCTTGAGGTCGGCGAGGGTGAACTTGGTGTTCTGGAATTCGAACACGGTCTTGCCGAAAGCCTTGCGCTCCTTGGTGAACTTCACCGCTTCGTCGAAGGCGCGCTGCGCCGCCGCCTGCGCGCCCACGGCGATGCCGAGGCGTTCCTGCGGCAGCTCCTCCATCAGGTGGATGAAGCCCATGCCCTCGCCGCCCAGCAGGTTCGTCATCGGCACGCGGCAGTCGTTGAAGAAGAGTTCGGAGGTGTCGGCGGAATGCTGGCCGATCTTGTCGAGATTGCGCCCGCGCTCGAAACCCGGCGTGTCGGCATCGACGAGGACGAGGCTCGTGCCCTTGGCGCCCTTTTCGGGGTCGGTCTTGGCGACGACGATCACGCAGTCGGCGTTCTGGCCGTTGGTGATGTAGGTCTTGGACCCGTTGATGACGAGGTGGTTGCCGTCCTTCTTAGCCGTGGTGCGGATGCCCTGGAGGTCCGAGCCCGCGCCCGGTTCGGTCATCGCGATCGCGGTGATGATGTCGCCCGAGACCATGCCGGGCAGGTACTTCTCGCGCTGTTCGGGCGTGCCGAGACGCTCGAAGTAATTGGCGGTGATGTCGTTCTGCAGGGTGAAGCCCGCCGAGGAGCCGAGGTAGCTGATTTCCTCGGTCAGCACGCAGTTGAAGCCGAAATCGAGCCCGAGCCCGCCGTTCTCTTCCTTGACCGTGGGGCACAGCAGGCCCGCTTCACCCACGGCCTTCCACACGTCGCGCCCGACGATGCCCTCTTCCTCGTGCTTGTCGAGGTGCGGGGTGAGGTGCTGGGCGAAGACCTTGCGAACGGTGTCGCGGAAGGCTTCGTGGTCCTCGTTATAAGCGGTGCGATTGGCGGTATCGAGCATTGCGGTATCCCTCTCCGGCTGTGCGTTGCAGGGCGCAACTCAAACCGAAGCGGGGCGCGTTTGTAAAGCGCGAAAGGTGCAAGTGCGGGCGGACCCGCGCGGGAGACTTACCCCACGAAGGCCCGCTCGATCACGAACTGGCCGGGCTGGGCGTTGCTGCCCTCGGTGAAGCCGCGGCGTTCGAGGTCGGCGGCGTGGTCCTTGATCATCGCCATCGAGCCGCACAGCATCACCCGGTCGTCGTCCGGCACGAAGCGCTGCGGGCCCTTGGACTGTTCGAACAGCCGCCCGTCGTCGATCAGCGCCTGGATGCGGCCCTGCGTGCGGAAGGGTTCGCGCGTCACGGTGGGGACGTAAATCATCCGCTCGCGGTCCTCGTCCTCGAGCAGGGGGTCGCCCTCGAGCTTGCTTTCGAGCAGTTCGCGATAGGCGAGGTCGGCGACCTGGCGCACCGAGTGGACGACGATCACCTCGTCATACATCGCATAGACTTCCGGATCGCGCACGAGGCTCATGAACGGGGCAAGGCCCGTGCCGGTCGAGAGCATGAACAGCCGCTTGCCCGGCAGCAGCGCATCGGTGACGAGCGTGCCGGTCGGCTTCTTGCCGAGATAGATCGGGTCGCCTTCCTTGATATGCTGGAGGCGCGAGGTCAGCGGTCCGTCCTGCACCTTGATCGAGAGGAATTCGAGCTCCTCGGCATAGGACGGGCTCGCCATCGAATAGGCGCGCAGCAGCGGCTTGCCGTTTTCCTGCGGCAGGCCGATCATGATGAACTCGCCCGAACGAAAGCGGAAGCTCGCCGGGCGGGTCATCTTGAGGCTGAACAGGCTGTCGTTCCAGTGGTGGACGTGCGTGATCGTCTCGATCGTGAGCGCCGAGCTTTCGGTGAACTGGCTGCGGTCGGTGATGGGGAGGTTCACTTGGGACTGCCTCGCGCAAAATCGTGGGTCAGGTCGCACGGCGCTTGGGAACGCCGCTTCGGATGGGCGGCGACATGGCCTGTTAGGCCGCGCGCCGCAAGGTAGTTTTGCAAGCGCCGTGGATAGCGCGCCTTGATCGCGGACAAGCTGAACGCGCGCGTCAGTTCCACCCCGCCCGGTCGAAGATCTCCACCGCCTCGCGCTGGTTCCGCCCGATTTCGGCGACACTGAGATCGTCGGCGCGAAACTCCCCGAGCCGTTCGACCGCCGAATTGGCATCGAGCCCGGTGACCGTCGGATATTCGTTGTTGCCATCTGCGAAATTGCGCTGGGCGCTTTCCGACGTGAGGTATTCGAGGAAGCGGATCGCGTTTTCGCGATTGGGAGCGCCCTTGACCACGCCCGCCCCGCTGATGTTGACGTGCGTGCCGGTGGTGTCCTGGTTGGGGAAGATCACCCCCACCTTCTCGAAGATCGCCTGCTCGCTCTCGTCGCCCTTGGCATAGCGCGCGAGGTAATAGGTGTTGACGATCGAGATGCGGCACTCGCCCGCCGCGACCGCTTCGATCTGGCTGGTGTCGTTGCCCTGCGGCGCGCGGGCGAAATTGGCGACCACGCCTTCCGCCCAGTTCTGTGCCGCCTCGGCGCCCTCGTGCGCGACAATGCTGGAAAGGAGCGAGATGTTGTAGATGTTCGAGGAGGACCGCACGCAGATGTCGCCGCGGAACGCCGGATCGGCGAGGTCTTGATAGGTGTCGAGCCCCTCCGGCTTGCCCTGCGACTTGTCGTAGATGATGACCCGCGCGCGGGTCGAAAGGCCGAACCACAGCCCGTCGGGGTGGCGCAGGTTGGCGGGCAATCGCTCGGAAAGGATTTCGGAGCTGACCGAGTCGAGAATGCCCGCTTCCTCGGCGCGCCACAGCCGCCCGGCATCGACCGTCACCAGCAGGTCGGCGGGCGAGAATTCGCCTTCGCTCGCGATGCGCTCGATCAGCGCATCGGCCCCGGCCTCGATCCGGTTGACCTTGATGCCCGTCGCTTCGGTGAAGTCCTCGTAGAGCCTGAGATCGGTGTCGTAGTGGCGCGAGGAGTAGATGTTGACTTCGCCGTTCTCTCCCGGCGCGGGACCGTCAGGCCCTTCGGAACAGGCGGCAAGGGAAAGCGCGAGAGCGCCGGCGAGAAGAGTGCGGAGCATCGGGAAATCCTTTCGCTGGCGGCGCGGGAATCGAAAGCGCGCCACTATTTGCGAATGCGTTGCAATATTAGAGGCGAGCGCGCAAGCGAATTGTAGGGTGCAGTGAAGCGCTAGCCCGCCGCGAAGGCGCGCACGCTTCCCGTTTGCGGCACGACGCGGAAGCGCTCGCCGGGGGACGGGGCCTCGCCCGCCTCGATCGCGAGGTCGCGCCCGCCCTTTTCCCCCAGCAGCACGCGCACCCTCCCGTCGCCGAGACCATGCACGTCGCGCACCGGGAGCCCCGCAGCGTCGGGCACGAGGTCGAGCGCGCGGGCATGAACGAGCAGTTCGAGCCGCGCCGCGTCGGGCACGGGGCCGATCACGCAGGCCGCCGGCCAATCCCCGAACGGCGTCGCAAGCGCCTCCCCACGCCGCTCCGCCGGGACCACCTGTGCGCCCGAGAACATCGCCCCGACCGAGGCGGCGGCGGGGGCTTCGTGCAATTCCTCGGGGCTGCCGAACTGGACGATCCGCCCGGCCTCCATCACCGCGATGCGGTCGCCGATGTCGAGCGCCTCGCCCGGATCGTGGGTGACGAGGATGGTGGTCGCCCCGCGCTCCTTGAGCAGCATCCGGCAATCGCGCCTCAGGCTTCTCCGCAGCACGATGTCGACGCTGGCGAAGGGTTCGTCCATCAGCAGCACGGCCGGGCCCGGCGCCATCGCCCGTGCGAGCGCGGCGCGCTGCTGCTGCCCGCCCGAAAGCTCGTGCGGATAGCGGCTCCCCAGCCCCGCCAGCCCGACCTGGTCGAGCCAGCCTGCGATCTCGCCGTGGCGCGCTTTCGGCAGTCCGAAGGCGATGTTGCGCGCCAGCGTCATGTGCGGAAACAGCGCGCCTTCCTGAAAGACCAGTCCGACGGGGCGCTTTTCCGGCGGCGGCGCGCGGGTTTCGTCGGCAAGAACCTCGCCACCCAGCAGGATCGCGCCCTGCTGGACCGGCAGCAGGCCGGCGGCGAGGCTCAGCAAGGTTGACTTGCCGCAGCCCGAAGAGCCAAGCAGGCAGGTGATTTCCCCGGCAGGCGCGACAAGGCTGATATCGCGCAGCGCCTGCACCTCACCATATGCATGGGCAATATGTCGAAATTCGAGGCTCAAGTCGCTGTTCCGATGGACGCCGTCCCGATGGACCGTGAATGGCTCTGCAAGTGAGCCGCATTAGGCGGACAGGCGGTCCGCAGGCAAGCGCGGCGGAGAGCGCCGCCCGATCGCGCCCGCGTATCGCCCTGCCGCGCGGCTGGGATTGGGCCGCTCTCGCGCTCGCCGCACTCGCCGCGCTGCCGATTCTCGCGATCCTTGGCGCCGCGCCTGCGGGCGGGGTGGAAGCGATCGTCCACATGGCGGGCTCGGTCCTGCCGCGCTACGTCTTAAACACCGCCGCGCTGATGGGGCTGACCGGGATGCTGGCGGGGCTGGTCGGGGTGGGCTGCGCGTGGCTCGTCACCGCGACCGAGTTTCCCGGGCGGCGCGCGCTCGGCTGGGCGCTGGTCCTGCCGCTTGCCGTGCCGGCCTATATCGCGGCCTATATCTATGCAGACCTGCTCGATTACGCCGGCCCCGTGCAAGGCGCGCTGCGCGGCGTTTTCGGTGAGGGCGCAGGGGCGCTGGTTCCGCAGGTCCGCTCGCTGCCGGGCGGGGCCTTCGTGCTTGCCATCGTGCTCTATCCTTACGTCTACCTGCTCGCCCGCGCCGCCTTCGCCGCACAGAGCCTCGCGCAATTCCGCGCCGCGCGCAGCCTCGGCGCTAAGCCCGCGCGCGCCTTTCGCGAAGTCGCCCTGCCCGCCGCCCGGCCAGCAATCGCGGGCGGGCTCGCGCTGGTGATGATGGAGACGCTGGCCGATTTCGGGGTCGCCGAATATTTCGCCATTCCCACCTTCTCGACCGGCATCTTCCGCAGCTGGCTGGCGATGGGGGACAAGCAGGCCGCGCTGAAGCTCGCCGCGATCATGCTGCTCTTCGTCCTCGCCCTCGTCGCGCTCGAAGCCTCGACCCGCTCGGGGCGCAGCGAAAGCCGCGATGCGGCCGCCAGGCACGGCGGCCCACTGGTCGAATTGTCGCGCGCGGGTCGCTGGCTCGCCGCCCTCGCCTGCGCGCTGCCGGTGGTGCTGGGTTTCCTCGTCCCCGCGCTCCATCTCGCTTCGCTGGCGACGAGCGAAGCAGCGCTGGCGGCGACGCGCGAGCTCGGAGCCTATGCCTCGGACAGCCTGTGGCTCGGCCTCGTCACCGCGCTGGCCTGCCTCGCCGCCGCGCTCCTGCTCGCTTTCGCGCGTCGCCGTTCGGCCAGCCCGCTGGTGGGGGGCGCGATCCGGCTCGCGACGCTCGGCTATGCCCTGCCCGGCGCGCTGCTTGCGGTCGGCCTGCTCGCCCCGCTCGGCGCGCTCGATGTCGGCCTCACCCGCTTTGCGCGCGATTCGCTGGGACATGCGCCGGGCGGCCTGCTGCTGACCGGAACCAGCCTCGTCCTCATCTACGCGCTTTCGGTGCGGTTCCTGACGGTCGCCTATAACGGGGTCGAAAGCGGCATGGCGACGATCCCGGCCAATCTCGATGCCGCCGCGCGCTCGCTCGGCGCGGGGCCGGGCCGCGTGCTGAGGCGCGTCCTCGCCCCGCTGCTCGCGCCCAGCCTTGCAGGCGCCGCTGCGCTCGTCTTCATCGACACCCTGCGCGAACTTCCCGCGACACTGATCCTGCGGCCCTTCAATCTCGAAACCCTCGCCACCCGCACCTATCGCCTCGCCAGCGACGAGCGGCTCGCCGAGGCTTCGATCCCCGCGCTCATCCTGCTCGCGGCGGGCATCGTGCCGGTGATCCTGCTGCATCGCACCGCGCGGCGCTGAGGGGCTTTCATTTCCAAGGGGAAATCCTCGCGCCGGGCCACCCATCGGGCCTTGCGGGGACGCGCCCTTGGGCTAAGAGTAAGCCCTTATGGCACGCTTTCCCTTTTCCGCGATCGTCGGTCAGGACGAAATGAAACAGGCGCTGCTGATCGCAGCGGTCGATCCGAGCGTCGGCGGGGTCATGGTCTTCGGCGACCGCGGCACCGGCAAGTCGACGGCAGCGCGCGCGCTGGCCGCGCTGCTCCCGCCGATTTCCGCGATCGAGAACTGCCCCTACGGCTGCTCGAAGGAAGAGGCGACACGCTATCCCGACGTCTGCGGCAGCGGCCCGGTGAGAAAGCGCGCGGTGCCTTTCGTCGACCTGCCGCTGGGCGCGACCGAGGACCGGGTGATCGGCAGCCTCGACCTCGAAAAGGCGCTGCGTTCGGGCGAAAAGGGGTTCGAACCGGGCCTTCTGGCGAAAGCCCATCGCGGCTTTCTCTACATCGACGAGATCAACCTGCTCGAAGACCACCTCGTCGACCTGTTGCTTGACGTCGCCGCCTCGGGCGAGAACGTGGTGGAGCGCGAGGGGCTGTCGGTGCGCCACCCGGCGAAATTCGTGCTGATCGGCAGCGGCAATCCCGAAGAAGGCGAATTGCGCCCGCAGCTGCTCGACCGTTTCGGCCTGTCGGTCGAAGTGCGAACCCCGTCCGAAATCGACACCCGGATCGAAATCATGCGCCTCGTCGCCGAGCGCGAGAGCGACCCGCAAGCCTTCTCCGAAAAATGGGCGAGCGAGGACGAGAAGATCCTCAAACAGATCGCGCGCGGCAAGAACAAGCTGCCCAAGCTCGTGCCCGGCGAAGACCTGCTGCGCGATGCGGCGGAGCTGTGCCTTGCGGTCGGTGCAGACGGGCTGCGCGGCGAGCTTACCCTTATGCGCGCGGCCCGCGCGCTCGCCGCGCTGAAAGGCGCGCGCGAGGTGCGACGCGAGCACCTTGTCGAAGTCGCCCCGTCCGCCCTGCGCCACCGGTTGCGCCGCGACGTGCTCGACGAGACGGGCTCGACCACGCGCATCAACCGGGCGATCGAAGAACTTTTCGGATGAGCGAAGGCGATCCGCAAGCACTTGCGGGCGCCGCCCCCGACCCGCCAGACCCGATGGAGGATGCGCTCCTCGCCGCGCGCCTGTTCCTCGCCGCGCCTGCACGCTTCGGCGGCATGGTGCTGCGCGGAAGCGGTCCGGCGCGCGATGCGCTGGTCGCGGCACTCGGCAAGCGGATGGCGGCGGAGGGGCGGCCGTGGCGGCGGATGCCGGGCCATGTCGACGACGAACGCCTGCTCGGCGGGATCGACATCGCGGCGAGCCTCGCTGCGGGCAAGCCGGTCGCGCAGTCGGGCCTGATCGAAGAAGCCGCGGGCGGCGCTCTGGTCGCCCCCATGGCCGAGCGGATCGAGGACGGGGTCGCCGGGCGGCTGGCGCAGGCGCTCGACGAGGGAGACGACGAGGGAGGCAAGGCACCCGCGCTGATCCTGCTCGACGACAGCACCGATCCCGACGAATGCCCCCCGATCAGCCTGATCGAGCGACTCGCCTTTTCCTGCGACCTTGCGAATTCGCGGATGTGGCAGGATGTCACCCTCCCCGGCGACGAAACGCTCGACCTTGCCGCTGTCGCGCCGCTTTCGGACGAGGCGCTGGGCGCGCTCGCCGCGACCGCCGCAGCGCTGGGCGTGGCCTCGCTGCGCCCGCTGCTCTTCGCGAGCGAGGCGGCGCGCGCCCATGCCGCACTCGCCGGACGGACCGAGGCGATCGAGGCCGACCTTTCCGCCGCCGCGCGCCTTGTCCTCGCCCCGCGCGCGACCCGCCTGCCGCCCCAGCCCCCAGAGGAGCAGGAGCAGGAACAGCCCGACCAGCCCCCGCCCGAACCGCCGCAGGACGACGCCGGCGATCCTCCCGAGAGCGGCGAGGACGAGCGCAGCGAGGACGAACGCCAGAAGCAGCAGGACGAACTCGAGGAAATGCTGGTCGAGGCGGCCGAGGCGGCGATCCCGGCGGACCTGCTCGAACAGCTGGCCAAGGGCAATGCCCCGCGCCGCACCGGGGGCGCGAGCGGGACCGGGCAGAAGAAGAAGGCGGGAATGCGCGGCAAGCCCTTGGGCGCACGGCCCGGAATGCCGCGCGGGGGCAACCGGCTTGCGCTGATCGACACGCTGCGCGCCGCCGTCCCGTGGCAGGAAGTGCGCCGCCGCGAACGCGCGATGGAGGGCTGCACCGACGAAGCGCCGATCCTGATGCGCAAGGAGGACCTGCGCATCCGCCGCTACGAAGAGAAAGCCCCGCGCGTCACGATCTTCGCGGTCGATGCCTCCGGCTCCGCTGCCGCCGCGCGGCTGGCCGAGGCCAAGGGCGCGGTCGAGCTGATGCTGGCGCAGGCTTATGTCACCCGCTCCGAAGTCGCGCTGGTGGCCTTTCGCGGGGACAATGCCGAATTGCTGCTGCCGCCGACCCGCTCGCTGACCCGCGCCAAGCGGGCGCTGTCGGGCCTGCCGGGCGGTGGCGGGACGCCGCTCGCGCTGGGGCTTAACGCAGCGCGCGAATGCGCCGAAAGCGTCATCGCCAAGGGCCGCACGGCGAGCCTCGTCATACTCACCGACGGGCGCGGCAATATCGATGCGAACGGCCAACCGGGGCGCGGGAAAGCGCGCGAGGATGCGGAGGTCGCCGCGAAAGCCATCGCCGCGCGCGGGATCGAGGCGCTGGTGGTCGACATCTCCCCGCGCCCTGCACGCGAAGGCCCCGAGCTGGCCGAGGCGATGCGCGGGCGCTTCCTCGCCCTCCCCCGCGCCGATGCGAAGACGCTCCAGAGCGCGATCCAGGCAGCCGGGAAGGCCGCCGCGTGAGCCGCGCGCTCGACTGGGACCGCGAAGGCCGCCTCTGGCCCCACCGCGAGGCGAGCGCCTTCGTACCCTCGGGCGGGGCGAGCTGGCACGTCCAGCGCATGGGGCCGCCGGGCGCGCCGCAGCTTCTCCTGCTCCACGGCACGGGCGCCTCGGTCCATTCGTGGCGCGATGTCATGCCGCTGCTCGCCGAGGACCACGACTGCATCGCGGTCGACCTGCCGCGCCACGCCTTCACCGCCGGGCACGACCTTTCCGACACCTCGCTTCCCCGCATGGCGGCGCGCATCGCGGGGCTTGTGCGCGACCTCGACCTCGCCCCCGCCGCGATCATCGGCCATTCGGCGGGCGCGGCGCTGGCGATCCAGCTCGCGCTCGACCACGGCTACGCCGGCCCGATCATCGGCCTCAATTCCGCCTTGCGCCCCTTTCCCGGCCCGGCCGCGCAGGTCTTTCCCGCGCTCGCCAAGGCGCTGTTCGTCAACCCGCTGGTCCCGCGCATCTTTTCCGCCACCACCACGCTGCCGGGCGAGGCGAGCCGCTTCCTCAAGCGCTCGACCGGCTCGCGGCTCGATGAGACGGGGCTCGCCTGCTATTCGGCGCTGCTGCGCAATCCGCGCCACGCCAAGGGAGCGCTGGCGATGATGGCGAACTGGGACCTGCCGCGGCTCAAGGCCCGGCTCAGCGAGGTGGCGAACCCGGTCCTGCTGGTCCATTCGGACAAAGACGCGGCGATCCCGCTCGACTGGACGCGCGAGGCGGCGGGATGGCTGCCCGATGCCTCGCTCGAGGTGATGGAGGGGCTGGGCCACCTGGCCCACGAGGAAGAGCCGGAGCGTGCGGCCGCACTGATCCGCAGCTTCGCCCGGCAGGAGGAGAGCACCCCATGAATTTCGGCTGGATCGAACTCGTCTTCTTCTACGGCATCGCGATCGGTTTCGGCGTGTGGCAGGTGATGAAGACTGACCGCGAACTGAAACGCACCCGCGCCGAACGCGAGGCGCGCGAGGCGGCCGAGCGCGACAAGGACGCCTCCTGAGCGCGCGCTATTTCCTCAGGCGCGGCATCCGGTAGGGCAGCATGAACTGCACGATGGGCGATGCGAAACGCCTCATGTCGAGGCTTTCCTGCACCGCCACGACTTCCTCACCGTCGAGATGCGAGGACAGCTCGGACCGGGCATAGAAAGGCGTGTCCTCCCATGTGCGCCGCACCCTTGCGACCGAGATTTCGGAGCGCGCGCTGCGTTCCACCCGCCACTTGCTGCGCTCGAGGCGGGCGATGGGGGGCAATTCGGCATCCTCGGCCACGCCCTCCCGGTCGAAGCGGATCGCGCTCGCGAAGAGCGAGCCGTCGCGCCGCTCGCCCTCGTAGCACACCAGCGCCCCGCGCTTCGTATGCGCGCGCGACCAGTGCCAGACACGAAAGCCGTCCTCGAGCGGTTCGGACCCGCGGTTGTGGTCGAAATAGCCCTTGCCGGTCCACGACAGGCCGGGGCGTTCCATCTCGACCTCGATCCGCGCGCGCGGGGCGAGGCAATGCCAGATGTGCCGCTCGTCATGGTCGAGCGCGAAGCTTGTCGGGTTGAGCGCCTCGGGATGGACCTTCACCACGCCGCGCACCGGGCGATGCACCGGATTGAACAGGCGCGTGTCGCGTTCCTCGATATGGATGTGGAGCGCATCTCCCGTCCATTCGACCCGGCTCGGCCCGATGACGAGGCTCGACGCCTCGCGCGTGACGCTGCCGCGCGGCCGCTCGGTCATCACCCAGCGCGCCTCCGGCCCGTAAAGCGCGACGTTGAGCGAGCAGTGGTTCAGCGGGTCGCCGCGCCCGCTGCGCTTGTAATAGGGGGAGAAGACGCTGCCGATGAAGGCGATGATGGTCAGGGCGTGCTGCCCGTCGTCGCTGATCGCATCGACGTACCACCAGGTGTAGCCGCCGGGAGGAACCTCCGCGTCGAAGCGAGGTCCGATGCGATCGTCCTTGCCGCCAGCAGTCCGGACAAGGCGGCCATGGGCACGCCGGCCGCCGGGTGCGTCGCCCCGCCCGCGCAGTAGAGCCCCTTCAGCCGCGTCCTCGGCCCCTGCCTCTGGAAGGAGGCCGCCCAGCCGTGCGACGCCCTGCCATAAAGGGCTCCACCGGTTTGCGGGAACAGCCGCTCCCAGCTCGCGGGTGTCGCGAGTTCGTGGGGCATAGGGTCCTCGAGTTCGAGGCCGCAGCGCGCGAGCGTCGCCCTCATCTGCCGTGTGCATTGCTCTCTCTCCTCGGGTGGATAGGGGTGCGTGTCGCCATTGGCGGGCGCGTTGACGATGATCTGGATGCGCTCGCGGCTGCCATCGTAATCCTCGCCCGTGTCGTTCGCGCCGCGATCCTGGGCGCACAGATAGACGGTCGGCTCGCTCGGCGGCCTGCCTGCGCGAATTTCCTCGAATTCGCGTGCGTAATCGCGCGAAAAGAAGACGTTGTGATGGGTGAGGTCGAAGCCGGAGGTCTTCGCATGGGCGAACCACACCAGCGCCGAAAGCGAACGCTTGGCGGTCGGCATGGACGGGACGGCGCGCGCGGCATCGGGCCCGAAGCGCCCTTCCGCGAGCGCGGCGGGATCGCCGTTGCAGATCACCACGTCGGCCGGGAGCATCTCCCCGCTCGCCAGCCGCACCCCGTTCGCCCGGCCATTCGATGCGAGAATATGCGTCACCCCCTCGCCCGTGCGGATGCGCGCGCCCTTGCGCTCGGCGAGGGCGCCGATCGCCTGTGCGAGCGCTGCTATGCCGCCCTCGATCAGCCACACGCCGCGCGCCTCGGTATGGGCGATCAGCATCAGCGTGGCGGGCGAGCGGAACGGGTCCGAGCCGCAATAGGTCGCATAGCGCCCGTAAAGCTGCTGCAGGCGCGGGTCCTCGAAATGCTCGCCCAGCGCCTTCCACAGGTTGTCGAAGGGCCGCATGGCGAGCATGTCGCCAATGTTGAACAGGCCGATGCGCCACATCATCGGCAGCGGCGTCGAAGCGCTGTCACCGCGCAGGAAAGGTTCGTCGAGAACCTCGTAGATGCGCCGCGCCTCCTTGCGGAAGGAGCGGAAGCCCGCCGCCGCCTTCGCTCCGGCGAAATCGCCGATCGCCTCCTCGCTCCGCAGCGGGTCGGCGAACAGGTCGAGATGGCCGGTATCGTCCCATGCGTGACGGGCGATGATCCCGGCTTGGCGGGCGCTGATGAAATCGTCGAGCCGCGCGCCGCAGGCGTGGAACAGGCCCTCGAAGACGTCGCGCATGGTGAAGACGGTCGGCCCGGCGGCGACCTTCGCGCCGTCGACCTCGACATGGCGCGCCTTCCCGCCGATCCAGTACTCCTTCTCGACAAGCGTGACCTCGTGGCCGCGCGCGGCGAGCATGGCGGCGCTGGTCAGCCCGCCGATCCCTGCCCCGATGATGACGATGCGCGCGCTCACCCGTCCTCCCCGAATGTCGTTGCCCGGATGACAGTATTGACCTTGTCACAGCATCTGTCCAATTGTTTGGACATATGACACCTCAATTCCCGATTTCCTGATGGCGAACACGCCGTTCAAGGTCCGCTGGACCGCCCGGCGCAACGCCGTCTTCGCGAATCCGAGGTTCCAGTACTGGGCGGCACGGCTGCCCTTCATCCGGCGAATCGCCCGCGACCGCGCCGGGACGATGTTCGATCTCGTGGTCGGCTTTTCCTATTCGCAGATCCTGCGTGCTGTGGTCGAAAGCGGCCTGCTCGACGTATTGAAGGAAGGCCCGCTGGGCGCGGAGGCGATCGCCGCGCGGGTCGGGCTGTCCAAAGAGGCAGGGCTTTGCCTGCTGCGCGCTGCGCGCGCGCTCGACCTCGCCGAAGAAGTGGTCGAAGACGGCTGGATGCTCGGCCAGCAGGGCGCGGTGCTGCAGGCGGATCAGGGCACGCAGGCGATGATTCGCCACCACCGCCTGCTCTACCGCGATCTCGAATCGCCGCTCGACCTGCTGCGCGCCGACCGTGCCGAGGCCACCGAGCTGTCGCGCTTCTGGTCCTATGCCGGAGCGCTCCATGGCGCGGCCGAGGCAGGAACCGAGACGAGCGAATATTCCCAGCTCATGGCGACCTCGCAGCAATTCGTCGCCGACCAGGTGCTCGCCGCGTTCCGCTTCCCCGCGCGCGGGCGGCTGCTCGACGTGGGCGGCGGACACGGCGCGTTTTTGCGCCATGTCGGCTCGGCCTATCCGGGGCTCGAACTCGGCCTGTTCGACCTGCCGGAAGTTGTGGAAAACGCGCAGGAACCGCTCGCGGCGGAGTTCGGGGCGGAGCGGCTGTCCTTCCATCCGGGCAACTTCTTCCGCGACACGATTCCCGCCGGATACGACCTCGTCTCGCTGGTGCGCATCCTGCACGATCACGACGACGGCCCGGCGCTCGACCTGCTGCGCAGCATCCGCCGCGCGCTCGATCCCGGCAAGCGCCTGATGATCGCCGAGCCCATGGCCCGCGTGCCCGGCGCGGAGGCGATGGGAGAGGCGTTTTTCGGGCTCTACCTGTGGGCGATGGGGTCGGGCCGGGCGCGCTCGGCCGAGGAGATCCGCGCCATGCTCGCCGAGGCCGGATTTTCGCATTCGAAAACCGTTCCCACCCCCCAGCCGGTGATCGCCAGCATCGTTGTCGCGACTGCCTGATTGGCGTTGTCCAAAAAATTTGACAGTCCTACACGTAAGGCTTAACAGACAGTGCGGAGCAGGTGGTTCTCGACCCAATCGAGTCGGCCCCATGCCGCTCTCAAGTCGAGGCAAGCAGGAGCGAGCCGGATGGACACATTGGCAGTCATTCTCGAAGGGCCCGAGCGTCTGGCGCTCCGCTCGCTTGAGCTGACGCCGATGCAGCCCGGCGACGTGATGGTCGAAATCGCCTGGAGCGGCGTTTCCACCGGCACCGAAAAGCTGCTTTGGACCGGCGCCATGCCGCCCTTCCCCGGAATGGGTTACCCGCTCGTCCCCGGATACGAATCGGTCGGCCGGATCATCGATGCGGGCGAAGAGGCCAAGGGCCGGATCGGCGACTGGGTCTTCGTGCCCGGCGCGAACTGCTATTCCGGTGCGCGCGGATTGTTCGGCGGCACGGCGAGCCAGGTCATCGTTCCCTCGGCGCGCGTCCTGCCGGTTCCCGAACATCTCGGCGAGGCGGGCGTGCTCTGCGCGCTCACCGCGACCGCGCTGCACGCGATCAACGGCGGCGACCTGCCCGATCTCATCATCGGCCACGGCGTGCTCGGTCGGCTGCTCGCGCGGCTCACGCTGGCGCTCGGCGGCGAGGCCCCGACGGTCTGGGAAACCAACCCCGATCGCTGCCACGGTGCGGCCGGCTACGAAGCGGTCCATCCCGAGGCCGACGAGCGCAAGGACTACCGCGCGATCTACGACGCGAGCGGCGATTCGAACATCGTCGACACGCTGGTCGGCCGGATGGCCAAGGGCGGGGAAATCGTCCTTGCCGGTTTCTATTCGGACCGTGTCAGCTTCGCCTTTCCCGCCGCCTTCATGAAGGAGGCGCGGCTTCGCATCGCCGCCGAATGGCAGGCGGACGACATCACCCAGACGCACGACCTCATCGAAACGGGTCGTCTCGACCTTGCCGGACTGGTCACCAATCGCCGTCCGGCCCGGGATGCTACGGAAGCCTATCCGCAGGCTTTCAGCGATCCCGGTTGCCTGAAAATGGTTCTGGACTGGAGGGATTGCCGATGACCATGCTCGAATCACAGGATGCCGCGCTTCGTGAAGAGGCGTCGCAGGAACCGGACCCGGTCCACACCGGCGAGGTGACCAAGGAAACGCAGATCATCGCGATCTACGGCAAGGGCGGCTCGGGCAAGAGCTTCGCGCTCGCCAACCTCTCCTACATGATGGCCCAGCAGGGCAAGCGCGTGCTGCTGATCGGCTGCGACCCGAAGTCGGACACCACCAGCCTGCTGTTCGGCGGCAAGGCGACGCCCTCGATCATCGAGACATCTTCCAAGAAGAAGCTCGCGGGCGAGGAAATCTCCATCGAGGACGTGTGCTTCCAGCGCGACGGCGTCTTCGCGATGGAGCTCGGCGGACCCGAAGTCGGCCGCGGCTGCGGCGGTCGCGGGATCATCCACGGCTTCGAAACCCTTGAAAAACTGGGCTTCCACGACTGGGGCTTCGACTACGTCCTGCTCGACTTCCTCGGCGACGTGGTGTGCGGCGGCTTCGGCCTGCCGATCGCGCGCGACATGTGCCAGAAGGTCATCGTGGTCGGCTCGAACGACCTGCAGTCGCTCTACGTGGCGAACAACGTCTGCCACGCGGTCGAATATTTCCGCAAGATGGGCGGCAATGTCGGCGTCGCCGGCATGATCGTGAACAAGGACGACGGCACGGGCGAGGCGCAGGCTTTCGCCGAAGCGGTCGGCATCCCGGTGCTCACCGCGATCCCCGCGCACGAGGACATTCGCCGGAAATCCGCGAATTACCAGATCATCGGGTATCCCGGCGGCGAATGGGGCAACCTGTTCGAGGAACTCGCGACCAATGTCGCGGAGGCTCCGCCGGTGCGCCCCGCCCCGCTCGACCAGGACGGCCTGCTCGGCCTGTTCAGCCCGGAAGACACCGGCGGCAATGTCGAACTGATCCCTGCGACTCAGGCCGATATGCGCGGCGGCGTGTTCGAAGAAAAGCCCTCCCTCGAAGTGATCTACGACGAGGTGTAAGACGATGAGCGACTTCAACCCCACCCCCGAGACCCGCGGCGACGAGGAGCGTGCTCCCGACCGCATCGACCTCGACACCGCGCCGGAATCGCCGGTGGCCGAAGGAAGCGGCTGCCACGGCGGCAAGGAGCGGATGCTCGAAGCGGCGAAGGCCGCGGGCAAAAGCGACATTCTCGACCAATACGCCAAGGATTACCCGGTCGATCCCAATGCGGGCCCGCACGACCAGCCGCAGTCCATGTGCCCGGCCTTCGGCTCCTTGCGCGTCGGCCTCAGGATGCGGCGCACCGCGACCGTCCTCTCGGGTTCGGCCTGCTGCGTCTACGGCCTGACCTTCACCTCGCATTTCTACGGTGCGCGGCGCACGGTGGGCTATGTCCCGTTCAATTCCGAAACGCTCGTCACCGGCAAGCTGTTCGAGGACATCAAGGAAGCGGTCGAGGATCTCGCCGATCCGGAGAAATACGACGCCATCGTGGTGACGAACCTTTGCGTTCCGACCGCATCGGGCGTGCCGCTGCGGCTCCTTAAAAAGCAGATCAACGGCGTGCGCATCATCGGCATCGACGTGCCCGGCTTCGGCGTGCCGACCCATGCCGAGGCGAAGGACATCCTCGCCGGCGCGATGCTCAAATACGCCCGCGAGGAGGCCGAGCAAGGCCCCGTCGCCGCCCCGCGCGAGCGCACGGACAAGCCGACCGTCACCCTGCTGGGCGAAATGTTCCCGGCAGATCCGGTGGTGATCGGCCAGATGCTCGAACCGCTCGGCCTTGCCGCCGGGCCGGTCGTCCCGACCCGCGAATGGCGCGAGCTCTATTCGGCGCTCGACGGGTCGGTCGTCGCCGCGATCCACCCCTTCTACACCGCCGCGATCCGCGAATTCGAAGCTGCGGGCCGCCCGATCATCGGCTCTGCCCCCGTCGGCGCGGACGGCACCGCCGCCTGGCTCGAATCGATCGGCGAGGTCATGGGCCTGCCGCGCGAGAAGGTCGATGGCGTGAAGAACGCCATGATCGGCGCGGTCAAGGGCGCGCTGGCCGGCTCCCAGATCAAGGGCCGGATCACCGTTTCGGGCTATGAAGGCTCCGAACTGCTGGTGGCCCGCCTGCTCGTCGAAAGCGGCGCGGAAGTGCCCTATGTCGGCAGCGCCTGCCCCCGGACCAAGTGGTCGGACCCCGACCGCGAATGGCTCGAGGCGCGCGGTTGCCGGGTGAACTATCGCGCCAGCCTCGAACAGGACATCGCCGCGATCGAGGAATTCCGCCCGGATCTCGCCATCGGCACGACCCCGGTCGTCCAGCACGCGAAGACCAAGGCGATCCCCTCGCTCTACTTCACCAACCTCATCTCGGCCCGGCCGCTGATGGGGCCGGCGGGTGCGGGCAGCCTCGCCACGGTCATCAACGGCGCGCTTCACAACAAGGAGCGCTTCGACACGATGCGCGACTTCTTCGAAGGTGTCGGTAGCGAACACGCTGCTGGCGTCTGGGAAGACACGCCCGTGGATCGTCCGAAATTCCGCAAGAAATACGCGGCCCTCAACGAGGCGGCGCGCAAGGCATCGGAGGCGATCGGCACATGACACTCGTTCTCGACCATGACCGCGCCGGCGGATACTGGGGCGCGACCTATGTCTTCACGGCGGTGAAGGGCCTGCAGGTCATCATCGACGGCCCCGTCGGCTGCGAAAACCTGCCGGTGACGTCGGTGCTGCATTACACCGACGCCCTGCCCCCGCATGAACTGCCCATCGTCGTCACGGGCCTTGCCGAGGAAGAGCTCGGCAAGACCGGGACCGAAGGCGCCATGAAGCGGGCCTGGGAAACGCTCGACCCGGAACTGCCCGCGGTCGTCGTGACCGGCTCGATCGCCGAGATGATCGGCGGCGGCGTCACGCCCGAAGGCACCAACATCAAGCGCTTCCTGCCGCGCACCATCGACGAGGACCAATGGCAGAGCGCCGACCGCGCGCTGACCTGGCTTTGGACCGAATTCGGCCCCAAGAAAGTCCCGGCGAAGAAGCCGCGCAAGGAAGGCCAAAAGCCCGTCGTCAACATCATCGGACCGTCCTACGGGATGTTCAATATGCCGTCCGACCTCGCCGAAATCCGGCGGCTGGTCGAAGGGATCGGCGCCGAAGTCGGCATGGTCTTTCCCTTGGGCAGCCACCTCGCCGACATCCGCCAGCTCGGCACGGCGGATGCGAACATCTGTATGTATCGCGAGTTCGGCCGGAACCTGTGCGAGACGCTGGAAATCCCGTATTTCCAGGCTCCGATCGGGCTTTCCTCGACAACCAAGTTCCTGCGCGCACTGGGTGAGGCGCTGGACCTCGACCCCGAACCCTTCATCGAGCGCGAGAAGCACACCACGATCAAGCCGCTGTGGGATCTGTGGCGCTCGGTCACGCAGGATTTCTTCGCCACGGCCAATTTCGGGATCGTCGCGAACGAAACCTATGCCCGCGGCATCCGCCACTTCCTCGAGGACGACATGGGCCTGCCCTGCACCATGGCGGTGTCGCGCTGCGCCGGGGTCAAGCCCAAGAACGAGGATGTGCGCGAGCAGATCGCGGCGAACCCGCCGCTCGTGATGTTCGGCAGCTACAACGAACGCATGTACATGGCCGAGTGCGGGGCGCGGGGGATGTTCATCCCGGCAAGCTTCCCGGGCGCGGCGATCCGCCGCCACACGGGCACGCCCTTCATGGGCTATGCGGGGGCGACCTATCTCGTCCAGGAGGTGTGCAACGCGCTGTTCGATGCGTTGTTCTACATCCTCCCGCTCGGCACCGATCTCGACAAGGTCGATGCGACGCCGGCGAAGAACGAGCCCGAATTGACCTGGGACAAGGACGCCAAGGCCGAACTCGATAGGCTCGTCGAAGAACAGCCGGTCCTGATCCGCATTTCCGCCGCCAAGCGCCTGCGCGACGCGGCCGAGCGGACCGCCCGCCGCAAGGGCGAGCTGGTGGTGACCATCGATTGCCTCGCCGAGGCGCGCCTGCAGGGGGAGAATGCGTGACGCACGCAGCCGCCTCGACCCTGCAACAGGCCAGAGCGCCGGCGCAACAGAATGCCCGCAAGCGGGCGACCAAATCCACGTGGGGGATCACGCGGGGATGCCGACGGGGGCCTTCGGGCTCCCACTCAAACCCAACTGAACGGAGACATACCAATGACTGATCCGAACCCCGGCGGTGAGCGGGTGGGAACCTACCTCACGCCCGAAGAAGCCCAGGAAATCCACAAGGGCTTCATGTCGACCTTCACCCTCTATGTCGTCATCGCGCTCGTCGCGCATGCGCTGATGTGGGCCTACAAGCCCTGGTTCGGCGGCGGCTTCGGCCTCTGATCGACTGGCTGACCGGCCTCGCGCCGGAAAGACAGGCAATCAAGAGACCATACTGAAAGGAATATTCTCATGTGGAGAATCTGGTTCTACTTCGACATCCGTCGGGCTCTGGTGGGCCTGCACGTCGTTCTCGCCGTGCTCGCTTTCACCATTCACTTCATCCTGCTCAGCACGGATCGCTACAACTGGCTTGAGAACAAGCCGGGCGCCCCGGCGCCTGCCCAGGCTGCCATCGAGCTGTCGGAAGCCCCGACCGCGAGCTGACGCAAGCCGAAATGTGAGGGGGCAGGTTCGCCTGCCTGCCTCCTGACACTTCTGACGAAACCTTCAAAACCCGTCGTCCAGGCGGGAAGGATGGACCTATGGCGCTCCTTAGTTTCGAGCGGAAATACCGCGTGCGCGGCGGCACCTTGATCGGCGGCGACCTATTCGATTTCTGGGTCGGGCCGTTTTATGTCGGCTTCTTTGGGGTGACGACGGCAATCAGCGCGCTGCTGGGCACCGCGCTCATCTTCGCCGCTGCCATTGAAGGGCCGACCCTCAACCCCTGGCTGATCGACATCCAGCCGCCGGCGATCGAAGCCGGGCTTTCCCTCGCCCCTCTGAGCGAGGGCGGATACTGGCAGATCATCACGGCCTGCGCAGTCGTCGCCTTCTATTCATGGGTGTTCCGCCAGGCCGAGATCTCGCGCAAGCTGGGCATGGGCTACCACGTTCCGGTCGCCTTCAGCTTCGCCGTCTTCGCCTATGTGACTCTCAACGTGATCCGTCCGCTGTGGATGGGCGCATGGGGCCACGGCTTTCCCTACGGCATCTGGAGCCACCTCGATTGGGTCTCCAACACCGGGTATATGTACGTGAACTTCCACTACAACCCGGTCCATATGCTGGCGATCACCTTCTTCTTCACCAACTGCCTCGCGCTCGCGCTGCATGGCGGCCTCGTGCTTTCGGCGGTCAATCCGTCTAACGGGACGAACGTGAAGACGCCGGAATACGAAGACACCTATTTCCGTGACTTCATCGGCTATTCCGTGGGCACGCTGGGCATCCACCGCGTGGGGCTCTTCCTCGCTCTTAACGCGGGGTTCTGGAGCGCCGTGTGCATCGTCATTTCAGGCACCCTTTATGTCGGCAGCTGGCCGGAGTTCTGGGAGTTCTGGAAGAAAATCCCGATCTGGTCGTGAGGAGCACCTGAACCATGGCGACTTATCAAAACATCTTCACGCAGGTCCAGGTCACCGGACCACCGGAAATGGGCATCCCGCTCGCTCCGGAAGAAGACGTCCGCATCCCTGCGACCGGCAACAACTACTGGCTCGGCAAGATTGGCCAGGCCCAGTTCGGTCCTGTCTACCTTGGCTGGCTCGGCACCGCCTCGCTCGCCTTCGGGACGATCGCGATCCTGATCATCGGGTTCAACTTCTGGGCCCAGGTGAACTGGAGCCCGCAGGCATTCGTGCGCGAGTTCTTCTGGCTCTCGCTCGATCCTCCGGGTCCGGAATACGGCTTCAGCCTGTTCGTGCCCCTGCAGGAGGGGGGATGGTTCATCCTCACGGGCGGCTTCCTCACGGCAGCGGTGCTATTGTGGTGGGCGAGGACCTATTCGAGGGCCAAGGCGCTCGGCATGGGGATGCACATTCCTTGGGCCTTCGCGAGCGCGATCTGGCTGTTCCTCGTGCTGGGCTTCATCCGCCCGCTCCTGCTCGGCCAGTGGTCTGAGGCCGTGCCCTACGGCATCTTCAGCCACCTCGACTGGACCAACAACTTCTCGCTCATCCACGGCAACCTGTTCTACAACCCCTTCCACGCGCTCTCGATCGTGTTCCTCTACGGATCGGCGGTCCTGTTCGCGATGCACGGGGCGACGATCCTCGCCGTGGGCCGCTATGGCGGCGAGCGCGAGATCGAGCAGATCACCGACCGCGGGACGGCGTCCGAACGCGCCGCGCTGTTCTGGAGGTGGACCATGGGCTTCAACGCCTCGATGGAATCGATCCACCGCTGGGCCTGGTGGTTCGCGGTCCTGACCACGCTCACCGGCGGGATCGGCATCCTGCTCTCCGGGACCGTGGTCGATAACTGGTATCTCTGGGCGCAGGAGCACTACTACGCTCCCAAGTGACGCGCCCGTGAGGCGGGGATCGGCTACGGCCTGATCCCCGCCCGTCGGCCTCAGGAAGAAGCCCGGCTGCGCCAATGGCGTCGCCGGGCTTTTTCATTTCAGGACACGATGGTCTGAATCGTTCCAGAAGGCGCGGCGCGCGGCAGCGCGGTGCCGTCTCCGGGCGCAAGTGCAAAGGGCGGGCTCGGCTTCCGGCGAAGCCCGATCCCGGGCTTTCGGGCCGTCAGCCCTTCTCCCTCGTCTTGAGATCGAGCAGGTGGAGCGGGAGCGACAGGAGGAGCGGGAGCGCGATCACGGGCCAGGGCGCACCGGTCAATGCGCCGCGCAGCGCTAGCACGATGAGCGCGGCAGGGCCGAGCAGGCCGAGCATCTCCATCCAGCTCCAACCCCCGCGACGCAGCCACAGCGCCTCGAGCGCGAGCACGGCAAGGATAACGTCGGCTGCGTGACCGCTTTCGAACAGCCAGGTCATCCGGCTTGGCCTCCCTCCTATTTGGCAGAGCAAGCTCCTTGCCACAGACGGGGCCACCCGCGCCAGAGCCGCACGCCTGTCCAGCCCGCCGGAGCAGCGGGCACGATGACGCGGGCTACAGCCTCGCAGTCAGAAGGAGGCTCGATAGTTCGAGGGGGCTGCCCAAGGGGCCGTGCGAAATCCGTACGGCCCGCGCCGCTCCGGTTCAGCCGAAGGGCGGGTTCAGTTCGACCACCGCCCAGTTGAGCGCGCCCGCCATGCTGACCCAGCCGAGATAGGGCACGAGCAGCAGGCTCGCTCCACGCGAATAGCGCCCGCAATAGATGATCAGCGCGATGATCGAGAGCCACAGGAATATGAGCTCGTAAAACGCCCAGTCCGGGCGCTGCAGGCGGAAGAAGAGCAGGCTCCAGGTGATGTTGAGAAAGCCATTGAGCGCGAACAGGCTGACGATCCGCTCCGACACGCGGCTGTCCGGGGCCGCGCGCCAGGCCGTCACCGCCGAGACCACGATGAGCGCGTACATCAGCGTCCACGCCATCGGGAACATCGGGTCGGGCGGTGTCCAGTCCGGCTTTTCGAGTCCCTGGTACCATGGTCCCAGATCCGTGATCGTCGCGCCCAGCGCGGCGACGCACAGCGCGGCCACGGTGGCGACGACGACCGGGATGATCCAGGTGGCTTTCATGGAGAGCGTTTTAACGTGTCGCCTCCCGCAAGCCCAGCAGATGAGCGGTGTCCTTGAGGAAAATCTTGACGTGGGCGAGCGGCTTGGCGCGCACCAGCTTCTTGTTCATGTAAGCCTGCCAGGTGAGCTGCTGCACGTCCTTGTCGTCGCACATGGTGACGAACCGCTCGCGCCGCTTGTCGCTCGAATACCAGAAATACTGCATGATACCGAGCACCCAGAAGACCTTGCCGTGCTCCTTCATGAAGCGACTGCGCGCTTTCCTGAGAGCCTTCGCCTCGCCGGTCTTGAGGAACTGCGAGGCCGCTTCGGCGACATAGCGCCCGCCGGTCATGGCGTAGTAGATGCCCTCGCCCGATGCCGGTGCAACGACGCCCGCGGCATCGCCCGCGACGATCACGTCGGCGTTGTTGTCCCAGCGCTTCAGCGGCTTCAATGGAATGGGCGCGCCTTCGCGGCGGACCGTCTCGCAGCGCGTCAGGCCAAGGTCGGCGCGCATGGTCGAGATCGCGCCGCGCAGGGAGAAGCCCTTGTTCGCGCTGCCCACCCCGACGCTCGCGGTTTCGCCATGCGGGAAGACCCAGGCATAGAAATCGGGCGATAGCTTGCCCTGGTAGAACACGTCGCAGCGCGAGTGGTCGTAGGCGTCCGAATCCTCTTCGGGCGACTTGATGATCTCGTGATAGGCGAAGACGCAGGGGACCCGCTCGGCTCCGGGCAGGCACTGCTTGGCCACCGCCGAGCGTGCACCGTCTGCGCCGATCACGCAGCGCGCGCGGACCCGCTCGATCGGCCCGCCGCGCTTGCGGCGGAAGGTGACGATGGGGTGCGCCTCATCGTCGCGCTCTATCTTTTCGAAAGTGCCCTCGATCCGTTCAGCCCCCGAATGGCGCGCGCGTTCGCGCAGCCATTCGTCGAATTCCTCGCGATCGACCATGCCGACATAGCCGATCTCGCCCACCGGCATATCGACCGCCCGACCTGAAGGCGCGATCATGCGGGCCGAGCGCGCACGCGCGACCAGCAGGCTTTGCGGAATGTCGAAATCCTCCATCAGACGCGGCGGCACCGCGCCACCACAGGGCTTGATCCGCCCACCCCGCTCGAGCAGCAGCACCGAATGCCCGGCAAGGGCGAGATCGGTCGCGGCCGTGGCACCCGAGGGGCCTCCGCCGACGACGACGGCATCGTAGATTGTCTCTCTCATGCGAACACCTCCGTTTCGCGCGCGGGTTCCGGTCGCGGAGCCGCGCTGGTGCCTGTCGTGCGCAGGGCGAGCCCCGCCGCGATCACGAACAGGATCGCCTCGATGGCAAAGATCAAGCGGAAGGCGCTGCCATCATGCGCCATGACCTGCCGGGCGACATCGACGCCCAGCGCTCCCAGAAGGCCGCCGAGGCCGAAGGCGATCGCCTGGCTCGCGCCCCATACGCCCATTCGGACCCCTTCGCGGGTGGTGCGCCCTGCCCCGGCCAGCCCCATCATCGCGCCGATCGCGGAGACCGCGAAGACGCCATTGGAAAAGCCGAGGACGAAGACATTGACCCCGAGCGGCCAGCCCGGCCCGTGCATTGCCGCGACGCCGAGCGCGGCGAGCGCGAGCGCCGAGCCGATGCATCCGGCAACGACCCAGAGCCGCAACTCGCCCGGCAGTCGCCCGGCGAAGGCGCTGCCGCCCACCCCGGCGATAATCATCCCAAGGAGGATGCCGCCCTGGTGCTGCCCGCCAAGCTGCGTCGATTCGCCAGGGGCCATGCCGAAAACAAGCCCGGCGAAGGGTTCGAGGATGAGATCCTGCATCGAAAAGGCGATCATCGAGACGAAGATGAACACCGTGAAACGGCGCGCAGCCTGTTCGCGCCAGATTTCGGACAGGGCGGATTTGAAATCGGGCGCTTCCCCGCCGTCAGCCGCATGGCCATAGCGTCCAGCCTGCCGCTCGAGCCGGAAGGTCGCCAAGATACTCAGCCCCAGCATCGCAAGGCCCACGCCGCCCGAGACCCACAGCAGGCGATCGAACGAGAACGGTTCCAGCAGCGCGCCGACCGAAAAGGCGGCGGCGACGATGCCGGCGACCATCATGATCCAGGTAACTGCAGCCGCAGCCGCGCGCCGCCGGGGAGAAACGCCCGAGGCGAGCATGGCAAGCGCAGACGTGCCCGCCGCGCCCACGCCCGCACCGATCAGCGTGTAGGCCAGCACCGCAAGCGCGAAGCCGAGCGCAAAGGAGGAGGACAAAAGGATGGTCGCCTGCGTCGCCATTAGCGCGCCCGCGCCGAGCACCGCCACCCCGCCGATGATCCACGCGGTCCGGCTGCTGCCCCGGTCGGACCCGTGCCCCCACAGGGGCCGGGCGAGCTGGACCGCGTAATGCCATGCGACAAGCCCGGCGGGAATTGCGGCAACCAGCCCGATTTCCACCACCATGACGCGGTTGAGCACGGTCGTGACCAGCATCACCAGCGCACCGATCGATGCCTGCACCAGCCCGATGCGGACAATGCCCAGCCAGCCGAAGCCCCGCTCCTCGGCCGCACCGGCTAGGGTTTCGGTCGAGGTGGAGGCCGCTTGCATCAGATATACCCCCCGAGACCCAGCGCCGCGGCAAGCATCCCGAGAACATAGAGCGTGACGCCCACGCCGTTGTACCAGGGCGCATATTTCGCCGGATCGCCGACCAGTTTGGGCATGGCGAGAAACTGCGCGACAAGGACAAGGCCGACAATGCTCGCCGAGATGCTATAGCCCCAGCCCATCAGGAGTGCGATGACCACGACCTGCGCCGCCGCCATCACCGCGCAAGCGACGATCGCCGCGCCCTCGACGCCCATGACGACGGGAAGCGACTTGAGGCCGGTGGCGCGGTCGCCTTCGACGGCCTTGAAATCGTTCAAGGTCATGATGCCGTGCGCGCCGAGGCTGTAGAGCACCAGCACGATCAGCACCTCGCTGGACGGCATGGCGCCGAGCATGACGGTGGCCCCGGTGAACCAGCTGAGCCCTTCATAGGTAAGCCCGACCACCAGCGGCCCGGTCCACCCGCTCGTCTTGAAGCGGAAGGGCGGCATCGAATAGCCCCAGGCGAGCGCGAGGCCGACCAGCGCGGCGAGGAAAACCAGCTCGCCGAGCGCCAGCGCGACCGCCGCCGAGATCAGCGAGCCGATTATCGCGATATAAAGGCCCCAGCGCCCCGCGATCCGACCCGAAGGGATCGGCCGGTCGGGCTCGTTGATCGCGTCGACATGGCGGTCGAACCAGTCGTTGACCGCCTGGCTCGTCCCGCACACCAGCGGCCCGGCCAGCAGAACGCCGCCGGCGACGAACCACCAGCGGCCCTCCAGCCCCGCCCCGGAAGAGACGGCACCGCACATGAAGGCCCACATCGGGGGGAACCACGTGATCGGCTTGAGCAATTGCAGGACGTCGCGCGGCGCGGGAATCGGCGCGTGGCGAGTCGAGGCTACGGTCGTTTCCATGAGGACAGGCTATGCCTGACAGTGAAGTGCGTCAAATTATTTTGACACTCACTTTTTCCGATACCCCGAATTCGCGTAGATCCCCTGCAAAACCTGTCAGGAGGGTCAGCGGAAAAGTGTCAAATCCGTTTACGACTCGGGGTCGCTCGGCAGGTTGCCGAGGCCATAGCGGTGCAGCTTGGAATAGAGGCTCTGGCGCGACAGGCCGAGAATCTCGGCCGCCGATGCGCGGTTGTCGGAGGTGTAGGACAGCGCCGCCTCGATGCAGAGCCGCTCGATAAGGTCGGTGCTCTCGCGCACGATGTCCTTGAGGCTCATCCGGCCCACCAGATCGGTCAGCTGCTCGACCGAGCGCGGAAGGTCCTGCGAGCCGGGCGGCAGGTCGCGCAGACGCCGCCCGATCGGCCGGATGACGAAGCCGTAAAGCGGGTTATCGCCCGCCGAGCGGACCGCGGAAAGCTCGACCGGCTCGCCCTCCGCCTCGCCGCCGGTACGCAGGACGGTGCCGACATTGCGGGCCGCGCCGTGCTGGTCGATCTGGCCTTCGATCAGGTCGAGATCGATGCCGGGCCGTCCCACCCATTCGGACAGATGCCGTCCGCGCAGCTGGTCGAGGCTCGCAGCCTGGACCATTTCGACGAAGGCGTTGTTCGCGCTGACCACTTCGAGATTGACGTCGGCCACCACGAAGGCATCGGGCATCTGATCGACGAGATCGAGCACCGGCGAGGCTTCGCCCGCAGCCTGTTCGCCCGCCTGAACCAGCCGCACCAGCAGGAACTGGCCGCGATCCTGGGTGAAGCCCGCGACCGAGACCTGGACCTCGCGCCCGCCGCGAGTGAGCTTGATCGGCACCGGGCTGACCGAATCGGACGCGAGCGCCGCCCCGACCAGAGATTGCAACGTGTCGCGCGCCGACTTGTCGACCACGCCGGGCAGTTTCTTGCCCGGAAGGCTTCCCGCGCGCGCGCCGAGCAGGGCGTGGGCTGCCGGGTTCGCTTCCTTGATCCGCAGGCTCGACGCCTCGACGATCAGGACCGCTTCATGCGACCTCTCGAACAGCATCCGATAGCGCGCCTCGAGCTGGCGCATCTTGAGGTAGTCGCGCTCGAGCGATTGCTGGACCTGCAGCAGCCGTGCCTGCAGCTTGCCCGCCTCGCGCAGGTCGCGGCCGAAGGCGATGCGGTGCTCGCCCTTGTTGACGCTCAGCACCGCGTAGCGAATCGGCACCTCGCCTTCGCGCGTGGGGTGGTTGACCTGGCGCCAGTGCTGGACCTCGCCGCGCCGGGCTGCGGCAAGCATTTCCATGATCTTGGGCCGCGACTCGTCGGTGACGGTCTCGATCCAGTTCGTCCCGACCCAGCCTTCGAAACCGGGGAAGTCCTTGGGATCGAAGGCGGCGTCGAGGATCGTGCCCGTGTCGTCGAGAACGAGGGTGACGTCGCCCGCCACCATGGCAAGCTTCATCGCTGCATCGGCATCGAGGGTGTCGAACAGTTCGGCAGCATGGCCGAAAGGGTTTTTACCCTCGATCGAATGCTTGCGGGTGAGCATGGACTTTCAAGCCTAGGAGATCTCTTGCGCGTCGGCGTGCGCCGAATGGACAAGCTTCTCCGCAGTTGCAAGGGCCGCGCGCGCATCGATCCCGGTTCCGTCGGCCCCGACTTCGGCGACCATGGAGGGGTTTTCGTTGATGACGCGCCCGCCGACGAGGACGGCGATGTGCGGGTTGGCGGACACGCTGCGCATGGCCTTGATGAGATTGGCGAGAGCCGAGCTGGGACAGTCGCGCGCGACCGTCAGGCCGACAAGGTCATAGCTCTTGCGCGACAGGCGATCGAGCAGTTCGCGCCGTTCGGGCTTGACCAGGGCCTCGCTTTCCCAGCCGGCGCGGGCGAAGACTTCCTCGATCATCAGCGTGCCGAAGGAGTGAACATCGCCCGGCATGGCGGAGAACAGTGCGACCTTGCGCCCGAGGGTCGGCTGCGAGTCGCCCGGGACGCGCATGGCGACCTCGCGCATGACTTCCTGCAGGCGCCACAGGCCCATGGTCACGTCGATGAAATCGCATTCGTCGCGGTCCCACATCTCGCCCAGCGTCCGGGCGGAGGGGGCGAGCAGGTCGAGATAGATCGCATCGACACTCGCGCCCTTGCCCACGAAACGGTCGATCTCGGCGAGCAGGGCATCGGCCTCGAGCTCGAGCGGCAGGACCGCGAAGCGCGCCGCGTCGGCGGGCTCGATCTCGCGCGGGCGCTCTTCGGCCACCGCATCCTCGCCGCCGGAGGAATGGGCCATCATCAGGCGCGGGATGATCTCGCCTTCGATGATCGTGTTGATCGCATCGCCCGAACGGGAATCGGCGGTCGATGGATCGGACTTGTCCTTGCGCCGGTCGCGATAGAGGGGGTTGGTGATCACCTTGCGCAAAGCGGCGGAGCTCGCACCGAACACGCCCGCGCTCTTCATTTGTGCCATATAATTGACCCTCCCAAACTCCCGGTGCGGGCCCCACTCGGGCCCGTCCCCTGCCGGGAACGGCGCGGATCGCGTCGCCGCCGATACGTGAGGGCACTCCTCTCCCAGACCCCCTGCACCAGCGACTCCGAGGTCTACGCCCTTTTCGGCGTTTCCGCAAACAGGCTCCGACAGGACGTGTCCAATGTCAACAGAAATGAACGTCCAATCTTGTTGACACCCCCCTAACATTGAGCATAGTCTCCAACACTGAAAGCAGAGGCTATCGCATAAGATGACTCGGAAGGATCAACCCTCCCCGGTCGGGCCTGCAGCCCTCGCGGCGCAGGTGAACGAGCAAAAGGGGATCAGGCGGGGGCTCTACACTCCGGAAGAGCGCCGGCGCCGGGACGAGTCGGCCTGGACGATTGTCCAGGGCGTGCTGGCCCCGCTGCAGTTCCTCGTCTTCCTGGTGTCGCTCGGCCTCGTCATCCGCACCCTGATGACCGGCGAAGGCGCCTTCGCGGCGGATGTCTCGATCGTCATCAAGACCTTCGTTCTCTACACCATCATGGTCACGGGCGCGATCTGGGAGAAGGTCGTGTTCGGCAAGTATCTCTTCGCCGAAGCCTTCTTCTGGGAAGATGTCTTCTCCATGCTCGTGATCGCGCTGCACACGGCCTATCTCGTGATGCTGCTGGGCGAATACGGCACGCTCGATGAGCGGATGTTCGTCGCGCTCGCCGCCTATGCGGCCTATGTCATCAACGCGGTCCAGTTCCTGCTGAAACTGCGCGCGGCGCGGCTCCAGGCCGAAGCGGAAGACGCGGCCGAGGCCGCTGTCGGAGAGGCAGTGGCGGCATGAGCGAGACGACCCTCCTTGCAGGCTGCAACGATGCCGCGACCGCCAAGACCGATTCGCCCCGCCCGATCCTGCGCGAACGCGGGCAGCGCGAGGTTTTCTGCGGGCTGACCGGAATCGTCTGGCTCCACCGCAAGATGCAGGACGCCTTCTTCCTCGTGGTCGGATCGCGCACCTGCGCGCACCTTCTTCAATCGGCGGCGGGCGTGATGATTTTCGCCGAGCCCCGATTCGCCACGGCGATCATGGAGGAGCGCGATCTTGCCGGCATGGTCGATGCGCAGGACGAGCTCGACCGGGTGGTCGATCGCCTGCTTGCCCGCCGGCCCGACATCAAGACGCTGTTCCTCGTCGGCTCCTGCCCATCCGAGGTCATCAAGCTCGACCTCGCCAAGGCCGCAGAGCGCCTCGGCAAGCAGTATATGCCGCGCGTGCGCATCCTGAATTACTCGGGCAGCGGGATCGAGACGACCTTCACGCAAGGCGAAGACGCCTGCCTCGCCGCGCTGGTCCCCGAAATGCCGCGCGCAAAGGCGGATGCGGAAAAGCAGCTGCTTGTCGTCGGCTCGCTCCCCGACATCGTCGAGGACCAGTTCCTGCGCCTGTTCGACCAGATGGGCATCGATAATGTCCGCGTCCTGCCGCCGCGCGACTCGCGCGACCTGCCGGCGGTCGGGGCCAACACCCGCTACCTGCTCGCCCAGCCCTTCCTGTCGGACACGGCTATGGCGCTGGAAGATCGCGGGGCGGTGCGACTCGATGCGATGTTCCCCTTCGGCGCGGAAGGCACGACCGACTGGCTCGCCGCCGCCGCGCGCGAATTCGGCGTGGACGAGGCCCTGTTCGAGAAAGTGGTCGCGCCGGGCCGCGAGCGCGCGCGCAAGGCGATGTCGCACCTGCGCGGTCAGCTCGAGGGCAAGCGGATCAGCTTCCTGCCCGATTCGCAGCTCGAAGTGCCACTCGCCCGTTTCCTCACGACCGAACTGGGCATGATCCCGGTCGAGGTCGGCACGCCCTATCTCCACCGCGCGCATTGCGCCCGCGACCTCGCCCGCATTCCCGACACGGCCCGCATCAGCGAAGGCCAGCACGTCGAGCGTCAGCTCGACCGCGTGCGCGAGGACCGGCCCGACATCACCGTGTGCGGCCTCGGCCTCGCCAACCCGCTCGAGGCCGAGGGCCTCACGACCAAGTGGGCGATCGAGCTCGTTTTCTCGCCTATCCACGGCTTCGACCAGGCGGGCGACCTCGCCGAACTCTTCGCCCGGCCCCTGCGCCGCCGCGACAGGCTGGAGGTGTAGGGATGCAGCTGTCGGTCTGGACATACGAAGGCCCTCCCCATGTCGGCGCGATGCGGATCGCGACCGCGATGAAGGGGCTGCACTATGTCCTGCACGCGCCGCAGGGCGACACCTACGCCGACCTCCTCTTCACCATGATCGAGCGGCGCAACCACCGCCCGCCGGTCACCTACACCACGTTCGAAGCGCGCGACCTCGGCAAGGACACGGCCGAGCTGTTCCAGGAAGCCGCCCGCGATGCCGCCGCGCGGTTCAATCCGCAGGCGATGATCGTCGGCGCGTCCTGCACCGCGGAACTGATCCAGGACGACCCCGCCGGCCTTGCCGAAGCGATGGACCTGCCCTGCCCCGCGATCGCGCTCGAACTGCCGAGCTACCAGCGCAAGGAAAACTGGGGCGCGGCGGAGACCTTCTACCAGATCGTGCGCGGCCTCGCCCGGCGCGACGTGGAGCGCGCTCCGCTCGAAGGTCGCGCGGCGAAGGCCAACATTCTCGGCCCCTGCGCGCTCGGTTTCCGCCACCGCGACGATCTCGTCGAGGTGACAAAGATTCTCGCCCAGCTCGGCGTCGAGGTGAACCTCGTCGCGCCGCTGGATGCCACGCCCGCCGACATCACCCGCATCGGCGAGGCGGATTTCAACATCGTCCTCTATCCCGAGATCGCTGACGAAGCGGCCCGCTGGCTCGAACGCACGTTCCGCCAGCCCGCCGTTCGCAGCGTCCCCATCGGCGTAGGCGCTACACGCGCCTTCATCGCCGAAGTCGCCGAGCTGGCAGGTGCAGATCCCACGCCTGCCCTCGGCGACACCCAATCCCGCATGCCGTGGTGGAGCCGCTCGGTCGATTCGACCTACCTTACCGGTAAACGCGTCTTCATCTTCGGCGATGCCACCCACGCGGTCAGCGCGGCGCGGATCGCGCGTGACGAGCTCGGCTTCGAGGTCTGCGGCCTCGGCTGCTACAACCGCGAATTCGCCCGCGACATCCGGGCGGCGGCGAAAGAACACGGGGTCGAGCCGCTCATCACCGACGACCACATGGAAGTCGAGGACGCAATCGCCGAGGCTGCGCCCGAACTCGTGCTCGGCACGCAAATGGAGCGGCACATCGCCAAGCGGCTCGGCGTGCCCTGCGCGGTCATTTCCGCACCCGTCCATGTGCAGGATTTCCCCGCGCGCCATTCGCCCCAGATGGGCTTCGAGGGCGCGAACGTGATCTTCGACACCTGGGTCCACCCGCTCGTCATGGGGCTGGAGGAGCACCTGCTCACCATGTTCCGCGAGGATTTCGAATTCTCCGACGAGAACGGGCCCAGCCACCACGCCGCGCACAGCCCCTCGCCCCAGCGCATCCCGGTGCATGACGAACCCGCGCCGCAGGACAATGCCGCTGTCGCCGTGGCGGAGGCGGAGGTGGAGCCCGAGGCCGATCATCGCTGGACCGACGAGGCCGAGCGCGAGCTGAAGAAGATCCCCTTCTTCGTGCGCGGCAAGGCGCGGCGCAACACCGAGGCGTTCGCACAGGATCACGGCCGTTGGCCGATCGACGTCGAGACCCTTTACGAGGCGAAGGCGCATTATGCACGGTAAGGCTCCCACACCCCGGGCGGAAGCGCCCACGAAACTGCGCATGAATTCCCCGGTGCGCGTGACGATCGTGACGCTCGACAACCACCTCAAAGGCGCGGTCGACCGGGCGGGCGAGGCGCTGTGCAAGGACAATATCCACCTCTCGCTCCATGCCGCGGCCGATTGGGAGCGCTGCCCGGACCAGCTCGCCGCGTGCAAGCAGGCGATCGCCGAAGCCGACATCGTCATCGTCACGATGATCTTCATCGACGACCAGGTCCGCGCGATCCTGCCCGATCTCGAAGCGCGCCGGGAAAGCTGCGATGCGATGGTCTGCCTGATGTCGGCGGGCGAGATCGTACGGCTGACCCGCATGGGCGCCTATCGCATGGACGCGCCGGCCAAGGGGCCGATGGCGCTGCTCAAGAAGCTGCGCGGCTCGGGCAAGAAGGGCGCGAGTTCGGGCGAAGGGCAGATGAAAGTGCTGCGCCGCCTGCCCAAGATCCTCAAGTTCATCCCCGGCACCGCGCAGGACGTGCGGGCCTATTTCCTCACGCTGCAATACTGGCTCGCGGGTTCGGACGAGAATGTCGAGCAGATGGTCCGCGCCCTGATCGACCGCTACGCCGCGGGCGAGCGTATGGCGCGGCGAGGGAAAACGAAGGCCGAGGCGCCGCTCGAATATCCCGAAGTCGGCGTCTATCACCCGCGCACAAAGCAGCGCATTTCCGAAAGCCTGCGCCTTCTCCCACAGGGCGGCGGCGAGAATGGCACGGTCGGGCTGATCCTGCTGCGTTCCTACCTGCTGGGCCGCGACAGCCACCATTACGACGGCGCGATCAAGGCGTTCGAAGATGCCGGACTCAAGGTCATTCCGGTCTTCGCCAGCGGGCTCGACGCGCGCCCGGCGATCGAGAAATTCTTCATGGACCGGGACGGCAAGCCCACGGTCGATGCGATCGTCAACCTCACCGGCTTCTCGCTGGTCGGCGGCCCGGCCTATGCCGATGCCGAAGCCGCACGCAAGGTGCTGGGCGACCTCGATATGCCCTACGTCGCCGCCCACGCGATCGAATTCCAGTCGATCGAGGAATGGCGCAAGGGCGAACAGGGCCTGATGCCGCTGGAAGCGACGCTGATGGTCGCGCTGCCCGAACTCGACGGGGCGATCGTGCCGAGCGTCTTCGGCGGGCGCGCGGGCGAAGGCGGCTCTTTCTGCAGCGGGTGCGAGCGGCAGTGCCCGCGCCCGGCCTCCGAAAAGCTGCGCCCGATGCAGGGCTGCCCCGAACGCGCCGAGGCGCTGGCCGAGCGCACGATCAAGCTGATCCGCAACCGCCGTTCCCAGCGCGCGCAGCGCAAGGTGGCGGTGGTGCTGTTCAACTTCCCGCCCAATGCGGGCGCGACGGGCACGGCGGCCTTCCTGTCGGTCTACGAATCGCTCCATGCGACGCTCACCCGGATGAAAGCCGAGGGCTACACGGTCGATGTGCCGGAGACGGTCGACGACCTGCGGACCGCGATCCTCGAAGGCAATGCCGACCTTTACGGAGCCGATGCGAACGTCGCCGCGCGCATTCCCGCCGACGACCATGTGCGGCGCGAGAAATATCTCGCCGAGATCGAGGCGGCCTGGGGCCCCGCCCCCGGCAAGCAGCAGAGCGACGGCAGCCATATCCAGGTTCTCGGCGCCCAATTCGGCAATGTCTTCGTCGGCATCCAGCCCGCCTTCGGTTACGAGGGCGATCCGATGCGCCTGCTGTTCGAGGGCGGTTTTGCCCCGACCCACGCCTTCAGCGCTTTCTATCGCTGGATCCGTGAGGATTTCGGGGCGCACAGCGTGCTTCATTTCGGCACTCACGGCGCGCTCGAATTCATGCCCGGCAAGCAGACCGGAATGTCGAGTTCGTGCTGGCCGGAACGCCTGATCGGCGACCTGCCGAACTTCTATCTCTACGCCGCCAACAACCCGTCCGAAGGTATGCTGGCGAAGCGCCGCTCGGCCGCGACGCTGGTGAGCTACATGACCCCTCCGCTGGCGCAGGCCGGGCTTTACAAGGGTCTTTCCGAACTGAAAGCCAGCGTCGATCGCTGGCGCGCGACCGGCTCCGCCGACGAAGAGGAACGTGCGGAACTCGAAGCGATCATCGCCGAACAGTGCGATGCGCTCGACATCGAATGCGGCGCAATCGAGACGCTGACCGAGCGGCTCTACGAGCTCGAAGAGGCGCTGATCCCGCACGGGCTCCACGTCTTCGGTCGGAATCCGGAAGGCTCGGAACGCGAGGAAATGCTCGATGCAATGGTCGAGGCCGCCGTGATGGCCGAGGCCGGGATCGACCGCGGCGACCTTGGCAAGCAGCTCGATTCCTCGGACGAACTCGGCGCGCTCATCCACGCGCTCGACGGTGGCTATGTCCCGCCCGCGCCCGGCGGCGACATCGTCGCCAATCCCGAAGTGCTGCCGACGGGCCGCAACATCCACGGTTTCGACCCCTTCCTCATGCCGACGCGCTATGCCTGCATCCAGGGCGCGGAGCAGGCCGAGCGACTGATCGCGCGCCATGTCGAAAGCGGCCAGCCCTTCCCCGAAAGCATTGCGATGGTGCTGTGGGGGACCGACAATCTCAAGAGCGAAGGCACCCAGATCGCGCAGGCGCTGACCCTGATGGGCGCGCGTCCCCGCCGCGACAGTTATGGGCGGCTCGCGGGCGCGGAACTGATCCCGATCGAGGAATTGGGCCGTCCGCGCATCGACGTAGTCGCGACCCTTTCGGGCATCTTCCGTGATCTCCTCCCCATGCAGACCCGGATGCTCGCCGAGGCCGCCCTGCTGGCGAGCCAGGCCGACGAGCCGATCGAGCAGAACTTCGTGCGCAAGCACACGCTCGCGCAGATGGAAAAGCTCGGCTGCGATATGGAAACGGCGGCGCTGCGGGTCTTCTCGAACGCGGAAGGGGCATACGGCGCCAACGTCAACCAGATGATCGACGGCGGCGCCTGGACCGACCCGGACGAACTCGCCAACGCCTTCGAGGTGAACAAGGGCTTCGCCTATGGCGTGAAGGGCGCGCCGGTGCAGCAGCGCGAACTGCTACAAAGCGTGCTCGCCGATGTCGATTTCACCTACCAGAACCTCGAAAGCGTCGAGGTCGGGATCAACGACGTCGACCAGTATGTCGACGGATTGGGCGGCGTCACGCGGTCGGTTGCCAAGGCAAAGGGGTCCGAAGCCCCGGTCTACATTCTCGATGCGACGCGCGGGAACACCAAGGTCCGCACGCTCGCCGAACAGATCGATTTCGAGGCGCGCACCCGCACGCTCAATCCCAAGTGGTTCGAGGGCCTGCTCGACCACGGTTACGAGGGCGTGCGCGCGATCGAGGGCCATGTGAATGCCACTTTCGGCTGGTCCGCCACGACCGGCCAGGTCGCGCCCTGGGTCTACCAGAAAATCAGCGAGACCTTCGTCCTCGACGAAGAGATGCGCCGCCGTCTTTCCGAACTGAACCCGAAAAGCTCCGCGCGGGTCGCGGGTCGCCTGCTCGAAGCGTGCGACCGCAACCTGTGGGAGCCCGACGAGGAAACGCTCGCCGCCCTGCGTGAGGCGAGTGACGAGCTCGAGGACCGCCTCGAAGGCGTCTTCGTGGCCGAATGACAGACAAAGGGATATTGTCGCTATGAACCTTCACAACCCCAAATCCAGATTCGCCCCACCCGACGGGGAAGGTTCGGTCCAGGTCCAGATGGACCCGCGCGACGAGATCAAGGGCGCGAAGGTCTTCGCGGTCTACGGCAAGGGCGGGATCGGCAAGTCGACCACCTCCTCGAACCTGTCGGCGGCGTTTTCGAAGCTCGGCCACCGTGTGCTGCAGATCGGCTGCGATCCCAAGCACGACAGCACTTTCACTCTGACCAAGAAGCTGATGCCGACGGTCATCGACGTGCTCGAGACGGTCGAGTTCCACTCCGAGGAATTGCGCCCCGACGATTATATGTTCGAAGGCTATAACGGCGTCATGTGCGTCGAGGCGGGCGGCCCTCCGGCGGGTACCGGCTGCGGCGGTTACGTGGTCGGCCAGACGGTGAAACTGCTGAAGCAGCACCACCTGCTCGAGGACACGGACGTCGTCATCTTCGACGTGCTGGGCGACGTGGTGTGCGGCGGGTTTGCCGCTCCGCTTCAGCACGCCGAACGCGCGCTGGTCGTCGCGGCCAATGATTTCGACAGCATCTTCGCGATGAACCGGATCGTCGCCGCGATCGGCGCGAAATCCAAGAATTACGACGTGCGCCTCGCCGGCGTGGTCGCCAATCGCAGCCGCGAGACCGACGAGATCGACCGTTTCTGCGACCGGATCGGGATGCAGCGCCTGGCCCATTTCCGCGACGTCGATGCGATCCGCCGCTCGCGGCTCAAGAAATGCACGCTTTTCGAGATGGGCGACGACCCCGAAGTGGTCGAGGCCCAGAACGAATATCTCAGGCTCGCGCAGATGCTGTGGGACGGTGTCGAACCGCAGCTGGCGAGCCCGATGAAGGACCGCGACATCTTCGACTTCCTGGGATTTGAATGATGGCTACCCGTTCCCCACTCCCCTTCGAAGCGAGCCCCTACGCCGAGCGGCGCGAGGCGCTTGCCAACTATTTCGACAGTACAGCGCGACAGGCGTGGATCGACCTCACCTCGGACACGAAGGTCAGCGGCATCCGCGCGACCGTGCGTGCGGGCCGCGACGAGATGAGGAACACGCTCCTGTCCTGGCTGCCGCGAGACCTCAGGCGCACGCGCATCCTCGACGCAGGCTGCGGCACGGGCGCGCTTGCGATCGAGGCGGCCTGCCGGGGCGCGGAAGTGACCGGCATCGACGTGGCCGCGGGGCTCGTCGAGGTCGCCCGCGAGCGCACGCCCTCCTTCATCGGCCACGGCCGTATCCGCTGGATGGCGGGCGATATGCTCGACCCCGAACTCGGCACCTTCGCCCATGTCGTCGCGATGGATTCGCTGATTCACTATTCTCCCGAAGACCTCGTCGACGCGCTCGCCCAGCTGGCCGAGCGTTGCACGGGCTCGATCCTGTTCACCTTCGCCCCGCGCACGAAGCTGCTCGGCGCGATGCACGAAATCGGCAAGGTCTTTCCCAAGAGCGACCGCTCGCCTGCCATCGTGCCCGTGCGCGAGGCCGAAGTGCGTGAACGGCTGGCGCGGCTTTCGGGCTGGTCGATCGGCCGCACGAAGCGCGTCTCGAGCGGTTTCTACACCTCGCAGGCACTGGAACTCGTGAGGCACGGATGAACCAACGCCCTCGCCTTGCCGATACCTGGACGCAGGTCGCCGTCCGCTATCTGCCTTTCGCGGATGCGGCGAGCGACGACCTGCCGCTCGGGCGGCTGTTGCGGCTCTCGCTGTTCCAGGTGAGCGTCGGCATGGCGATGGTGCTCTTGAACGGCACGCTCAACCGGGTGATGATCGTCGAGATCGGCGTGCCCACATGGCTGGTCGCGCTGCTGATCGCGGTGCCGCTGCTGGTCGCGCCGTTTCGCGCGCTGATCGGGCACAAGTCGGACACCCACCGCTCCTTCCTCGGCTGGAAGCGCGTGCCCTATATATGGGCCGGCACTCTCGCCCAGTTCGGCGGCCTCGCGATCATGCCCTTCGCCCTGCTGCTGCTCGGCAAGCCCGAGGCGTTCAACCTTGGCATGGTGGCCGCAGCCGTCGCCTTCCTGATGACGGGCGCAGGCTTCCACATCACTCAAACTGCGGGCCTCGCGCTCGCGACCGACCTTGCACCGGAGGATAAGCGTCCCCGCGCAGTCGCGCTGCTTTACGTCATGCTGCTCGTCGGCATGATGTTCGCCGCATTCGTCATCGGCGGGGTTCTGATGGATTTTACCGCGACCAAGCTGGTCCAGGTCATCCAGGGCTGCGCGGTGCTGACCATCATCCTCAACCTCGTCGCGCTCTGGAAGCAGGAAGCGCGCGATCCCAAGGCGACTGCGCACGACCGCGAGACGCCGCTGTTCCGCGATCTTTGGAATTCCTTCGTGCGCGACGGGCGCAATGCCCGCCTGCTGACCGCCATCGGCATCGGCGCGGCGGGTTTCGCCATGCAGGACGCGCTGCTCGAGCCTTATGGCGGGGAAATCCTCGGTCTTTCGGTCGGCTCGACCACCTCGCTCACCGGGGCGTGGGCGTTCGGCAGCCTCATCGGCTTCATGCTTTCGGGCCGCGCGCTCGGACTCGGCGGGGACCCGCTGCGGCTTGCCGGGATCGGGCTGGTCACCGGCGTGGTCGCGTTCCTGTTCGTGGTTTTCGCCGCCCCCTTCGGCGCGCCCTTGATGCTGTTCATCGGGGCCTTCGGAATCGGGGTCGGGCTCGGCCTGTTCTCGGTCGGCACGCTGATGGAGGCGATGAGCCTTGCCGAAAGCGCCACCGCGGGCCTCGCGCTCGGTGCATGGGGCGCGGTCCAGGCGACCGCAGCGGGCGCGGGTATCGCGCTCGGCGGTGCACTTCGTGACGGCGTCTCGGCGCTCGTCATGACCGGCGATGTGGGAGAGGCCATCGCCACGAGGGCGACCGGTTACACCTCGGTCTACCTCCTCGAAATCCTGCTGCTTCTGGCAGGCCTCGCCGCGATCGGGCCGCTTGTCGGCCGGGGTCGCTCAACCACCCTCGCTTCCAGGGAGCGCTCGGGCCAGCCGTTCGGCCTGCGCGAATTCCCGACATGACCGGACAGGAACGCGAGGGACCCCGTCTCGGTCGCACTCTGCTTGAGAGGAATGTGAAATGAACAACACATATATCGTCGGGACACTCGACGTAGCCGAGCTGGCCTTCCTGCTCTTTTTCGTCTTCTTCATCGCCCTCGTGGTCTATCTCAACCGCGAGAGCCGTCGTGAGGGATACCCGCTCGAGGACGAGCAGACCGGCCGGGTCGACACCTGGCCGCTGACCCAGGGCGAGAAGAAGGTCTTCAACCTGCCGCACGGGCGCGGCGTGTATATCCCCGAGGATGTTCCGCGCGACGACGTCAACATCCCCGCGGTGCAGGCCTTCCACGCCGCCGGCGCCCCCTGGGTTCCGACCGGCAATCCGATGAAGGACGGCCTCGGCCCGGCGGCCTATGCCAAGCGCGCCGACTATCCCGATCTCACCCACGACGGTCGCCCGCGCATCGTGCCGATCGGCAACAGCCACGAACTCTCGATCTCGCCGAATGACCCGGCGCTGGTCGGCTGGCCCGTCATCGCCGCCGACAAGAAGGTCGCGGGCAAGGTGAGCGATGTCTGGGTCGACCAGTCCGAGCACATCATCCGCTATCTCGAGATCGAGACCAATGCGGGCGACAAGGTGCTCGCGCCGATGTTCGTTTGCGTCGTGCAGAAGAAGGGCTTCTTCGACGACAAGCCCGAACAGGTCGAGATTTCGGCGATCACGTCAGAGCAGTTCGCGGACGTCCCGCGGCTCGACACTCCCGGCCAGGTCACTCGCTACGAAGAGGACAAGATCATGGCCTATTATGGCGGCGGCTATATGTACGCGACGCCGGAAAGGGCGGAACCGTGGATCTGAATACGAAAAAGGGCCTGCCCGCGGCGGATCCGGAGCTGCACGCCAAGCCGCGCTTCGATCCGCCCGAGCTGGAAAATGCCGGGCCCACGGCGCACGGCGACCCGATGGGCACGCCGGCCGAGGACGAACGGATCCTGTGGAAGGGCCGGCCCGACAGGGCGGTCCTTGCCCGGACCGCGTTTCACACCCGCAGCGTCGCGATCTATTTCGCCGCCCTCGTCGCGATTTCGCTTGCGATGGGCAATTACCAGAGCGCCGCGATCATCGCGGGGCTGTGCGTTGCGGGGCTCGGCGTGCTCAATCTGCTCGCCTGGCTGAGCGTCCGCAGCACGCTCTACATCCTCACCGACACGCGGCTTATCATGCGTATCGGCATGGCGATCGAGACGCGGATCAACATCCCGCTCAAGCAGATCGCCGCGGCGAACATGAAGATGCGCGGCAAGGAGCACGGCGACATCGCCTTCGAGCTGAAGGGCGAAAGGCTGCTCGGCTACCTCCTGCTGTGGCCGCACGTGCGCCCGTTCCGCCTTGCCCGGCCCGAGCCGATGCTGCGCGGGATCCCCGAGCCCGAGAAAGTGGCGAAGCTGCTTGCCGATGCGCGCGCGGCACATGGCGCGATCGAGCGAAATTTGACCGAGATCAAGGAAGCCGGCACGCCCGGCGCTAGGCAAGTGAACGGCCCTGCCGCGCACGCGAAATCCGGCGCGTCCCTTTCGGGAACGAAGGAACTTTCGGACAAAGGCCTGGAAGGAGCCCCCGCATGATCGTTCGCACCTACGAAGACGACGAAATCACCGTCCACCGCGTTCCCCTGATGCTGATGGGCGGCCTGATCGCGATCAGCCTCGCCATGACCGCTTCGGTGACACTCGGCTTCTTCGAGCGGACCTCCGATCCGGTCGTGAACCGCGCCGAGGCGGGCACGCAAGCGACCGCGACGCGCCAGCTGTTCTTCTTCGACGAGGCCGACGGCTCGGTCCGGGTCGAGGACGCGGCGACCGGCGAGGAAGTCGCGCGCTTCGGAGTAGGCTATGGCGGTTTCGTTCGCTCGACCGTGCGCAGCCTCGTCCACCAGCGCCGCATCCGCGGGATCGGGGCCGAAGTGCCCTTCGACCTCATCGAATGGGACAACGGCAACCTTACCCTGCTTGACGAGACGACCGGCAGCACGCTCGAACTCGACTATTTCGGCAAGGATAATCGCAAGGTCTTCGCCGATATGCTCGAAGGGGTTAAGTGATGGCATCGCACCCGATCGACGAATATGCCCGGGTTCATCCCGTGCCGAGCGCCAGGCAGTTCGACATTCCCTGCACGATCACGGTCGAGCAGAGCTCGGAGCATTTCCACGCCCATGTCGAACTGGCCGGCGACGTCGAGCTCGAGCCGGGCGACAAGGTCCGCGTCCACGGCGACCCGATCCAGATACCCTTCGGCGAAAGCGCCGTGTTCGAACGCGCCGCGACGGTCACGCGCGCCGGGCCTCTTGGCCGCGCCCTGACCCGGCTCGCGGCCTATTTCGACCTCAGGGAACTCTACGAGGTCAGCTTCAATCCGGGGAGGATCAAATGAACGCCTACAAGCCGATGACCAGCGAAGAGGCGATGGCGCTCGCCACGCAGGAAACGATGCTGACCCCGCGTTTCTACACCACGGATTTCGACGCGTTGGACGCGATCGACGTATCTCCGGTGCGCGAGGAATGGGACGCGCTGATCGAGGAGATGATCGGCGATCCCAACAAGAAGCACTTCCGCCACAATGAGAGCTTCAAAGGCGTCATCGAGGGACTGGAGCCCGAACTGCGCAAGGAATTCACCGACTTCCTCGTCAGCTCGATGACTTCGGAGTTTTCCGGCTGCGTGCTCTATGCCGAAATCGCCAAGCGGACCAAGAACCCGGACGTGAAGCAGCTCTTCAAACTGCTCGCACGCGACGAAAGCCGCCACGCCGGCTTCATCAACGAAAGCCTCAAGGATGCCGGGATCGGGGTCGATCTCGGCTATCTGACGAAGACCAAGAAATACACCTACTTCAAGCCGAAGTTCATCTTCTACGCGGTCTACCTGTCCGAGAAGATCGGCTATGCGCGCTACATCACGATCTACCGCCATCTCGCGCGCAACCCGCAGCACAAGTTCCACCCGATCTTCGACTGGTTCCTCGAGTGGTGCAACGACGAGTTCCGCCACGGCGAAGCCTTCGCCATGCTGCTGCGCTCGGACCCCAAGCTGCTGCAGGGCGCGAACAAGCTGTGGGTGCGCTTCTTCCTGCTCTCGGTCTACGCGACCATGTATGTGCGCGACCACGCCCGGCCCGCCTTCCACAAGGCGCTGGGGGTCGATCCGACCGAATACGACTACGAGGTGTTCTCGATCTGCAACCAGATCAGCCGCCAGGTCTTCCCGGTCGAGCTCGACATCGACGATCCCGCCTTCCGCCGCCGGATGGAAGACCTGCGCCTCGCCGCTGGCCGGATCGAGGACGGCAAGGAACAGGGCGGGCTCGGCGGCCTTGCCAAGCGGTTGAGCGGTGTCGCGGGCGCGGGCTGGGCCTTCGCGCGGATGTATTTCCACCGCACCAAGCCGAACGCCCTGCCGCAAACGGTCAGGCTGCGTCCCGCATGGTGAGTTGGAGCGGTCATGTCGTCCCGTTCATCGTGACGGTGGCGGTCTGGTTCATCGCGACGGGGCTCGTCGCGTGGGCCGACAATCGCGAGCGCGCGACCTTTTCGCGCAGCCTCGCGATCGGCGGCGCGGGCGGCATTGCCGGCCTGATCGTGATCCTCATCGCCTCGCAATCGGTCTCGGTGCTGGCGGTCTACGTCGCCTTCATCGGCGCGCTGCTTGTGTGGGGCTGGCACGAAATCGGCTTTCTCACCGGCGCTTCGGCGGGTCCGCGGCGCGTTCCCATCGCACCGGGCGTGCGCGGGCTCGAACGCTTCCGTCAGGCAAGCGCGACGGTGATGCACCACGAGGTCGCGCTGGCGCTCACCGCGCTGCTGCTGATCTCGCTGTCGTGGGATGCGCCCAACCAGATCGGCGCGACGGTCTTCGTGCTGATGTTCGGCCTGCGCCTGTCGTCGAAGATCAATCTATTCGTGGGCGTGCCGAACACGACGACCGAAATGCTCCCGCCGCATCTCGACTATCTCAAGACCTATTTCGGCGCGAACCGCATGACGGTGCTGCTGGTCCTCTCGATCCTCGCGATCATGGGCCTTGCCGCCTGGTTCGCCGTGCTTGCGATCTCGGCCCCGGTCGGGAGCGCGGAAATGGTGGGGGCGAGCCTGCTCTTCACCCTATGCGTGCTCGGCGCGCTCGAACACGTCTTTCTCGCACTGCCGTTCCGCGACGGTATGCTGTGGGGCTGGGCCCTGCCCGCGCGCCGCCGCGAGGCACCGCTTGCCGCCCCCGTGCCGCCGATCCGGAACGACAGAACATGAGAATGCATCAAAAGGGATTGCCCATGGACTACGAAGCTTTTTTCGCCAGCGAGCTTGATGGCGTTCGCGAGGAAGGGCGTTATCGCGTCTTCACCGACATCAAGCGGCACCGTGGGCGCTTCCCGCACGCGACGCGCTTTCTCGACGGCGAGGAACGGCAGGCGGTCACCGTGTGGTGTTCGAACGACTATCTCGGCATGGGCCAGCATCCCAAGGTGCTCGAAGCGATGCACGCGACGCTCGACGAATGCGGTGCGGGCGCGGGCGGCACGCGCAACATCTCGGGCACGAACCACTACCATGTCGAACTCGAGGCCGAGCTGGCCGACCTGCACGGCAAGGAATCGGCGCTGCTGTTCACCAGCGGCTATGTCTCGAACTGGGCTGGCATCGGGACGCTGGCGGCGAAGATCCCCGGCTGCGTCGTGTTTTCCGACGCATTGAACCATGCCTCCATGATCGAGGGCGTGCGCTACAGCCGCGCGCCGTACAAGATCTTCCGCCACAATGACGTGGAGCATCTCGACGAACTTCTGTCCGAATACGGCCCCGATGTTCCCAAGCTGGTCGCCTTCGAAAGCGTCTATTCGATGGACGGCGACATCGCCCCGATCGCGGAAATCCTCGATGTCTGCGAGAAGCACGGAGCGATGAGCTACATCGACGAAGTTCACGCGGTCGGCCTCTACGGCCCGCGCGGCGGCGGCATCGCCGAGCGCGAGGGGCTGATGGACCGGATCACCGTGATCGAGGGCACGCTCGGCAAGGCGTTCGGCGTGATGGGCGGCTATATCGCGGCCTCGGCGAACCTCGTCGATTTCGTGCGCAGCTTCGCCAGCGGCTTCATCTTCTCGACCGCCCTGCCCCCGGCCGTGGCGGCGGGCGCGGCGGCGAGCATCCGGCATCTCAAGCAGAGCAACGAAGAACGCGAGAAGCATCAGGAGCGCGTCCGGCAGGTCCGGCGCAAGCTCGACATGATGGGTATCCCCCATCTCGACAATCCGAGCCACATCATCCCGGTGATGGTGGGCGATGCGCACAAGTGCAAGCGGATCAGCGACTGGCTGATGGACAACCACGGCATCTACGTCCAGCCGATCAACTATCCCACCGTGCCGGTCGGGACGGAACGGCTGCGACTCACGCCTTCGCCGGTGCATGACGACGGCGACATCGACCGGCTGATCAACGCGCTGTCCGAAATCTGGTCGCAATGCGAACTGGCACGGATGGCGACCGCGGCCTGAGGGGCTGACGAGTTACCGCCCCGGAACGGGAGGGGCATGACGGGGCGGTGGGCCATGACCTGCCGCCCCAATTGGTTGCACTATCGGCAACGCCGCCGAGATCCCCGGTTCGACTGATCTTCCCGGCAAGCCCGCTCAGATTTCTCCGTTCGCCTCGAGATAGGCGATGAGGTCCGCACGGTCCTGCGGATCCTTGAGGCCGGGAAAGGACATACGCGTGCCGGGAATGTATTGCTGCGGCGCAACGAGGTAATCGAACAGGACTTCCCGGCTCCACGTGATGCCGCTGTTCCGATTCGCATCCGAGTAGTTGAAATCCTCGACCGACCCCGCATCGCGCCCGACCACGCCGTGCAGGTGTGGGCCGACCCGGTTTACCCCGTCTTCGATCGAATGGCACGCCATGCACTTGGTGAAGAGCGTCTTCCCGGTCGCGGCATCGCCGCTGAGATCGGCGAGAGCCACTTCCGCCAGATCGGGCCCGGACTCGCTCGCCGGGGCGGGTGTCGGCGTCGAGGCAACCGTCGTCGTCCGAGCCGGAGCCGGTTCGCGATCCGCCTCTCCGCCACAGGCCGTCAGAGCGGCCAGCCCGGCGAGGAGGGGGACTTGGGCAGAATGTATCCGCATGACCGCTCTTCCTTTCGCTATCAGACCCTTCGCGTGTTCGTACCCTTCACGCGCCGGCTGCGGAATTGCGGATTTTCCGGAAAGGAAGCGCCCCGACGAAAGGGGCCGGCGCGGTCTCCCGCGCCGGCCCCCTCGAAGCCTTCGATGAAGGCGGCAGGCTTACTGCGAGAGCATGCCTTCGCTTTCGGCGGTTTCGAAGAGCTCGTTGAACTTGCGCCCGGCAAGACCCGGATGGCTCGCGGCCTTGGCGGATTCGAGATTGTCGGTCATGCCTTCGCCCTTGACGACGACCATGCCGATCATGCCCGCGGCGTAGTGCGGAACGCACTTGTAGCCGTAGATGCCCGGGGTCGGGACGACGTAGCTGACTTCCTTGTTGATCTCGCCTTCCCAACCGGTGACGCCGGCGGGCAGCATTTCGGGGATCGACGAGGACTGGTGGGTCGGGTCGGTCGGCACGAACTTGATCGTGTCGCCCACTTCGGCGGTGATCAGGTTGGGCTTGAACACCTGCAGCCCGCTGCCGTCGGGATCGCGGGTCAGCATCTGGATTTCATGCACGGTGCCGTTGGCTTCGACCTCGGGGACCGGAGCGACTTCCTCTTCTTCGACAGCCGCGGTCGTTTCTTCCGCAGCCGGAGCGGCGGCTTCGGTTTCCTCGGCGGCCGGGGCCGCGGGCTCCTGGTTGCCGCCGCCGCAGGCCGACAGCGTGACGAGGCTGGCGAGCGCGACGGCGCTCAGGAAAGTGGTACGCTTCATGATAGATTTTCCCTCTTTGGACTAGAACCTCCCGCGAGGCTGCGGGCATTAAACCAAGTTAAAGGCCATTGAAAGCGGGAGTGTGGTGCCCTTGCGCTCTCTCTCCCCCCGCGAACCTCAGACCCGACAACGCATGAATTGAAATGCGTTTCCGCAGGATTGCCCGGACACGCTAATGATTGCAAGTCGCAAGCCGCATTGCCCCGGGCGACGGAGCCGCTAAACAGGCGCCCATGGAAACGAAGTCGCCCCGTCTCGCCCGAATCGCGCTCGGCCTTGCGCTGTTCATCCCGGTCTATCTCGCCGTCAGCGCGCTCGGCACGAAATTCGGCGTGTGGAGCTGGCAGACCGGCCTGCTCGCGCTGACCTTCGGCGGCGGGCTGCTGCTGATCGGGGCCACGGCGCTGCTGGCGCTCGTCTCGCTCGTCATGATCCTGCGCAAGCCGCCGCGCACCGGCTGGCCGCTGGCGCTGGGCGCGCTCGTCATCGCGCTCGGCTTCGTCGGGCTGGGCCTTTCCGCCGCTTCGAAAGGCAGCGCGAACCCGATCCACGATGTCGCCACCGACACCGCCGAGCCGCCGCAATTCTCTCCCGCAACGCTGGAGATGCGCAGCCGCCTCGGCGCCAATCCGCTCAACGACTATTCCGTGCCGCTCGGCGAATTGGCGATGTGGAAAAGCGCGGAAGAACCGCTCGCCTCGCAAAGCCATGCCGATTTCATCGCGGCGGCCTATCCCGACCTCACACCCATTGCCTTTGATGCGGCGCAGGGCGAGGCAATCGAGGCGGTGCGCGCGGCAATGGAGGACATTGGCCTTGCCGACATCCGCGTCGATGCCGAGGCGGGCCGGGTCGAGGGCGTCGCGGAAACCTTCTGGTTCGGCTTCAAGGACGACGTGGTCGCGCGGATCGAAAACGGCGAAATCGACCTGCGCTCGGTCAGCCGGGTCGGGCAGAGCGACCTGGGCGCCAATGCCGAGCGCCTGCGCGTGCTTTCCGCCGCGATCCGGGAACGGCTGTAGGCGCTTCACCGGAAAGCCGCCCATGCCGCCATGCTGCGCTGGAACACGGTGAGGACGCACAGGGCGGCATAGCCATAGGCGATCGCGCCGAACCAGCCGGGAAAAAGGCACATGGTGACGAACACCGCGATGGTTTCCGCGCCCTCGGCAAGCCCGGTCGAATAGAAGAAGCTCTTCCTTCCGTGCGCCTCGGTTTCCTCGCCGCGCTCGGCGGCGATGGTGGCGAAGGCGAGGAAGCTCACGCCCGTCAGCACGAAACTCGCCACCAGCACCAGCGCAGGGAACGTGTTCGCCTCGGCCAGCACGCCGAAGCCGAGCGGGACCGAGACGTAGAAGGCGAAGTCGGCGACGATGTCGAGATAGCCGCCGAAGTGGCTCGGCCCGCTGGCGCGCGCCACCGCCCCGTCGAGCCCGTCGAGCAGGCGATTGGCGAGGATGAGCGCGAGCCCCGCGCCGATTTCGCCCAGCGCGATTGCCCCGGCCCCGGCAAGACCGAGCGCGAGCCCGGCGAGCGTCAGCGCATTGGCGCTGATGCCCCACCGGGCGAGCGCGCGGCCTGCACGGTTGAGCGGCGGGTCGATCAGCGGGCGGAGCTTCGCATCGAACACGCGCTCACCCCCTCCCCGACACTAAAAAAGGTGACAAAGGTGACACCCTGTCACTTTCCCAACGCGAGCGCAAAGCCATGAATTCGCTCGGGAATAGCGTGAAAAACGCAAGCGGACGGACAGGGAGAACGGGGCCTTTTCGCAAGGTTTCACTCCATTCGGGGGCGACAAGGGCGAGGATTAGCCCCGGCGGCCAGCGTAGGAAAGCAGGCCACCCTTCCCCTCACCCGGCGCCCCTTACCCCGCAAGCGTCACCAGCCCGATCCACGCCCCCGTCATCGCGCTCGCAAGATTGCCCGCGATCCAGCTCCTCACACCCAGCCCCGCCGCCTCGGCCCGTCGTTCGGGGCAGAGCGTGCCGATGGTCGATACCAGCAGGCCGACGCTCGCAAGGTTGGCGACGCCGCACAGGGCGTAGGTGACGATCAGCAGGCCGCGCGGCGACAGCGTGCCTTCGGGGAGCGCCGCAAGTTCGAGATAGGCGACATATTCGTTGAGGATCGCCTTCGTTCCCATCAGCGCGCCCGCCGCCTGCGCCTCGCCCCACGGCACGCCGATCAGCCACATGAAGGGCGCGAATAGCCAGCCGAAGAGGCGCTTCAGCGTCAGCGGCTCGTCCGCGACCATCGGCAGCAGCGCGAGCGCCTGGTCGGCGAGCGAGACCAGCGCGAAGACGACGACGATGACCGCGACGACCGCGAGGAAAAGCTGCATCCCGTCCATCGTGCCCTTCACGACCGCGTCGATGGAGGATTCGTATTTCAGCCCCGGCTCGTCCGCATCCGCCTCGGTTCCCGGATCCTCCGCCACGCCGGGGACCATCAGCCGCGCCACCAGCAGCGCGGCGGGAAGCGAGACGAGCGAAGCCGAGATCATGTGGCCCACCGCATCGGGGACGGTGGCCGACAGGGTGGTGGCATAAAGGATCAGGATCGCGCCCGAGATCGTCGCCATGGCCAGCACCATGACCTGGAACAGCTCGGCCCGGCTCATGCGGGCAAAGTAGGCGCGCACCACCAGCGGGCTTTCGACCACGCCGAGGAAGAGATTGGCCCCGCCCGACAGGCCGACGACCCCGCTCACGCCCAGCGTCCGCCGCAGGAGGAAGGACAGGCCGTTCACCGCCGCGCGCAGCACGCCCCAGTGCCACAGCAGCGCGGCGAGCGCGGAAAAGACGATCACCAGCGGGAGGATCTGGAAAGCGATGATGACCGGGGGCGCGGCGACGCCCTCCTTGAGCTCGAAAGGCAGCGGCGCACCTCCGAGATAGCCGAACATATAGGACGAGCCTTCGAGCGTCGCGCGCTCGATCGCGGACACGGCGGCGTTGGCATATCCCATGGCCGCCCAGACGAAGGGCACGCGCACGATGACCAGCGCGAGCGCGCCCTGCAGCGCGAGCGCTCCAGCGATCCAGCGCCAGCCGGGGTGGCCCCTGCGGTCCTCGCTCAGCGCCCATGCCATGCCGAGCAGCACCGCGATGCCGAGCGCCCCGCGCAGCTGATCGATTAGGTCCATGCTCACCCGCGCCGCCAGTCGTGATAGCGCTCGACCAGGGCGAGAAGCCCCTCCGGCTTGTGCGCGCGCTTCCAGTCGCCGGCGGCGTATTTGTTCGCCTCGGCCATGGTCGGGTAGGAATGGATCGTGCCGAGCACCTTGTTGAGGCCGATGCCGTGCTTCATCGCGAGCACGTATTCGGCCAGCAGCTCGCCCGCGTGGGCGGCGACGATGGTGACGCCCAGGATCCTGTCCTTGCCCGGCACGGTCAGCACCTTGACGAAGCCGCGCGTCTCGCTCTCGGCGATGGCGCGGTCGAGATCGTCGATGTCGTAGCGCGTCACTTCGTATTCCACGCCCTGCGCGCGCGCCTCGCTTTCATTAAGGCCGACGCGGGCGAATTCGGGGTCGAGGAAGGTGACGGCGGGCATGACGCGGTAATCGGCCTTGAACCGCCAGAACTGGCCGAACAGCGCGTTGACGCTGGCATACCAGGCCTGGTGGCTCGCGGCGTGGGTGTACTGGAAAGGCCCCGCGACATCGCCCGCGGCGTAGATATTGGGGAATTTCGTCGCGAGGAATTCATCGGTGTTCACCGTGCGGTCGGTGTCGATGCCGAGCTCCTCGAGCCCGAAGCCCGACAGCCGCGCCTTCCTCCCCACCGCGACGATAAGCGCATCATATTCGATCCGCGCCATGCCTTCGGCGCTGGTCGCGATCAGCGCCCCGTCCTCGAAGCGCACCGCCTCGTGGCCGGTCAGCACCGTCACGCCCGCTTCCTCCAACACCGTGCGGGCAAGGTCCGACACCTCCTCGTCCTCGCGCGACAGCACCCTCTCGCCCTGTTCGACCTGCGTCACCTCGGCGCCGAGCCGGGCGAGCGCCTGCGACAGCTCGCACCCGATCGGCCCGCCGCCCAGCACAGCCACCCGGGCCGGCACTTCGTCCATTTCGGCAAAGGCATCCCACAAGGTCTCGCTGGTGAGATAGCCGCTCTCCTCGATGCCCGGAATGGGCGGCACGAAGGGCTCCGCCCCCGTCGCGATCACGATGCTGCGGGTGGTGAGGCGCTGCGTCCCCCCATCCGAGCGGTCCACTTCGACCGTCCAGGGATCGACGATCCGCGCATGGCCCTTGACCACATCGACGCCCAGCCCCTCGTAGCGCTCAACGCTGTCATGCGGTTCGATCGTCTCGATCACGCGCCGCACCCGCGCCATGGTCTCGCGGAAGGCAAGCTGCGGCTCGACCGGCACAAGGCCGTAGCGGTCGGCATGGCGCATCGTCGCCGCGGCCTTGGCGCTCTTGATCAGAGCCTTCGACGGCACGCAGCCGGTGTTGAGGCAATCGCCGCCCATCTTGTCGCCCTCGACCAGCGTCACCTTCGCCTTGACCGTCGCCGCGATATAGGCCGCGACCAGCCCGGCCGAGCCGGCGCCGATGACGACGAGATTGCGGTCGAAACGGCGGGGCTTCGAAAAGCCGCGATAGACCCGGCGCCGCCGGATCACTGAGACGACGAGCTTGCCCAGCCACGGCACGAAGGCGAGCACGACGAAGGAACCGATGAGGCCGGGCGAAAGCAGGCCGCTGGTACTCTCGATCCGCGCCAGCTGCGTTCCCGCGTTGACGTAGGCGATGGTCCCCAGCAGCATCCCGACCTGGCTCACCCAGGCGAAGGTCCAGATGCGTATCCGCGTCAGCCCCATGACGAGGTTGACCACGAAGAACGGGAAGAGCGGGATCATGCGGATGGTGAAGAGATAGAACGCCCCGTCGCGCTCCAGCCCATCGTTCACGCCCTTCAATCGCTCACCGAAACGCGCCTCGACCCAGTCCCTCAGGACATAGCGCGAGGCAAGGAAAGCAAGCGTCGCGCCGAGCGTCGAGGCGAAGGAGACGATGACGGTGCCGAGCGCCAGCCCGAACAGCGCACCTGCCGCCAGCGTCATGATCGCCGCTCCCGGCAGCGAGGCGGCGGTGACCGCGACATAGGCAAGGAAGAACCCGCCGATCACCAGCGCGGGGTTTTCGGCATAGATCGCGTCCACCCGGCCCGCGAGCCCCTTGATCCCCTCGAGGCTGAGGTATTCGCCGAGGTCGAAAGCGAAATAGGCCGCCACCAGCGCGGCGATCAGGGCGACGACGATCGCTTTCTTCATCAGAGCTCCCATGATGGCGGATACGGCCGGGAAGACGGCATTGTTACACTTCTCGCGCCAGCCCTGCGTAGGTGTCGATCCAGCGCAAGTCTATCCATCGCTTGAGCCGAGCCACCCAGCGGCCCCGTGCGGCGAAGGGGCCGTAGCTTGCTATCGCCCGCCCGTTTCCGGTGGTGAGAAGGTAGAGGTTGTTCCATCTGGGGCGATAGCTCTTCGGCGGCTCCCTGCCTTCCAGCGCGGCGCGGAGGTTCGCCGCGAGCTTGGGCCCTGTGAACACCGCGTGGACGCCCGAATGCGCCACCTCGCGGTCGGTCCGCGCGGCGACATCGCCGGCGGCGAAGACATGGGGGTGCGAAAGCGAGCGCTGGAACGCGTCGACCGCGACGAAGCCCGCCGCATCGGTCGCAAGTCCTCCCGCCCCCGGCCATTCGGGCGCCGCGCTGCCGAGAGCGGCGAGCACGATGTCGAGCGGTTCGAGCGACATATCGCCCGCCATCAGCGCGCCGCCCTGAACCCGCGCATCCTCTGCGAGCACCGCGATGCCCTGCCGCGCCAGCTCGCGCGCAACGGTTCGCCGCACCGCGCCCGACAGAGCGGGAACCAGCCCCGCGTGCCCCGCCACCAGCGTCAACTCGGGCCGCACCCGCGCCCCGGCGAGGTTCCTGAGGCCGAAAGCGAGTTCGACCCCGCCCGCCCCGCCGCCGACCACTGCAGCGCGCACGGGCCGCTCGCGCGCGCTCTCGGCCCAGACGGCGAAGCGTTCGACGAAAGCCTCGATCGGGCGAATCTCGAGGAGGCGCGGGTCTTCGCCCAGCATAGCCGAGGCATGACCCACCCCGCCCGTGTCGAGCGAGGCGACATCGAAGGCGATCCGCTCCCCCGCCCCTGTCGTGACCACGCGCGCTTCGGGATCGATCGCACCGGCGCGGCCGAGCACCAGTTCCACCCCCGCCGCCGCTGCCAGCCCGGCAAGGTCGACGATCCCGCGCAGCCGCTCGTGCTCGCCCGCCATCCAGCCGGGGACCATGCCCGAATAGCGCAGCGCCGGGTGCGGCGTCAGCAGCTTCGCGCGCGCACCGGGCGGTGGGCCGCGCCTGATCCAGTCGGCGAGCACGGCGACATGGGCATGGCCGCCGCCCACCAGCAGCAGGTGTCTTGCCGGGCCCGTCACCTGGCGGGGCCGCTCAGCCCCGCGCCTTGCGGGCGATTGCCACCGCCTCGCGGGCGAGGCGCGTCACCGCTTCGTAATCGCCTGCCGCGATTCGGTCCGTCGGGGTCAGCCAGCTTCCCCCGCAGGCGATGACGCTCGGCAAGGCGAGGTATTCTGGCAGGTTCGCCGCCGAAATCCCGCCGGTCGGCATGAAGCGCATCGCGCCGAAGACCGAGGACAGCGCCTTGAGCATCGGCACGCCGCCCGCGAGCGCGGCGGGGAAGAATTTCACTGCGCGCAGGCCGAGCGCGAAAGCGCGCTGGACCTCGCCCGCCGTGGCCGTGCCGGGAAAGACTGGGAGGTCTTGCTCGATGCACCACAGCGCGATTTCATCGACAAGGCCCGGTGAGACGATGAACTGCGCCCCGGCATCGCGCGCGGCCTTGGCCTGGTCGAGCGTCAGGACCGTGCCCGCCCCGACGACGAGCCCCTCGCCGATTTCCGCCCGGCGCTCGGCCATCGCCCGCATCGCGCCGAGCGCGCCGTCGCGGCGCAGGACGACTTCGTGGACGGCAAGGCCCCCTTCGACAAGCGCGCGCGCGGTCGCGACCGCTTCGCTCGCATCGCCGCTGTCGACCAGCGGGACGACCGGCGCGGCGGCAAGCGCGGAAAAAATCGGGTCTGTGTCGGTCATCCGGGCTGCTCGTCCTAGTGGTCCTCGTTGTCCCCATGGCCCGCCCCGATGGCGCGGACAGGTCCGGTTCAGCAATCGTCAATCCTCGCCCTAGCATCGATAGCGGCGTGTTACACCGCCTGTTGTGGTGGCCTGTTGCGGGGGCGAATTCGCGCGGCGAAGGTACGTTTTTTCAATCCGGGCTTGATAATCGGTATGAATCGCGACACTTCGCAGGTGCACAAGGGTCACTTCGCCTCCATTCGTCCGCGCGCGAGCGGACGGAGCGGGGATAGCCCCGCGTGGCCTGTCATTGTGCGGGAGCGAAACTTGACAATATCACGTATCTCGCGGCGCGCTTTCCCGGCTGGGGGTGCGCGAAGCGATGGTTTCAGGCATTATTGCAGGCCAAGGCATCGGACCGGACGAAAGCGCAGCGTACATGGCAGCCCATAACCCAACCTATGGCGATCGCATCTCGCTGGTGAAGTTCTTTCGCCGGTTCTTCGAGATCCTGAAGCCCGAAGGCAATTTCTACTGGCTCGCGATCGTCTACGGGATCGGGATCAGCCTGCTCTCGCTGGCGACCCCGATTTCGGTGCAGATGCTGATCAACACGGTCGCCAACACCGCGCTGACTGCGCCGCTCATCATGCTGTCGCTGACGCTGTTCGGCCTCCTGATGCTTTCGGGCCTGCTCTATGCCTTGCGCGTCCACCTGATGGAGCTGTTCGCGCGGCGTTTCTATGCCCGCATGGTGGCGGAGATCGCGCTGATTTCGGTCCACGCGCAGAACCCCTTCTTCAACGACGCCAATCGCGGCTCGCTGTTCAACCGATATTTCGACGTCATCAACGTCCAGATCGCCGCGCCCGTGCTGTTCATCAACGGCTTCACCGTGGTGCTGCAGATCGTGGTGGGCTTCATCCTCGTCTCGCTCTACCACCCGCTGTTCCTGCTTTTCACACTGGTGATGGCCGGGCTGATCTGGGTGATCTGGGCGGTATGGGGAAGCAAGGCGATCCGCACAGGGATCGACCTCAGCCATGCCAAGCACGCGACCGCCGCCTGGGTCGAGACGATCGGCGGGTCGAACGGGTTTTTCAAATCGCAGCGCCGGATCGACTACGCCTTCGACCGGACGAATGATTTCACCGCCAATTACCTGACCGAGCGCAAGCGGCATTTCCGCCAGCATTTCTCGCAGACGATCTCCTTCCTCGTGCTCTACGCCCTGGCGAGCGCGGTGCTGCTGGGTCTCGGCGGGTGGCTGGTGATCCAGGGCCAGCTCACGCTCGGCCAGCTGGTCGCCGCCGAGCTGGTGCTGTCGGTCGCCTTCTTCGGGGTCGCGCAGCTCGGCACCTACCTCACCTATTTCTACGACCTGTGCGCCGCGATCGAGGAATTGTCGCTGTTCTACGACGTGCAGCAGGAAGAACCCGCCGGCGCCGACCCGATCCACGGCGACGATCACACCCTTGTCTTCGAAGGCGTGCGCGGCCATGCCCGGCACGAGGAAGTCGAATTCAACCTCGAAATCCCCTCCGGTGCGATCGTCATGGCCGCGGCGAGCCATCACGGGATCCAGCGGCTGTTCACCAATCTCCTGAAGATGCACGAGCTTCCCCAGAGCGGCTTCGCCACGATGGGCGGGATCGACCTGATGAACATCGAGGCGCACAATCTTCGCAAGAACATCCACGTGCTCGACCGGCCGACCTTCGTGGGCATGACGATCCGCGAATACCTCGCCCTGTCCTGCCCCGAAAGCGCGACGAAGCGGATGATCGGCGCGCTCGAGACGGTCGGGCTGGTCGACACGATCTCGACCTTCGAGAAGGGGCTCGACACCCCGATCGCCTCGACCGGCTACCCGCTCTCCTCGGTCGAATTGCAGCAATTGAAGCTTGCCAACGCCCTGCTCGAACAACCGCGCGTGCTGGTCCTCTCCCGCCTGTTCGACCTGCTCGACGAGGAGAACCTGGCCCGCGCCGTCACCGAACTGCGCGAACAGGCATACACCACCGTCATCTGCTTCTCGAACCGGCGGATCGACCTCGGTTTCGACCGCTTCCTCTACCTCGAGGCGAAGCAGCAGCGCTATTTCGCCGATTTCGAGGATTTCTGCCTCGCCGTGAACCAGAAACCGCCGCGCCGCCCCGGCGGGCCGCGCCTGCTCAAGGCCGAAGGCACCAGCGGCACGGCGAACGTGGTGGGAGAATAGGACATGGCCGTGCTCGCCCAGGACATCCCCCAGTTCACCGCGCTCGAAAGCGTCAAGACGCCGCGCGTCATGCGCACGGTGTTCCTGCTCATCCTGTTCGGCTTCATCGCCGCGGTGGGCTTTCTTATCTACGTGCCGTGGGTCCAGACGACCAGCGGCCAGGGCGTCGTCACCACCCTGAACCCGAACGAACGCCAGCAGGAAATCAACGCGCTGGTGTCGGGCCGGATCGAGGAATTCTACGTGCGCGACGGCAGTTCGGTGAAAAAGGGCGATCCCATCGCCCGCATCGCCGACATCGACCCGCAGCTGGTCGAACGGCTCGAATCCGAACGCCAGCAAGTCGAAATCCAGCTCCAGGCCGCGCAGAACGCACTCGCCACCGCGCAGATCGACGAGCGCCGCATGGCCGAGCTCTACCGCGAAGGGCTCGCCGCGCGGCGCGACTATGAACAGGCGCAGATCCGTGTCGACCAGATGCGCCAGGGCGTCGCCGAGGCGCAAGCCAGCCTCGCCCGCACGCAGGTCAGCCTTTCGCGCCAGTCCTCGCAGCTCGTCACCGCGCCGCGCGACGGCTTCATCCAGAGCGTCAACGCGGGTGACGTCGCGACCATCGTGAATGCCGGCGACCCTCTTGCGACCTTCGTGCCGCAATCGGCCGAGCGCGTGATCGAGATCTTCATCGACGGGCGCGACATCGGCCTCGTCCAGGTCGGCGACAAGGCAAGGGTCCAGTTCGAAGGCTGGCCCGTCGTCCAGTTCAGCGGCTGGCCCTCGGTTGCGGTCGGAACCTTCGGCGGGATCGTCACCGCGGTCGACCAGTCGGCGCAAGCAGACGGACGCTTCCGCGTGCTGATCGCGGAGGACAAGTCGGACCCGCATCCCTGGCCCAAGGAACGCTACGCCCGCTTCGGCGCGTCGGTGCGCGGGTGGATCCTGCTCGAAACCGTGCCCGTCGGCTACGAAATCTGGCGTCAGCTCAACAACTTCCCGCCGGAACTTCCCGCCGGGGCGGAGGCGGCGGGGTCCGGCGCCTGACCATGCCGCGAATGCGCGACACGATGGCCGGGCGGCGCCCGGGCCTCCTGCGGCGCAGCACGGGCGCGGCGTGCGCGCTGGCGCTGGCGCTTGCGTTCATCTCGCCCGCGACGGCGCAGGACATCGAGCCGGTCGGCGACCCGATCGAGGTCGCGCTCACCACCGGCCCGCTCCTGCCCGAAGAAGTTCTGCGTTCCTCCGCGCTCACTTTCCCAGCGATTCTCGAAAGCTTCGAACGCGAGGCGGCCGCCCGCGGCGACCGGCTGGCGGCCGACGGGGCATTCGACCTGATGCTCGATGCCGAAGCCTACGATAGGGTCAGCGGGTTCTATTCGGGCGGTTATGCCGAATTCAAGGCGACCCAGCCGCTGCGCCCCCTCGGTGCCAAGGTGTTCGGCAGCTACAAGCTTTCGGACGGCGACTTCCCGATTTACGAAAACGTCTTCAACACCAACGAATTGGGCGAATTCAAGGTCGGCGCGCTGCTCTCGCTGCTGCGCGACAGCACGATCGACGACCGCCGCTTCGCGCTCGAGGACACGCGGCTCGCGGCGAGCCAGGCGCGGCTCGACATCCTGCTCGTCCAGCTCAACGTGCAATACGAGGCGCTGCAGGCCTACTGGACATGGGTGGCCGCGGGCAGCGAAATCCGGGTCTACGAGGAACTGCTCGAAATCGCCGAGGCGCGCGCGATCGGCCTTGCCCGGCAGGTGCGCGAAGGCGCGCTGCCGGCCATCGCGCTGACCGAGAACGAGCAGAACCTCATCCGCCGCCGCAGCCTGCTGGCCGAGGCGCAGCGCGATTTCCAGACGGCGGCCAATTCGCTGTCCTTCTACCTGCGCGATGCGGACGGCAACCTGTTCGTGCCGACGCGCGAACAGCTGCCGAGCGCGGACCTGCTCAGCGAACTGCCCGACATGGCGCAGATGATGGCCGACCGCGAACGCTTCTTCATCGAGGAGCGGCCCGAACTCGAAACCCTGCGCCTTGCGATCGAGCGCGCGGAAAACCGCGTCGAACTCAGGCGCAACGACCTGAAACCGCGGCTCGATCTCGGGGTCGAATTGTCTCGCGATTTCGGTCCAGTGGGCGATGGCGGGCCGAGCTTCGATTCGACCGACACCGTCGTCGGCCTCACCTTCACCGTGCCGCTCCAGCGGCGCGAGGCGCGCGGCAAGCTGGCCCGCGCCGAGGCGGAACTGCGCGCAAAACAGCTCGAACAGCGCCGTATCGCCGATGAAATCTCGGTCGAACTCGACAATATCCTCACCAATCTCGACGCGGCGCTGAGGCTTGCCGAACTGGCGGGCGACGAGGTCGAACAGGCGACCACCATGGTCGAGGCCGAGCGCAAGCGCTTCCGCCTCGGCGCGGGCGATTTCTTCCTCGTCAACCTGCGCGAGGAGCGCGCCGCCGACGCGCAAATCCGCGCGATCCGGGCCGATCTCATCGGGCGTCTCGCCACCGCGAGCTACAATGCGGCGACGATGAACCTCGACGCGCTCGGGCTCGACTAGTCCCCCTGCGAAAGTCTTAGCGACCCCGGCCCGTGCGGCTGCTATCCTCGCGCGCCAGCGTTTGCGGGGGAGGCAGCAGCACAGCCTATGGAAATCGCCGAGATCGCCCGCTTCCTGCGCGCCACACCGCCTTTCGGCGAATTGGCCGAGGACTGGCTCGCCCGCGTCTCGCGCGCGGTCGAGGTCAGCTATCGCAAGCGCGGCGAGACCGTGCTCGAGGCGGGATCGACCAATGACCGGCTCTATCTCGTCCGCTCGGGCGCGGTCGAATTGCTGCTGGCGGGCGAGGAGTTGACCGCGCGGCTTGGCCAGGGCTCCTGCTTCGCCTATCCCTCGCTGCTGCGCGGGGGCGAGGTGAGGAACACCGCCCGCGCAATCGAGGACACGCTGCTTTACGCGATCCCCGCCGGGCTGTTCCACACCCTGCGCGGCGAGGACGCGGCGTTCCGCGCCTTCTTCGTCGCGGACGAGGCCGACCGCATCCGCCACGCGCTCGACGAGCGGCGCGAGGCGCGCGGCTTCGAGCTGGGCGCGCGACGGGTGGGCGAGCTCGTGGGCCGGCGCGAGCCGGTGACGGCGGACCCGGCGACCTCGATCCTCGATGCCGTGCGCCTGATGCACGCGCAAGGCGTCAGCACGCTCGCGATCTGCGAAGGCGGCGCGCTGGTCGGCATCTTCACCGACAAGGACCTGCGCAGCCGGGTGGTGGCGCAGGGCATGGACCTCGCCCGCCCTGTCGGCGAGGCGATGACCCCGCAGCCGCAGACGCTGTCGCCCGACAGCGCGCTCGCCGAGGCGATGACGATGATGGCGCGCGGCGGATTTCGCCATGTCCCGCTGGTCGATGACTCGGGCGCGCTGGCGGGCATCCTGAGCGCGACCGACATCCTCGCAAGCCTCGGCAACAGCGCGATCGACACGGGGCTGGCGATCGCCCGCGCGCGCGACGCGGGCGAACTGGTCGAGGCCGCGCGGGTCATCCCGCAGGCTTTCGCGGCGATGGTCGGATCGGGAGTCCATGCGGTGCAGGCGATGCGCTTCACCTCGGCACTTGGCGACGCGGTCCACCGCCTGGCGGCGGCGATCGTCGAACGCGAAATGGAAGCCGAGGGCCGCGGACCGCCGCCTTGCGCCTATGCACTGGTGGCGTTCGGCTCGCTCGCGCGGGAGGAACAACTGGTCGGCTCGGATCAGGACAACGGGCTGATCCTCGCCGATGAATGCGATGCGGGCGGCGAGGACTGGTTCGAAGCCTTCGCGCGGCGGTTGTGCAGCCTGCTCGATCAATGCGGCTATGCCTTCTGCAAGGGCGGCATCATGGCGCAGGAGGCGCGCCAGCGGCTGCGCCTGTCGGACTGGCGCAAGCGTTACGAACACTGGATCGACCGGCCCGACGAGGACGCGGTGCTCAAAGCGACGATCTTCTTCGACCTTCGCTGCCTTCACGGCGAAGCGGGGCTCGCCGCATCGCTACGCGAGGACGTGGTCGAGGCGTGCCGCGCCAGCCCGCTGTTCGTCAGCTACCTCGCGCGCGATGCCCTGCGCGCGCGCGTGCCGCTCGGCATTTTCCGCAATCTCGTGCTCGAACGCGGGGCGGACGGGACGCGGGTATTCGATGCCAAGGCCCAGGCGATCATGCCGGTGGTGGACATTGCCCGCACGCTCGCGCTGGCGGAGGGCATCGCGGAGGTCGGGACCATCGCCCGGCTCGAGGCACTGGCGGCGGCCGGGCGGCTCGCCCGCGAGGACGCGCGCAGCCTTGCCGACGCGATGCTGTTCGTGAACGACCTCAGGATCGCGCGCCAGGCCGCCGCGATCGGGCGCGGCGAGGAGCCATCCAACAGGATCGCCCCGGACGACCTTTCCCCGCTCGAACGCGACTATCTCAAGGACGCCTTCGCGGTGATCCGGCGCGGGCTCGATTCGCTCAGGCGCAACCTTGCAGGCGGGATCGCGTGAGCCTTTTCTCCCGCTGGCGGCTCGAGCGCGAGCTGGCGGCGCTCGCCCGGTCCGGCGTCGCCCCGCTCGCCGCCTATGCCGCTGCCGACTGGCCCGGCGAGGACTGCCCGGTGCGCGAGGCGCCGCTGCTCGCGCTCGATTTCGAACTCGACGGGCTGAGGCGCGGCGCGCACCTGCTGCAGGCCGGATGGACCCCCTTCACCGCTGCAGCCATCCCGCTGGCCGAAGCGGTTTCCTGCGACATCCGCAGCGATGCGACACTCGACCGCAAGGCGGTGACGATCCACGGCATCGGCGAGGAGCGCGCTGGGGCGGGCGAGCCGCTCGGCGAGGTGATCGAACGGCTCGTCGGCGCGCTCGCGGGCCGGGTGATGGTCGCCCATGCCGCCGCGATCGAGCGCACCGCGCTCGGCGATGCGACGCGCGCGGTGTTCGGACACGCCGTGCCGCCCCGCGCGATCTGCACCTTGCGGCTCGAACAGCATCTCAATCCCGGCCTGACGGGCAGCGAAGCCTACCGCCTCGGCCCAGCCCGTGCGCGCTACGGCCTGCCCGAATACGCCGCACACGACGCGCTGACCGACGCGATCGCGGCGGCCGAATTGTTCCAGGCCCAGCTTTCGCGCCTTCCCGCGGGCGTGACGCTCGGCACGCTCGAGGCGATTTGAGCTAAGACTAAAGTCGCTCTCCCCCCGCCGTCCCGCCTCGCCTAGCCTTCAAGGCACACTGCGGCACGACCGACAGGCGAGACAGGGGAGGACACATGACAGACACGGGCATGACGGACACGGGGCCGGGCGCCGATCCCGGCGATCTTCACAAGGACACCGAGGCTGCGCCCGAGAGCGAAACCGGGACGACCAATGCGGCGGAAGGTGCCTATTGGCGCGAGAACCTGCGCCTGCTGGTGGCGCTCATGGCGATCTGGTTCGCCTGCTCCTTCGGCGCGGGGATCCTTTTGCGCGACTTCCTCGACCAGTTCATGCTCGGCGGATACCCGCTCGGTTTCTGGTTCGCCCAGCAGGGTTCGATCTACGTCTTCATCGCGCTGATCTTCTTCTATGTTTTCCGCATGAAGCAGATCGAGCGCAAATACGATCTCGACGACTGAGGGGGCGAATACCCATGGAAACGCAGACACTCATCTACCTCTTCGTCGGCGCGAGCTTCGCGCTCTATATCGGGATCGCGCTGTGGAGCCGCGCGGGCTCCACCAAGGAATTCTACGTCGCGGGCGGCGGGGTGAACCCGGTCGTCAACGGCATGGCCACCGCCGCCGACTGGATGAGCGCGGCGAGCTTTCTTTCGATGGCCGGGCTCATCGCCTTCATGGGCTACGACGCGAGCGTCTATCTCATGGGCTGGACCGGCGGCTTCGTCATGCTGGCGCTGCTGCTCGCGCCTTACCTCAGGAAGTTCGGCCAGTTCACCGTCCCCGATTTCATCGGCACGCGCTACTATTCCAAGACCGCGCGCGTGGTGGCGGTGATCTGCCTCATCTTCATCAGCTTCACCTATATCGCGGGCCAGATGCGCGGGGTCGGGATCGTCTTTTCCCAGTTCCTGCAAGTCGACATCACCATGGGCGTCATCATCGGCATGGGGATCGTCTTCGTCTATGCCGTGCTCGGCGGGATGAAAGGGATCACCTACACCCAGGTTGCGCAATATTGCGTGCTGATCTGCGCCTACATGGTGCCGGCCTTCTTCATCAGCTTCATGCTGACCGACAATCCCGTGCCGCAGCTGGGCCTCGGGTCCGAGGTCAATGACGGGTCCGGGCAATATATGCTGGCGAAACTCGACAACGTGCTCGTCGACCTTGGCTTCGGAGCCTACACCGAGGGGCGCAAGAGCACGATCGATATGTTCTGCATCACGCTCGCCCTGATGGTCGGCACGGCCGGGCTGCCGCACGTCATCGTGCGCTTCTTCACCGTGCCCAAGGCATCCGATGCTCGCAAATCCGCGGGCTGGGCGCTCGTTTTCATCGCGCTGCTCTACACCACGGCCCCTGCGATCGGGGCGATGGGAATCTACAACTTCATCGATAAGACCAACGGCACGCCCTACGAACAGGCCGAGGACTGGTTCACCAACTGGGAAGGCGCCGACCTTATCGCCTGGCAGGACAAGAACGGCGACGGGGTCATGCAGTACCGCGCGGGCGAGGCTTTCGAAGGCAAGCCCGAATTCACCGGCGAGCGCGGACCTTCGGGCGAACGGGTAGTTGCCAACACGCCCAATCCCGATACCGAGAACGAGGTCTACGTCGACCGCGACATCATGGTGCTCGCCAATCCGGAAATCGCGAACCTGCCCGGCTGGGTCATCGCCCTGATGGCGGCGGGCGGGCTTGCCGCGGCGCTTTCCACGGCGGCGGGGCTGCTGCTGGTGATTTCGAGCTCGGTCAGCCACGACCTGCTCAAATCGACCTTCAAGCCCGACATCTCGGCCAAGAACGAGCTGCTGGCGGCGCGCGGGGCGGCGACGGCGGCGATCCTGGTGGCGGGCTATCTCGGCATCTATCCGCCGGGCTGGGTCGCGCAGGTCGTCGCCTTCGCCTTCGGCCTTGCCGCATCGAGCCTCTTCCCGGCGATCTTCATGGGCATCTTCTTCAAGTCGATGAACAAGGAAGGTGCGATTGCGGGGATGGTATCGGGGCTGGTCTTCACCTTCTCCTACATCCTCTACTTCAAGCTGCTCGCACCCGATCTGAACGTGGCGGACAACTGGCTCTTCGGCATCTCGCCCGAAGGTATCGGGGTGATCGGGATGCTGGTCAATTTCGGCGTCGCGATCGCGGTGGCGAGCATGACCAGGCGCACGCCCGAAGATGTCCGCGCACTGGTCGATTCGATCCGCGTGCCGCGCGGCGCCGGCGACGCGCACGCGCACTGATAAAGCCCGAAGGGTCGCCGAGAGGGCGCCGCCTTCCCGCAGGAAGACGGCGCCCTTTCAAGTTTGCGCATCCGCCATTTTCGCGTAGCCTCGCGCGCGGGAGACGGGAGCGATGATGTTCGTCGCCGCGATCGCGGCTGCAAGCCTGTATCTGGCCGGGCTGTTCTGGCTCGCCGCTTGGCGCGACCGCAGGGCAGATCACGCCGGCGCGGCAAGCGGCGAGTGGGTCTATGGCCTCAGCCTTGCAGTCTATTGCACGAGCTGGACCTTCTACGGCGGGGTCGGCACGGCGGCGAGCGGGGGGCTCGAATACCTCCCGATCTATCTCGGCCCGATCCTTGTCTTCACGCTGGGCTTCGGGCTCGTGCGAAAGGTGCTGGCGCAGGCCAAGGCACAGCATTCGACCTCGATCGCGGATTTCCTTTCCGCCCGCTACGGCAAGAGCGCGGGAGTCGCAGCCGCGGTGACGGTGATCGCGACTCTCGGCGCGCTGCCCTACATGGCGCTGCAACTGCGCTCGCTCGCCGCCTCGCTCGTGGTGCTTTCACCCGGGCTCGACAGCCGGATCGGGGCGGAGGAGCTGGTCGCGGCGATGGCGGCGGTCATGGCCCTGTTCGCGATCCTGTTCGGCTCGCGCCGGGCGGACAGCGCGGGCAACAATGCGGGCCTCGTGCTGACCATCGCGCTCGAGGCGGTCGTAAAGCTCGTCGCACTGCTTGCCGTCGCGGGGCTGGCGCTGGTGCTGCTGGCGAGCGAAGGCACGCCGCCCCTGCCGGGCCCGCCCGTGTTTGCCCTTGACCAGATCGACGCACGATTTGCCGTCCTCACCCTGATCGCCGCCTGCGCCGCGCTCTGCCTGCCGCGCCAGTTCCACATGGCCTTCGTCGAGGCGCCTTCGGAACGCGCCGGCCCAGCGATGCGATGGGTCTTCCCCGCCTATCTCGCGCTCACCGCGCTTGTCATGGTGCCGATCGTTCTCGCCGGGCTCGCCGTGCTCCCGGCGGGGACCGATCCCGACACCATCGTCCTCGCCCTGCCGATGGCGAGCGACAACGGTGCGCTCGCCCTGCTCGTCTTTCTCGGCGGGTTCTCGGCGGCGGCGGGGATGATCGTGGTGGCGAGCGTGGCGCTCTCGACCATGATAACCAACGACCTCGTCGCCCCTGCCCTGTTCCGCCGCGCCTTCGCAGCGCCCGCGGGCCGCGGCGGCCTCGCGCGGCGTCTGCTGCTGACGCGGCGGGTGGTGAGCGCTTTGCTGCTGGCGGCGGCCTATGCCTTCTCCCTCGCGCTGGGCGCGATCCCGAACCTTGCAGGGCTCGGCACGATCGCCTTCGCCGCAGTCGCGCAATTCGCGCCCGGCCTGGTGTTCGGCATGATAAGCCGGGCGGGCAACCGGGCGGGGATGCTGGTCGGGCTCGGGGTCGGCTTTGCCGCTTGGGCGGCCCTGCTGCTGTTCCCGCTCGCGAGCGGCGCCGTGCCGGTCCTCGCTATCCATCCCGATCCGCTGGTTTCGGGCGTGGCGCTCTCGCTCGGCGGCAATGCGCTTGCCTACTGGGCGGCCTCTGCGCTGTTCCGCGACAGCCTGCTCGACCGCACGCAGGCCGCCGCCTTCGTCGGCACACCCAGCCCCGGCGCTCGCCCCGCCCCGGCCACCCGGATGCGCATGACCGACCTCAACGCCCTGCTCGCGCAGTTCATCGGGCCGGAGCGCGCCCGCCAGGCGATCGCCTCGCTCGGAACGGACAGGCGCGCGAGCGACCCGGTCGACAGCGAGGCGATCGAACTCGCCGAGCGGGCCATTTCGGGCGTCGTCGGCACGCCGTCCGCGCGGATGCTGATGGCATCCTGGGCGGAGGGGGAGCCGATCTCGCTTCCCGAAGTCGTCGCCATGTTCGACGAGACCTCGAAGCGGCTTTCCTTCAGCGGCGACCTGCTCCAGATCGCGATCGAGAACATCGACACCGGCATCGCTCTGGTCGATTCCGAAATGCGCCTTGTCGCGTGGAACAGCCGTTACGAGGCGATCTTCGACTTGCCCAAAGGGCTCGTCAGCGTCGGCACTCCGATCGCCGAACTGATCCGGTTCAACCTCAAGCGCGGGGCGCTCCCTGAAAGCGAAATCGCAGAGCAGGTCGAACGCCGCCTCGCCTATATGCGCGAAGGGCGCGAGCACCGGATCGAGCGCGAACAGGCAGACGGGCGCATCCTGCGGATCATCGGCTCACCCACGCCGGGTGGCGGATACACGACGAGCTACACCGACATCACCGCCGACCGCCGGGCCGAACAGGCGCTGGAGGAAAAGGTCGCCGAGCGCACCCGCCAGCTGATCGAGGCGAACGAGGCTCTGGCCGCCGCGACCCGCTCCAAGACCCGCTTCCTGGCCGCGGCCAGCCATGACCTCATCCAGCCCTTGAACGCCGCGCGCCTGTTCGCTTCGGCGCTGGGCGAGGAAGTCTCCGGGGAGCGGAACCTCGAAAGCCTGGTCCACGACCTCGACGGGGCGATCAGTTCCGCCGACCGCCTGATCCGCGCCCTGCTCGACATCTCGAAGCTCGACAGCGGCGGGATCGAGCCGAAACTCGAACCCGTCGCGCTCGACGAGGTCTTCGCCGAGGTCGAGCGCGAATTCGCGGTGCAGGCGGCGGCGAAGGGCCTGACACTCGGCCGGGTGCGGACCAGCGCCTGGGCGATGACCGACCGCGCGCTGCTCACCAGCATATTGCGCAATCTCGTCAGCAACGCGGTGCGCTATACCGAGCATGGCGGTGTCCTCCTCGGCGTGCGCCGCGCGGGCGAGCGGGTGCTCCTGTGTGTCCACGACACCGGTCGCGGCATCGCCGAAGCCGACCGCGATGCGATTTTCGAGGAATTCAACCGCGGCGCTTCGACCGACCGCGAGGGGCTGGGCCTCGGCCTCGCGATCGTGCGGCGGGCGACGCGGCTGCTCGGCATCGAGGTCGAGACGCGGTCACAGCCCGGCCGGGGCAGCCGCTTCGCGCTCCATATGCACGTGCTCGAATGGCGCGCGCGGCAAGCGACCGCGCCCGCACTCGCGCGCCGCACGCCCGCAAAGCTCGCCGAGGCGCGCGTGCTGGTGGTCGACAATGATCCCGCAGCGCTCGCCGCGACCGCGGCCCTGCTCGGCAAATGGGGGCTGGAGGTCGCCTGCGCCGCCTCGCGCGCCGCCGCGATCGACGTGCCCCTCCCCGACGTGGTCATCATGGACTACCGCCTAGACGACGAGGACCGGGGCGATGCGACCTATGAAGCGCTATGCCGGAAATGGGAAGCGCGTCCTCCGGCGATACTGCTCACCGCCGAAGCGTCCAAGGAAACCGAGGCGGCCGCCGCGCGGATGGAGGCCGATCGCCTGCTCAAGCCGGGTTCGCCCGCGGCCCTGCGCGCGCTCATTTCGATGTGCCTTGCGCGCGGCCGGTCGGAGCGCGGTGCTCAGGCGGTGGCGGAGTCGGCAGGCGAATCGGTGACGGGCTGATCGACGTCGAGCTTTGCTGCCAGCAGCACCGCCTGCGTGCGGTTGCCGACCCCCAGCTTGCGAAAGATCGCGGTTATATGCGCCTTGACCGTCGCCTCACTGATGTCCTGTTCGTGGGCGATCTGCTTGTTGAGCAGCCCCTGCCGCACGCTGCCGAGTATGCGTCGCTGGGCGGGGGTGAGGCTCGCCATGCGGGCAAGGTCCTCGTCCTCTTCGCCGGCGTTTTCGGGAAACCAGCTGTCGCCCTCGCGCACGGCGGCGAGCGCCGCGCGCATTTCATCGAGGCTCGAGGACTTGGGAATGAACCCCGCCGCGCCCAGTTGCCGCGCGGCGGCGTAGATGCGCGGCTCCTCGCTGCCCGAGACGATCGCGATCGGCAGCGCGGGGAAATCCTGCCGCAGGTCCATCAGGACCGAAAGCCCGTTCGAATCCTCCATGTGGAGGTCGAGCAGCAGCGCCTCGGCCCCGCCCCCGCTCCCGCCACCGCCGAGCGCGGCGCGCGCCTCGGCAGCGCTGCTCGCCTCGACCACCTCGGCCCCGTCCCACACCCGCGACACCGCATGGCGCAGCGCCGCGCGAAAGAGCGGGTGGTCGTCGGCGATGATGACCCGCATCGCCGGGCGCCTCAGCGGTTCCGGCGCCCGTCGATCAGCCGGTCGACCAGCGAGGGATCAGCCAGCGTCGAGGTGTCGCCCAATGAGCCGTAATCGTTCTCGGCGACCTTCCTCAGGATTCGCCGCATGATCTTGCCCGAGCGGGTCTTGGGCAGGCCGTCGGTGAACTGGATGTGGTCGGGCGTCGCGATCGGGCCGATTTCCTGCCGGACCCATTGGCGCAGCTCGGCGTAAAGCTCGTCCGAGCCTTCCTCGCCCGCGTTCAACGTGATGTAGCAGTAGATGCCCTGCCCCTTGATGTCGTGCGGATAGCCGACCACAGCGGCTTCGGCGACCTTGGGGTGGAGCACCAGAGCGCTTTCGACCTCGGCAGTCCCCATGCGGTGGCCCGAGACGTTGATGACGTCATCGACCCGGCCCGTGATCCAGTAATACCCGTCCGCGTCGCGCTTGCACCCGTCGCCTGTGAAATACTTTGCCTTGTAGGTGGTGAAATAGGTCTGAACGAAGCGTTCGTGGTCGCCGTAGACCGTGCGCGCCTGTCCGGGCCAGCTTGCCGTGATGCACAGGTTGCCCTCAGTCTCGCCGTCGAGGACCGCGCCCTCGTTGTCGACGAGCTGCGGCTTGATCCCGAAGAACGGCAGGCCCGCGCTTCCCGGCTTCATGTCGTGCGCCTGCGGGAGTGTCGTGATCATCACGCCGCCCGTCTCGGTCTGCCACCAGGTGTCGACGATGGGGCAGCGCCCCTCGCCCACGACATCGAAATACCAGCGCCAGGCTTCCGGATTGATCGGCTCGCCCACGCTACCGAGCAGGCGGAGCGAGGAACGGTCGCGGCTCGTCACGTGATGATCGCCCTCGCGCATCAGGGCGCGGATCGCGGTGGGCGCGGTGTAGAGGATATTGACCTTGTGCTTGTCGACCACGTCCCAGAAGCGGCCGTGGTCGGGATAGTTCGGCACGCCTTCGAACACGAGGCTGGTCGCCCCGTTCATCAGCGGGCCGTAGACGATGTAGCTGTGCCCGGTGACCCAGCCGATATCGGCGGTGCACCAGTAGATTTCGCCCGGCTGGTAGTCGAACACATAGTGGAAGGTCGTCGCGGTCCACACGCCATAGCCGCCGGTGGTGTGCAGCACACCCTTGGGCTTGCCGGTCGACCCGCTGGTGTAGAGGATGAACAGCGGGTCTTCCGCGGCCATCGGCTCGCACGGGCAGTCCGCGTCGCTCGCGACCTCGTGGAACCAGTGGTCGCGGCCCTCGGTCATGGGAATGTCCGCACCAGTGTGGCGGACGACGAGCATCCCGTCGATGGGGGTATCGTGATCAGGTTCGGCCAGCGCCGCATCGACATTGGCCTTCAGCGGCACGCGCTTCGCGCCGCGCAGGCCCTCGTCGGCGGTGACGACGAAGCGGCTGTTGCAGTCCTCGATCCTCCCTGCGAGCGCCTCGGGCGAGAAGCCGCCGAAGACCACCGAATGCACCGCCCCGATGCGCGCGCAGGCGAGCATCGCGGTGACGCCCTCGACGATCATGGGCATATAAATCGTGACCCGGTCGCCTTTCTTGACGCCCATCGCCTTGAGCGCATTCGCCATGCGAACGACCTCCCCGTGGAGGTCGCGGTAGGTCAGCGTGCGGCCGGGCTGTGCAGGATCGTCGGGCTCGAAGATGATCGCGGTTTCCTCGCCCCGCGTGTCGAGGTGCCGGTCGACCGCGTTATGGCACAGGTTCAGCGAGCCGTCCGCGAACCATTTTATATCGACCGGATCCCACGACCATTCGCCGCCCTTGCTCGGAGCGGCGAACCAGTCGAGCCGTTCGGCCTGTTCGAGCCAGAAGCCGTCCGGATCCTCTATCGAACGGCGATACATCGCGTTGTATTGCTCCGACACGCAATGCGTGGGCTTGTCCGATTTCGGCCGCTCTACGGCGTGGATCATGGCGCTTCTCCCTCGTCTCTCTCGCGCGTTTTAGCGCAGGCTACACCGCGCGCGCCCTCAGACAAAGGTCTTACGACGTTCCGCTAACTGGCCCGCTGGCGGCGCCCGCGGCATCCCTCCCGGTCAAAACAAGGACGGACGGGGAGATGGAAGAATGACGAACGGGGGACTTTTTCGCCTCACGCGCACGGCGTTGATGGCGGCGACCTGCCTTACCGCGACCCCGGCGCTGGCACAGGAGGCGAGCGTCGAGGACCGGCTCGACCGGCTCGAACGCCTCGTCGAAGGGCTGATCGAGCGGCTCGATGCCGAGGCGGATTCGCACCGGGCGCAGGAAAGCGAGATCACCGCCCAGCGCGAGGAGATGCGCCAGCAAGGCGCCGCCCTGCTCGCCGCGACGCAGCAGCTCAAGGACCGCCAGGCCGAACTCGCGCAGCAGATCGCCGAGCCGCCCGAGCAGGAGGACCGCGGCTTTCGCATGGGCAAGACCACCGTCGCCTATTCGGGCTACGTCAAGGTCGATGCCATGACCCAGCGCACCAGCGGCGGGCAATTGCCGGCCACCTCGATCCTGCGCGATTTTCTGGTGCCCGGAGCGATCCCCGTAGGCGGCGAGGCGAGCGGGTTCGACACGAATTTTTCCGCCCGCCAGACCCGCTTCATCTTCAACACCGCGACCGATGTCGGGGCGGAGCATAAGCTCAAGTCGCATATCGAGCTCGATTTCCTCGTCACCGACGGCGGCGACGAGCGAGTTTCGAACAGCTTCGTGCCGCGCATCCGGCAGGGCTTCATCACCTATGACAACTGGCTGATCGGGCAGGCGTGGTCGACCTTCATGGACGTCGGAGCATTGCCCGACAGCGTGGACTTCATCGGCGTCACGCCGGGCACGCTGTTCAACCGGCAACCGATGGTGCGCTGGACCAAGGGCGGGCTGCAACTCGCCGTCGAACAGCCGGAAACCGTCGTCACCGACCGCGCCGGACGCCGGATCGAGGCGGGCGACGACACGCTCCCGGACTTCGTCGCCAAGTACAACTGGACCGGCGACTGGGGGCGGGTCAGCCTTGCGGGGATCGCGCGCTCGCTCAACATCTCGGACGACGATTTCGGCACGGGCAGTGACAGCGCGCTGGGCTATGGCGTGGCGCTGTCGGGCAAGCTCAACCTCGGCAAGCGCGACGATCTGAGGTTCAGCGCATCCTATGGCGACGGGATCGGGCGCTATGTCGGGGTCAACATCGTCAACGATGCCGCGATCGACGACGAGGGAAATCTCGACCCGATCGCGACCTATGCGGGCTTTGCCGCCCTCAGGCACCTGTGGGACGACAAGCTGCGCAGCAATATCGGGGCTGCCTATTTCAAGGCCGACAACCCGGTGATGTTCACGACCGACCAGGTCAGCGATGAAAGCTGGAACGCCTTTGCCAACCTGATCTGGACCCCGGTAGCCCCGCTCGATTTCGGGGTTGAGCTGCTTTACGCCGAGCGAATGCTCGAGGACGGGCGCACGGGCAACCTGCAGCGCCTGCAATTTTCCACCCGCTACAATTTCTGATTCCCCGCTCGCAAGGCTTCCGGACCAGCGCCGCCTCCTCTCCCATCAGGTGCCGGTCCGGGAGAACGCGTTACGAAAAAGGCCCCGCCGGCGCATTGCCGACGGGGCCTTTTCTCGGAGCTGCCTGGGGATCAGAAGCGGTAGGCAACGCCCGCCGAGAGAACCCAGGGGTCAAGATTGTGCTCGGTTTCGATCGCCAGCGTGTTGCCGGCGAACCAGCGCGCGGTCGTGCCGATGAAATAGCGCTTGGCATCCAGCGTCAGGCCGAAGCCCCCGTCGCCGATCGACACGTCGACGCCCGCCTGCAGGGCAAGGCCCAGTTCGTCGGAGAGGTCGGTGTCGGTCACGCCGAGCGGGATCGTCGCCGCGCCCGGCTTGTCCGAGACCCACAGGAAATAGGCCGGACCCGCACCGACATAGGGCTTGACACTGTCGCCGAGGTCGAAGTGGAGCTTGGCCGTCACCGTCGCCGGGATCAGCTGCGCATCGGACACCAGTTCCGCGCCGGGCAGGCCGGAGACCGCATCGACATCGTGCTGGGTCATCCCTGCGATCGTTTCGATAGAGAAATTGTCGGTCACGAAATACTCGACCGCGATGGTCGGCACGAAATTGTCGCTCGCCGCGGTCTGCGTGTTCGCGGGCAGGCCGACGATGTCGACATTGACCTGGTCGATCTCGCCGTCGGGGAGGACCGCGGTGCCGAGCAGCTTGAACTGGATGTCGCCCGCCCGGTCATTACTGTCCTGCGCGGCGGCGGGGGTGGCTGCGAGCGCGAGAGCGGCGCCCGTGATCATCAGGAGTGTTTTCATTTGTCCTTCTTCCCTGTGAAGGCAGCAGTGGCCGCCCTCCGCGACCCAGGATGCTTGCTGCCGATGGCCGCCGATTGCCGCAGGAAAAAGCGCGCCTCATTGATCCCGATCAAAAGCGCGAAACCCGTGTGCTTGATCGGGATCAAAGACGAAGGCGGCGGCGCGGGGCAGACGGGGCCACGTTATGGCGACACTTCTCGAATCCGCCGAGAGAAACGGACTGGCCGCGTTCCGCGATGCCATGCCGGGTGGCCATGGCGCCTCGCCGACCGCGGGCCGTTTGTGCGAGGTCGGCGAATATCGCTTCATCCCCAAGGGCGAGGAGCTCGCCGCCGATCCGCACGGCGACCGACTCGTCTTCGTCGCCTCGGGCGCGGCCAAGCTGGTTGGGCAATCCGCCGCCAGCCGGGGCGCGGGAGAGGCCGGCGAAGCGAGTGGGGATTCGGGCCGCTCGCACAACCATGTCCTCGCCTTCCATTTCGCGGGCGACATGATTTCGGTCCTGCGCCAGTCGGACGGCGATTTCCGGCTCGTCGCGCTCAATGACCTCGAAGTGGTGGTGTTCGCCTCCGACACCTTCCTCGACGTGGCGCAGGACGATCCGGTGATCCTGCGCTCGGTCCTCGCCCGCTCGCTTCAGGCGCTGCACCGCAGCCGGACCAAGATGATGCAGCTCGGACACCGCTCGGCACGCCAGCGGATCGCCGATTTCCTCGTCTCCATGGCCGAACGCCTCGCGGGCTGCACCTGCGGGGCGTGCGAGATTTCGCTGCCGATGAGCCGACGCGACATCGGCGACAGTCTCGGCCTTACGATCGAGACGGTCAGCCGCCAGTTCTCCGACCTGCGCGAGGCGGGGCTGGTCGAAACCGAGGGGCGATCGATCGTGCGCTTCACCGACCTCGAAGCCCTGGCCGAAGAAGCCGGGACGGGTCAGTCGCGGAATGAAACGTTCAAAACTTGATCCAGATCAATTAAGGAAGACACGGGGGCGCGTAACGCCGCGCTGACGGAAGGGATCGTATAATCATGGAAGCAGTACTCAGCCGGCTCGGAATCTGGGCCCTTGTCCTCCTCGCATCCATCGCCGCCATCGCGGGCGCGCAGGATGCCGGATTCGCCGTCCACATGGGGATCATCGCGGCCGTCGCGCTGATCCTGATCGTGGTCACGCTCAACAGCTACGATCCGATGGCGAAGGCGCAGAGCATCTTCAAGATGCCGCCCGGACCGTCACGCTACGATGACGACATCGTGCGCTGGGGCGTGATCGCGACGATATTCTGGGGCCTTGCCGGCCTGCTGGCGGGCGTGGTGATCGCGGTCCAGCTCGCCTATCCCTGGATCAATTTCGAGCCGTGGTTCAATTTCGGCCGGCTGCGCCCGCTGCACACCAGCGCGGTGATCTTCGCTTTCGGCGGCAATGCGCTGATCGCCACCAGCTTCTACGTCGTCCAGCGCACCTGCCGCACCACGCTCGCCTTCCCCGGCCTCGCCCGTTTCGTCTTCTGGGGCTACCAGCTGTTCATCGTGCTGGCTGCGACCGGCTACCTTCTTGGCATTACCCAGAGCCGCGAATATGCCGAGCCCGAATGGTACGTCGACCTGTGGCTGACGATCGTGTGGGTCGCCTATCTCGCGGTCTTCGTCGGCACGCTGCTGCGCCGGCACGAGCCGCACATCTACGTCGCCAACTGGTTCTACCTCGCCTTCATCGTGACGATCGCGATGCTGCACGTGGTCAACAACCTCGCCATGCCGGTGAGCCTCTTGGGCACGCGCAGCTATTCCGCCTTCGCAGGCGTGCAGGATGCGCTGACCCAGTGGTGGTACGGCCACAATGCGGTTGGCTTCTTCCTGACCGCCGGCTTCCTCGCGATGATGTATTACTTCGTACCCAAGCAGGCGAACAGGCCGGTCTATTCCTATCGGCTGTCGATCATCCACTTCTGGTCGCTGATCTTCCTCTACATCTGGGCGGGTCCGCACCACCTCCACTACACCGCGCTGCCCGACTGGGCGCAGACGCTGGGCATGGTGTTCTCGATCATGCTGTGGATGCCGTCCTGGGGCGGGATGATCAACGGGCTGATGACCTTGAACGGCGCCTGGGACAAGGTCCGCACCGATCCGATCATCCGCATGATGGTCCTGGCGCTCGCCTTCTACGGGATGAGCACCTTCGAGGGGCCCATGCTGTCGATCAAGGCGGTGAACTCGCTGTCGCACTACACCGACTGGACCATCGGCCACGTCCATTCCGGCGCTCTGGGCTGGAACGGGATGATCACCTTCGCCTGCGTCTACTTCCTCGTGCCGCGGCTGTGGCAGAAGGAGCGGCTCTACAGCCTTCGCATGATCAACTGGCACTTCTGGCTCGCGACGCTGGGGATCGTGTTCTACGCCTCCTCGATGTGGGTCGCCGGGATCACGCAGGGCCTGATGTGGCGCGAATACGGCTCTGACGGCTACCTGGTGAACAGCTTCATCGACACCGTCGCGGCCTTGAACCCGATGTACTGGATGCGCGCTTTCGGCGGCCTTCTCTACCTCTCCGGGGCGATCATCATGGCCTACAACATCTGGATGACCATCGCGGGCCACCAGCGCGAGGAAGCGCCGATGGGCGACACCCCGCACGACGAGGAGGCCGACCGCCCGATCGCCGGCCCCCAGGCAGAACCCGCCGAATAACGCTCTCACCGGGACTGATACGATGAGCAACGACACACCGAAGAAAGAACCCTTCGAGGGCCACAAGAAGCTCGAGAAGAACATCACCCTGCTCGCCGCCGCGACTTTCGTGACGGTGGCGATCGGGGGGTGGTCGAGATCGCCCCGCTGTTCTGGATCGACAACACGATCGAGGAAGTGGAAGGGATGCGCCCCTACACCCCGCTCGAGCAGGCGGGCCGCGACATCTACATCCGCGAAGGCTGCTATGTCTGCCACAGCCAGATGATCCGCCCCTTCCGGGACGAGGTCGAACGCTATGGCCATTACAGCCTTGCCGCTGAATCGATGTACGATCACCCCTTCCAGTGGGGCTCGAAGCGCACGGGGCCGGACCTTGCGCGTGTGGGCGGGCGCTATTCGGATGCCTGGCACGTCCAGCACCTGATCGACCCGCGCTCGGTGGTGCCGGAAAGCATCATGCCGCCCTATTCCTTCCTCGCTGAAACCCCGCTCGAAGTGCCGGACGCCTCGGCAACCCTTACCGCGCTCAGGCGGGTGGGCGTGCCCTATTCGGACATCGACATCGAGATGGCGGAAACCGACCTCTTCGCGCAGGCCGATCCCGATCTCGACGCGGGCGATCTCGAAGAACGCTATCCCAAGACGCAGGTGCGCGATTTCGACGGCAATCCGAATGTCGTGACCGAGATGGACGCGCTCGTCGCCTATCTCCAGATGCTCGGCACGCTGGTCGATGTCGACAGCGTCGCCGCACAGGAGGAATTGGCGCAGGAGAAGGGCCGGTGAGCTTCTACGAAACCCTGCGCCACTTCGCCGACAGCTACGGGCTGGTGGTGATTGTCGCGCTCTATCTCATCTTGTGCCTGTGGCATTTCCGCCCCGGCGCCGGCCGCCATGTGGACGCGGCCAAGCATTCGATTTTCAAGGACGACAGTGATGTCTGAACAAAAGCGCATCGACGAACCGACCGGCACCGAAACCGTCGGCCACGAATGGGACGGCATCGAGGAGCTCAACACGCCCCTGCCGCGCTGGTGGCTGTGGACCTTCTATGCGACGGTCGCGTGGGCGGCGGTCTATGTCGTGCTCTATCCGGCCTGGCCGATGGTCAGCCAGGCGACCGAAGGCGTGCTCGCTTGGTCGAGCCGCGGCCAGCTCGCGAAGGAAATGAGCGCGGCCGAGCTTGCCCGGCGCGACACGTTCGAGCGGATCGCGGCGACCGATCTCGACAAGCTTGCCGCCTCGCCCGAACTGATGAGCCAGGCGATCGCCGGGGGCGCGGCCGCGTTCAAGGTCAACTGCGTCCAGTGCCACGGCGCGGGCGCGGCGGGCTACGAGGAATACGGCTATCCCAACCTCAACGACGATGACTGGATCTGGGGCGGCACGCTCGAGGAAATCGAATACACCCTGAACCACGGCATCCGCTGGGAGGGTTCAAACCAGACGCGCCTTGCCTATATGCCAGCTTTCGAAGGCATTCTCGACAGCGCGCAGGTCGATGCGGTGACGAGCCATGTCCTCTCGCTTTCGGGCAAGGCCGACGGCAACGCCCAGGGCGCGCAGATATTCGAGCAGAACTGCTCGGTCTGCCACGGCCCGAACGGCGGCGGCGACCCGCAGCAGGGCGCTCCGGCGCTGAATGACGCGATCTGGCTCTATGGCGGGGAGAGGGACGATGTCCGCCGCCAGATCCTCGCCCCGCGGCACGGCGTGATGCCGGGATGGTCGAACCGGCTCGATCCGGTGACGATCAAGATGCTGGCCGCCTATGTCCACTCGCGCGGCGGCGGGCAGACGACCGAGGCCACCGAAGAGGTGATCGAGGAAAGCATGGAGACCTCCGACGAGGTCGCGGACGCAGGCGGGGGGGCGAACAAGGCAGGGAATAATGCCCAACTCTGAAGAGCTCGACAGGCCGAAGGCAAAGCCCGAAGGGCGTGACTGGGGCGGTGCCCTGGGCCCCTCCGAGGCCAAGCCTTCGGCCGCCACCCAGCGCCACGCGCCGAGCCAGCCCCCACCCGGAACCAGCGCGCTCTACGAAAAGCGCAAGGCGGTCCACAACAAGCGGATTGACGGGCCTTTCCGCCGGTTCAAGTGGTTCGTCATGCTCGTCACGCTGGCGATCTACTGGGGCACGCCGTGGATCCGCTGGGATCGCGGACCCTATGCCCCCGACCAGGCGGTGCTGATCGATCTCGCCAATCGCCGCTTCTATATGTTCGATATCGAGATCTGGCCGCACGAATTCTATTTCGTCGCCGGAATGCTCATCATGGCCGGGATCGGCCTGTTCCTCGTCACCAGCGCGGTCGGCCGGGCATGGTGCGGCTATGCCTGCCCGCAGACCGTGTGGACCGACGTTTTTCAGCACGTCGACCGCTTCTTCGACGGGGACCGCAATGCGCGTATGCGGCTCGACAAAGCGCCGTGGACCGCGGGCAAGATTGCCCGGCGGCTGTCGAAATGGAGCGTCTATCTCCTCATCAGCATGGCGACAGGCGGCGCGTGGATTCTCTATTTCGCCGACGCGCCGACGCTGTTCGTGGACTTCTTCACCGGCGAGGCCGCGCTCGTCGCCTATGCGACCGTCGGCATTCTTGCCTTCACGACCTTCTGGCTCGGCGGGTTCATGCGCGAACAGGTGTGTATCTATATGTGCCCCTGGCCGCGCATCCAGACCGCGATGCTCGACGAGAAATCGCTCATCGTCACCTACAAGGACTGGCGCGGGGAAAAGCGCGGCAGCGTCAAGAAGGCGGCCAAGAACCCGGACGAATATGGCGACTGCATCGATTGCAATATGTGCGTCGCGGTGTGCCCGACCGGCATCGACATCCGCGAAGGCCAGCAGATCGGCTGCATCACCTGCGCGCTGTGCATCGATGCCTGCGACAAGGTCATGGCCGAAGTCGGCCGCCCGCGCGGGCTGATCGACTACGCCACGCTCGAACAATGCGAGAAAGAGGCCGCAGGCGAACCTGCCCAGCCCGCGTGGAAGGCGCTGATCCGCCCGCGCATCTTCATCTATTTCGGCGTCTGGGCGGCAATTGGCCTCGCGATGCTTTTCGCGCTCGGCACGCGCAGCCACACCGACCTCACCGTCTCGCCCGACCGCAACCCGCCCTTCATGCTGATGAAGGACGGCTCGGTGCGCAATTCCTACACGCTGCGCCTACGCAATATGGAAGCGCGCCCGCGCGACATGGAAGTGGCGCTCACCGGCCTTCCGGCAGGCGCGGTCATGTGGACCGACGCGATCAACGCCGAGGACGCAGCGCCCAGCCAGGTCGTGAGCGTGCCCGCCAATGAAACCAAGATCGTGCGCGCCTATGTCACCGTGCCTGCAGGGACCGCTCCGGGCGAATTCGCCTTCGCGCTTACCTCGCTCGACGAACAGGGCGAAAGCGATCTGGAGGAAACCACCTTCACCGGGCCAGGAGGCGAATGATGAGCTCAGGAACCCGCCGCAAGGGCGAATTCACAGGCCGCCACATGGCGCTTGTGCTGGTGGGCGGCTTCGCCATCGTCGCCGCAGTCAATTTCTACATGGCGAGCCGCGCCGTCGGCGGCTTCCACGGCGTCGTGGTAGAGAATTCCTATGTTGCCAGCCAGAAGTTCAACACCTGGCTGGCCGAGGCCGAAAAGGCGCGCGCGCTGGGCTGGGAAGTCAGGCCGGGCCGAGGCGAAGACGGGCACGTTCTGGTCGAAACCGCCAATGTCCCTGCAGGCGCGCGGCTCGAAGCGGAACTTCGCCGTCCGATCGGCACGAAGCAATTCGAAACGCTGGTTTTCAATCCGCTGCCCGACGGGCTCCACCGCTCCACCGCGCCGGTCGATGCGGGCCGCTGGACAATGCGCCTCACCATCACCGCCGGAGACGACGTCTGGGTCGGCGAAAGCGAGCTCTAGGTGAACGCTCCGGCAGCCCTTGAAAGAGACAATGCGGCGAAGGTGGTCGCGGCGCGCTTTACCGTGCCCGGAATGCGCTGCGCCGGCTGCATCGCCAAGATCGAGCGCGAACTGCCGAAAGTCGAAGGCGTCGAAGCCGCCCGGGTCAATTTCTCGTCCAAGCGGGTCGCGGTCCACCACCTGCCCGGCCTCGGGGAGGAGCGCATCGTCGAGGCGCTGCGCGAACTCGGGTTCGAGGCGCAGCCGGTTGCCGACAACCCGATGGGGCAGGAAGCGGCGGAAAAGAAGCAGCTGATGCGCGCGCTGGGCGTCGCGGGCTTCGGCATGATGAACGTGATGCTGCTGTCGGTCAGCGTCTGGTCGGGCGCCGAAGGCGCGACGCGCGAGCTGTTCCACTGGCTCTCCGCGCTCATCGCCCTGCCCGTCATCGCCTATTCGGGCCGCCCGTTCTTCTCCAGCGCGCTCATGGCGCTGCGCTACCGCCGCACCAACATGGACGTGCCGATTTCGATCGGCGTGATCCTCGCGACCGCATTGAGCATCTACGAGACGGTGACCGGGGGCGAGCACGCCTTCTTCGAAAGCGCGGTCATGCTGCTCTTCTTCCTGCTCGCGGGCCGCGCGCTCGATGCGGAAATGCGCACCCGCACCCGCGCCGGGATCGGCGCGCTGCTGGGGCGGATGGGCAAGGCTGCCAGCGTGATCGGCCCCGACGGGGCGACCCGGAGAGTGGACGCGCAGGACCTCGAGCCCGGGATGCTGGTGCTCGTCGCCGCCGGCGAAGCGCTCGCCGCCGATGGCGAGGTCGAGGAAGGCTCCTCCAGCATCGACAACGCCATGCTCACCGGCGAAAGCACGCCCGAGCCGGTAGGCAAGGGCAGCATAGTCCATGCCGGCGCGATCAACCTCGGCGCGCCGATCCGCGTGCGCCTGACACGCGTGGCCGAGGACACCGCGATCGCCGAAATCGCCCGGCTTATGGACGAGGCGGGCCAGTCGCGCAGTTCCTATGTCCGCATCGCAGACCGCGCGAGCCGCGCCTATGCCCCCGTCGTCCACACGCTCGCCGCGCTCGCCTTCGTCGGCTGGATGATCGCGGGCGCAGGCTGGTACCAGTCCGCCGTCATCGCCATCGCGGTGCTCATCATCACCTGCCCCTGCGCGATGGGCCTCGCTGTCCCGGCGGCGCAGGTCGTGGCCTCCGGCGCGCTGCTCAAGCGCGGGTTGCTGGTCAAGGACGGGAGCGCGCTGGAACGCCTCGCCGAATGCGACATCGCGCTGTTCGACAAGACCGGAACGCTGACGCTGGGCGAGCCCCGCCCGGACATTTCCGGCTTGTCCGCCGAGGACCGCGCGGTCGCGCTCGGCCTCGCGCAGGCGAGCCGCCATCCCCTGAGCCGCGGGCTTGCCGATGCGCTGCGGGCCGAAGGGGTCGAGCCAGCGCCGGTCGACAATCTGCGCGAGGAAAGCGGGATCGGCCTTGCAGGCGAATGGGGCGGCGTGCCCGTCGCACTCGAACGGGCCGAGGACGCGGCCGCGCTGCTCGCGACCCGCCTGCGCGTTGGCGAGCGCACGGTCACGCTCACTTTCGCCGACCCGCTGCGCCCCGACACCGCCGACACCCTCGCCGCGCTAGGCAAGGCCGGACTTGGCGCGACCATCCTGTCGGGCGACCGCGAAGAGGCGGTCACGAAGGTCGCGCGCGAACTCGGCCTCGAGGCGCGCGCCGCCGCGAGCCCACAGGACAAGCTCGCCGCGCTGGAAGCCCTGCGCGAGGCAGGCCGCCGCCCGCTGATGGTGGGCGACGGTCTCAATGACGGCCCCGCACTCGCCGCCGCCCATGCCTCGATCGCGCCGGGCACGGCCTCGGACGCGAGCCAGCAGGCGGCCGACGCGGTGTTCATCGGCGAAAGGCTCATGCCCGTCGCGCTCGCCATCTGGGTCGCGCGCGCGACCATGCGGATCGTGCGGCAGAACTTCGTCTTTGCGATCGGCTACAACCTGCTGGCGATCCCGCTTGCCCTGTTCGGCTACGTCACCCCGCTCATCGCGGCCATCGCCATGTCGCTGTCCTCGCTCGTCGTGGTCGCCAATTCGCTGCGACTCGCCCGGTCGGCGGGTAACGCGGCATGACCGGGCTTTCCTTCCTTATCCCGATCGCGCTCGGCATGGGACTGCTTGGCCTTGCCGCCTTCCTTTGGAGCATGAGGAACGGGCAGTACGACGATCTCGACGGGGCGGCGAACCGCATCCTGATCGACGACGAAAAGGACGACTGGCGCGAGGACGGGGAATGAACGGCGCGGCTTTGGCCTTCGCCGCGCTGGTCCCGCTGGCTACCGGCCCCGCCCCGCAGGAAGCCGAAACCCTGTCTGTCGCGCTGTGCGGCGGTGGGACGATCACCATTCCGCTGGGCGACGGCGAACGGCCGCAGCGCGAGTGCGATCCCAAGGGCTGCCATGCCGCGACCTGCCGTGAAAAGGACCGCCAGAAGGGGCAGCGCGCAGACAATTGATCTCGCGCAAAGACCCCCGCGCCCCGGCCCGCTCTAAAGGCTGTCATGTGGCCTTATCATCCAGACCTGCTCGCCAAGCCCGTCCCGCGCTATACGAGCTATCCGACCGCCGCCGATTTCGGCCCCCTCCCCCAAGGCAGCCTCGAGCGCGCGATCGAGGGGGCGAGCGGCGACATCTCGCTCTACCTCCACATCCCGTTCTGCGAGAAGATCTGCTATTACTGCGGCTGCAACACCGGCGCTTCCGGACGGCGCAGCCGGGTGGAAAGCTACCTTGCCGCGCTGCATGAGGAGATCGCGGTAGTCGCCCGGTTGCTTCCGGCAGGCACGCGGGTGACGCGGATCGCTTTCGGCGGGGGCAGCCCCAATGCGATAGAGCCGCGCGAATTTCTCGAACTCGTCGCCGCGCTCCACCGCCACCTCCCGCTCGACGATCCCGACTGGTCGATCGAGCTCGACCCGCGCACCATGACCAAGGAATGGGGGCACACTCTGGGCGAGGTCGGCGTGACGCGGGCGAGCATGGGGGTGCAGACCTTCGCCCCGCGCCTGCAGAAGGCGATCGGGCGCGAGCAGGACGATGCCCTCATTGCCCGCAGTGTCGACTGGCTGCGTTCGGGCGGCGTCACCTCCATGAATTTCGACCTCATGTACGGCCTGCCCGGCCAGACCCGCGGCGACCTTGGCGACAGCCTCGAAAAGACCCGCCGCATGGGCGCGGACCGGGTGGCGGTGTTCGGCTATGCCCATGTCCCGCACATGGTCCCGCGCCAGACGATGATCGACGCAAGCGACCTTCCGGGCGCCGAGGCCCGCTTCGCCATGGCCGAGCAGGGCTATGCCTTCCTCACGGGCCACGGCTATCAGGCGGTCGGTTTCGACCATTTCGCCCTGCCCTCGGACCCGATGGCACAGGCGGTCCGCGAGGGCACGCTGCGGCGCAATTTCCAGGGCTTCACCTGCGACCCGAACGAAGTCCTGATCGGCTTCGGATCGAGCGCGATCAGCGGCTTTCCCGGCCTTATCGCCCAGAACGAGAAGAACAACGGGCGCTACCGGATGTTTTCCTCGCAAGGAAAGCTGTCGGCGAGCGTCGGCGTTGCCCGCAGCCCGGAAGACCGGATGCGCGCGCGGCTGATCGAGGAATTGCTGTGCCGCGGCCGGGTGGAACTCTCGCCCTGCCTGTTCGCGCAGGCGCAGCGGCGCCTCGCCCCCTTCACCGAGCGGGGCCTTGCGCGCCTCGACGGGCTCGAGCTGGCGATCACGCAGGAGGGCATCCCCTACGCCCGCGTGATCGCCTCCCTGTTCGACGCATGGCGCGAGGCCGCGCAGCACAAGTTCAGCTCCGCGATCTGATCGGGCGGGCTTGCGCGTCGGGCCATGGCGGCTAGGGTCGCTGCCATGCAGACGATCGGAATCGAAGATTTCCTCGCCGTGGACATCCGCGCCGGGAGCGTGGTGGAAGCATCGCCCTTTCCCGAGGCGAGGAAGCCCGCGATCAAGCTGGTGGTCGATTTCGGCCCGGAGATCGGGCGAAAGAAAAGCAGCGCCCAGATCACCGACCACTACACGCCCGAAACTCTGGTCGGGCGCAAGGTCATGGCGGTGGTGAATTTCCCCCCGCGCCAGATCGGCCCGTTCATGTCCGAAGTGCTGGTGCTGGGCTTTCCCGATGCGGACGGTGCGATCGTTCTCGCCGCGCCGCAGGGCGATGTGCCGGACGGCGCGCGGCTCGCCTAGGTCTTCTGGGGCGCAAGGTCGCCCAGCGCCTCTTTCAGCTCGCCCAGCCACGGCTCGAACGGCTTCCACGCGCCCTGCCCCTTGCGGTTGATCGGCTGGCGGACCTGCTCGCTCGAAGCGGTCCGCACGGCGCGCTCCGTCCGGTGGAAGTCGAGGCACGCCTCCTCGAAAGGCAGCCCGAGATAGTCGAGCATCCGCCGTGTCTGCCCCTCCAGATCGTCGAGCACATCCTCGTGCCGCACCCTGAGCACCTTGCCCGGCAGGGCCGCGTCCCAATGGTCCATCAGCTCGACATAGTCGGCGTAGTAGCGCCCGATTTCGGTGAGGCCGTAGGTGAACTCCTGGCCTTCCGCGAAAAGCTGCTTGAAGCCGGAAAAGCAGCAGTCCATCGGATCGCGCCGCGCGTCGATGATCTTCGCATTGGGCAGGATCAGGTGGATGAGGCCGATATGGCGGAAATTGTTCGGCATCTTGTCGATGAAGAACGGCGCCCCCTGGCGGTGGATGCGGGTGTTCGCGATGAAGTCGCGCCCCAGCTTCTCCAACTGCTCCGCGCTTAGTTCGCGCAATACACGCGGGTAGCGGTTTTCGCCGACGCGCCTTCCGCGAAGCCTGTGGGCAAGCGCGAGGATGTTGGGAAGTTCCAACGTTCCGTCAATCTGGCTATGGCTGGCGAGGATCTGCTCGAGCAGGGTCGACCCCGCCCTCGGCAGGCCGAGGATGAAGATCGGGTCGGGCGCGTCGTGACCCATGCCCGCCTTGCTCTCCAATAGTTCGCGCGTGACCATCTCGCGCTGACGGGCAAGCTCCTCGCTCATCGCCTCGGCGCTGTAGCGCGTCTGCGCGCGTTTGAGCGCATTGCCTTCCTCGTAAGCCGCGAAACTTTCCGCATATTCTTTGCGGTCCTCGTGCGCCTTGCCGAGCGCGAAGGCGATGTGGACCCGGTCCATGAAGGCAAGGTCGGCGCGCGCGGCCTGTTCCTTCATCGCCTCGACCTCGCCATCGGTGAAGCGATAGGTCTTGAGATTCGCCAGCGCATACCACGCATCACCGTGGTCGCCTTTGGCAACAATTGCAGCGCGATAGCTCGCGATCGCCTCGTCCGTCGCGCCGGTGGTCTTGAGCGCATGGCCCTTGCTGGTGAGGTTCGCCGGGTCGCGCGGCAGCTTCTCCAGAACCGCGTCGAACAGCTCCAGCCCGCGCTCGTAATCGCCCACCGCCATGCTCTCGATCGCGAGGCGCGACTGGAACACGGGGCTCGCCGGATCGCGGGAATAGAGCTTTTCCGCCTCTTCGCGCGCCTTGGCGAAGTTCTGCCGCCGCCGCAGCGCGTCGATATAATCGAGCCGCAGTTGCACGTCCTCGGGCGCGAAGGCGACCGCGCTTTCGAGGAGGAATTCCGCCTCCTCCAACACGCCGAATTCGATCCCGATCTTCGCCAGCAGGCGCATCCCCTCGATATGCGCGGCGTCGCGCGTCGGGTGGGTGCGCAGGTAATGGCGGCAGATTTCCTCCGCGCGCATCAGCCGGCCTTCGGCAAGGTGGTTGGTCACCGCGACCAGTTCGCGCGGCAGCTTCGCAAGGCGCTGGGCCTGCGCGGCGGCAACCTGCGCTTCGCCCTTGCGCCCGCGCGCCGCCAGCAGGCGCGCCTGTTCGCGCCAGCTCGCCTCCAGTGCAGGGTTGAACCGCGTCGCCCGCGCGAAGGCGGCGAGCGCGTCGGCCTCGCGCCCCCGCGCCAGCGCAAGATGCCCCGCCTCCTGCCACGCGCGCCCGTATTCGGGGCTCGCCGCATGAAGCCGGGCGAGCCAGCTTTCGGCCGCCTCGTAATCCTTGAGATAGCGCGCGGCGACCGCCGCGAGGTAAAGCGCTTCGGCATCGCCCGGCTCTTCGTCCAGCAGCGTGCGCGCCAGCGCCAGCCCCTCGGCAAAGCGCCCGGCCTGCATCGCGCCCTGCGCCGCCTTCAGCTGTTCCTCACGCGTGGTCGTCTCGGCAGTCATCGCATCCCATGCCCTACACGCAAAACGGCGGGAGTGAACACCTGTCCACCCCCGCCGGATTGTTCAGGCGTTTCGCCCGATCAGTAGTCGTAGCCGACCCGGATGCCGATCGTCAGCGGACGATTGGTCACGATCCGCGCGCGGTCGTTGACGAAATTGCCCGAGATCTGGGCGCGTTCATCGAACAGGTTCTCGCCGAAGATCTCGACGTTCCACTGGTCCTTTTCGACACCGAAGGCGAGGTCCGCCACCGTGTAGCTGTCGAGCCGCAGGCGGTTGATCTCGATGATGTCGGTGAACTTCGACGAGGAGTGCGTCACCTGCGGCATGACATAGGCGCCGAGCGTGTTGGTGAGGTCGAACTCGTACCGCACGCGCAGGTTGCCCTGGAAGCCCGGCGCGAAGGCCAGCTCGCGACCAGCGACCACGTCGTCGGTCGGGATCAGCACGTCGGTGATCTCGGTATCGAGGATCGAGAACGCGCCCGCGACCGTCAGCCCCGGCACCGCATAGGGCGCGAAGGTGAAGTCGGCCTCGATCCCGTAGATCTCCGCATCCGCGGCGTTCGCCGAGAAGAACAGGTTGGTGATCGAGGGATCGAAGATCGTCGTCTGAAGGTTGGAAATGTCGACATAGAAGGCGCTGCCGTTGAAGCGCAGCTGGCCGTCGATGAGGTCGAGCTTCCAGCCCAGTTCGTAGTTCTTCACCTCGTCGGTTTCGAGCTCGAACGGCACGGTGAAGTTGTTCGGCCCCGGCGCGCCGCCCGGACGGTTGAGCAGGCCCGGACGGAAGCCTTCCGAATAGGTCGCATAGAACAGCGTGTCGGGCGTCGGGGTCAGCGTGACCGTGCCTTTCAGGATGGTCCCGCTGGTCGCCGCCACGTCGGGCGCGCGGACCGAGTTGAACACGCGCTGCGCCTGGGCCGGCGAGAGGCCGGCGGCCTGGATGTCGGCGAGCGTGTCGTCGAGCGTGAAGTTCTGCCGCAGGGCTTCCGAGCACGACAGGTTGAAGAAGAATTCTCCGTCGCCGTCGTAAAGGTCGCCGATGTTCGTCCCGAAGGCGTCCTCATCGACCCCGCTGGTGTTGCAGAAGCTCGCGTTCGCGCCGCCTTCGAGGTCGACCTCGACGTCGTAGTAGCGCGCGCCGAGCGTCACGGTGAGAAGGTCGGGCACGACGTCGAACGAGGCTTCGCCGAACAGGCCGAACTGCTCGTCGGTGCGGCGGATGTCATTCCTGAAGATCGTGTCGCGCGGGAACGGACCCGGATCGGAGAAGAACGACCCCGGGAAGGGGAAATTCGGGGCGAAGCCGCCGAACGGGGCCGCATCGACATTGCCCGGATAGTTGAAGTCGTTGCGCTCGCGCAGTTCGAGGTCCGAATAGAACCCGCCCGCCGTCACGCGAACGGGCCAGTCTTCCGGCGTCGAGAAGCGCAGCTCCTGCGTGAACACTTCGAGTTCGCTGTCCGAGGTGACGTAGAGGTTCGGCTCCTGGCAAGTGCCCGAAGGATCGGCCGCACCCGGATAGCTGACCGAACCATCGCAGATGTAATAGGGCAGGTACTGGCCGACGAAGAGATAGTCGGTGTAGTCGATCCGCTGGTCGGTCTTACGATCGGTGTAGGCACCGGTGTAGACGACATCGAGCATCGCGATGCGCCCTTCGACGGTCCAGCTGGTGTTGGAGAAATCGTCCTCCAGCCGATCGTCCTCGTAGCGCTGGATTTCGAGGTCATCGAGCCCGCCGAGTTCGGGATCGGCGAAGAACACGCCGTCGGTCTCGAGGCTCTGGCGGGTGTGGGCGACGGTCACGGTCCAGTCGGGCGTGACTTCCCACAGCGCGGTGACGCGGAAGCCGGAATACTGCGTGTCGTTGAAATCCTGCTCGACGAGGCCGGAATTGTCCGCCTCGAGGAAGGTCACGTCCGACAGGTCCGAGGTCGACTGGAAGCCGGCGCGGTTGGCGTTGACCGGCACGCCGTTCGCGCGGACCGTGCCTTCGGGCCGGAAGCGCGCGCTTTCGGACAGGTCGATCGTGCCCGGCACGTTGTCGATGTAGCCGCCCTGGTCGTCGAGATAGACCACGCCGCGTAGGCCGAAGGTGTCGGTCACCGGCACGTTCAGCATGACTTCGGCGGAATAGCTTTCCTCGCCGCCCTTGGTGAAGGACGTGCTGGCCGAGAAGGACGCATCGAAGCCCGAAAGGTCGGGCTTGTTGGTGATGAGCCGGACGACGCCCGCCTGCGAGCTAGCGCCGAACAGCGTGCCCTGCGGCCCCGAGAGAACCTCGATACGCTGGATGTCAGCGGCGTAGACGTCGAGGTTGCGGCCCGGCTGGGCGAGCGGCTGTTCGTCAAGGTAGAAGGCGACGTTGGGCGCAAGGCCCGCGACACCCGCGGTCGTCAGGTTCGGCGTGGTCGAGGCGAGACCGCGAATGTAGATCTGGTTCTGACCCGGCCCGGTGCCGCCCGCGGTGACGCTGGGAAGCTGTTCGAGATAGTCGTCGAAGGTGTCGATGTTGAGCTCTTCCAGCTCTTCCTGCCCGATGGCCGAGACCGAGATCGGCACGTCCTGCAGGTCTTCGGTCTTCTTCTGGGCGGTGACGACGATGGTCTTGACCCCGCCCTGGCGCTGGGCCGGCTGCTGGGCGGGAGCGTCCTGCGCCACGGCAGGCGCGGCGACGGCGATAGCAAGCGCGCTGACTGACGCGCCGCTGATGAACTTCATCATGTGTAACCCCTTTGCGAGTTGAGGAAGGCGCGGGATGCAGGAATGCAACAGCGCCGCCGAGTAAACTGCGCATGGCAATCAAGCACAGCGCGTTTGGCCGTTCCGGTATCAAGCCAAACGCAGAGATGCCACAGGGTTTCCAACAAATGTCATAAACACGCTGATTGATGTTGCAAAATCACAACATCGACAAAATCACAAGATTTATTGAGTCCGCTTTAGCGTCTTATTATTAACCGTCCGCAAGTTAATAAGTATTGGCAAAAAGAATTTTATATACACCCCATGCGTTTTCGGCAGGGGCGAAGAATATTTTTCTTGTCTTTAGGAAGGTCGCGCCAAGAGCGCCTAGTCATTCGGCGGGCGCCGCCTTCTCCGCCCATTCCTCGCAGCCCTGCGCCGTGGTCGGCACGCCGTGCTTCTTGCGGATCAGGTCGTAGGCCACCGCCTTGAGAATCGCGACGCACATCACCGCGACCACGAAGGAAAACGGCAGCGCGCCGATGATCATGGTGATGCGGATCGCGTCGATTCCGCCCAGGATCAGCATGGACCCGACCACGAAGGCGATCGCAGCGCCCCAGAACAGGATGTGGTAGCGGCGGCTGCCCTCGTCGTCGCCCGCCCCGTTGATCGTATTGACGATCAGGATCGCGCTGTCGGCCGAGGTAACGAGATAGGTCATCAGGAGCAGCACGACGAGCCCCGAAACCACCATCGCCAGCCCCGGTTCAAGCAGCACGCCAAGCGTCGCGTAGAGCTGGTCCGACATGGCAGCGCCGACGATTGCCCCGTCGGCCACTCCCGACAATTCGAGCTCGATCGCGGTCCCGCCGACCAGCGTCATCCAGACAAAGCACATGACCGACGGCACGATCGTCACGCCGAGGATGTATTCGCGGATCGTGCGCCCGCGCGAGATGCGCGCGATGAACATTCCCACGAAGGGCGCGAACGCGATCCACCACGCCCAGTAGAACACCGTCCAGTCGAGCTGCCACTGGCGCAGCGCCGCGCCCGTCGCGCTTCCGTCGCCGCCGAGCAGGGTGAGCGATTGCTGCGGCAGGGTGCGAACGTAGTCCCACAGCCCGATGCCGAGCAGCTGGAGCCCGTAAAGCCCCGCGCCCAGCGCCGCGAACAGCGCGAGCAGGCCGAACGAAAGACCCATGTTGAGATTGGAAAGCCACTTGATCCCGCGCCCGACGCCCGACAGCGCGCTGATGGTCGATGCGCCCACCAGCGCCACCAGCGAGACCACGATGGCGGTGGCCGATGCCGACCCGTCCTCTGCCAGCAGCCAGCCGCCCAGCCCCAGCCGCGCGAGCCCGGCGACGAATTGTTCGACCCCGAGCCCCATCGTCACCGCCACGCCGAGGATCGTCGCGACCACCGCGACGATGTCGACCACATGGCCGAAGGGTCCTTCCATCACCCGCCCGAACAGCGGGGCGAGCGCTGAACGGATCGTCAGCGGCAGGCCGCGGCGATGCGCCACATAGCCGATCGCAAGGCCGACGAGAGCATAGGTGCACCACGCTCCCAGCCCCCAGTGGAGAAAGGTGTACATATAGGCCGGGCGCACCGCCTCGGCACTCTGCGCCTCGACGCTGCCGCGAATGATGTCCGGATTGTTGACGAAGTGGGCAAGCGGCTCGCCGGTCGAATAGGTCAGCATCCCGATCCCGATGCCCGCCCCGAACAGCATGGAGAACCACGAGAAACGGCTGAATTCGGGCGCCTCGTCGGGAGGGCCGATGCGCAGCGACCCCACCTTGGGGAGCAGCGCGAGCACGAGGCTGGTGACGATCAGGAAAGCGACGAGATAGACATACCATCCGCCGAAGGTCGCGATGATGGTCGAATTGGCCGCCGTCAGCGTCTTGTTCGCGCTGACCGGAAAGAAGATCGCCCACATGATGAGCAGCGAGACGATCACCTTGCCCGGAATCGTCACTTCGCGGCTGAAGCCTTCGTAGAAGCCGCGGTCGTGGGTGTCGATTTCGAGCTCGACCAGCGGCGGATCGATCGGCCAGTCGGCCTCCTCGATCGCTGCCTCTTTCATCTGCGGCGTCGCTTCGCCGGCATGGCTGCTCATCGCGTTCCCGTCCCGGACGGTCCGTGGCAGGGGCGACGCAATCAAACGCTGCCGGCATGGCTGCCATGGCCCGGTCCGCTGCTCGTGTGAGGCGGGGGTGTGCGCCCTTTAAGGAAGGGCGGCGATGCGGGGGAAAAGGGCGGAATGGCCCGATCCCGCAACCCCTGCGCGCGGAAGTCTGTGTGCCGCCTTCCTAGAGCGACCACTAACATTTGCAACCCCGCCGCCCCGCGCACGGTTCCCGGCGGCCCGCCTCGCGCCCCCTTCCCATGGCGTCCGCTTGTAACCATGCGCCAATCTGCACACACCCGCTTGCCAGCAGCGCCCCGGCGCGAGATACAGGGCGCGGGAGCGTGCGGCGCCGGGTGGGCGCGCGCGCATACGAAGGGGGGAAATCAATGGCCGTATCCGATCACGTCGACCTCGAGCAGTTCATGGCCGGGGTGAAGAAGCGCAATCCCGGGCAGACCGAATTCATCCAGGCGGTGCAGGAGGTCGCGCAGGACATTTTCGAATTCATCGAGGACAAGGTCGAATATCACGAAGCGCAGATCCTGCGCCGCATCGCCGAGCCCGACCGCGTCGTCTCCTTCCGCGTGTGCTGGGAGGACGACAACCACAACATTCGCGTCCAGCGCGGCTGGCGGGTGCAGAACAACAACGCGATCGGCCCCTACAAGGGCGGCATCCGCTTCCACCCGAGCGTGAACGAGAGCGTGCTGAAGTTCCTCGCGTTCGAGCAGACCTTCAAGAACTCGCTCACCGGCCTTCCGATGGGCGGCGGCAAGGGCGGCGCGAATTTCAATCCCAAGGGCAAGTCCGACAGCGAGGTGATGCGCTTCTGCCAGAGCTTCATGACCGAGCTTTACCGCCATATCGGCCCCGAAACCGACGTGCCGGCGGGCGACATCGGCGTCGGTGGGCGCGAGATCGGCTATATGTTCGGCCAGTACAAGCGCATCACCAACCGCTGGGAAGGCGTGCTGACCGGCAAGGCATTGGAATACGGCGGCTCGCAGATGCGGCCCGAGGCGACCGGCTACGGTGCGGTCTATTTCCTGCGCAATATGCTCAAGCACGCAGGCCAGGACGTCGAAGGCAAGACCGCGGTCATCTCCGGCTCGGGCAATGTCGCGACCCACGCGGCGGAAAAGATCGTGCAGCTGGGCGGCAAGGTGCTCACCCTGTCGGATTCGGGCGGCTTCATCTACGATCCCGACGGGATCGACCAGGAGAAGATCGACTGGGTCAAGCATCACAAGACCCACACCCGCGGTCGGATTTCCGAATATGCCGACCACTTCCCGAACGCGAGCTTCCACGAGGGCGCGCGGCCCTGGCAGGTCAAGGCCGACCTCGCCCTGCCCTGCGCGACCCAGAACGAGCTCAACGAGGAAGAAGCCAAGGCGCTGGTCGAGAACGGCTGCATCGCGGTGTCGGAAGGCGCGAATATGCCGACCACATTGGAAGGGGTGAAGGTGTTCCACGATGCCAAGATCATGTACGGCCCCGGCAAGGCGGCCAATGCCGGCGGGGTCGCGGTCTCGGGTCTCGAGATGAGCCAGAACGCCGAGCGCATCGCGTGGAACCAGGAGCGGCTCGGCGATATGCTGACCGAGCTGATGGACGGTATCCACGACAAGTGCGTCGAATACGGCAACGAAGGCGGCGGCTATGTCGACTACGTGAAGGGAGCGAATATCGCGGGCTTCAAGAAGGTCGCCGACGCGATGCTGGCGTTTGGCGTCGTCTGAGCGACGCGGCTCGCGTTTGGCGTCGTCTGAGCGACGCGGCTCGCCTTCGCAGTGGTCCGAGGGCTGAACGGGCCGAGGGGGCCCGCCCTTACGGGCGGGTCCGGGGCGCGCCGGGGAGATAGGGCATGAAACAAGCGCTTGTGTTCGCGGGCGTCGCGCTGATGCTGCTGGGGGGCTATTTCCTCTTCCAGTCGAACGTCGCGGCAGGCGGCGGCTCGTTCGCGGCGGGCCTGCTGCTGGTCGCGACATCGCGGCGCAAGGCCTAGCGGCCGCGCGCGCCGGAGCGCCCTAGCGAATCCCCAGCATCCCGGCCTGTCGCCGCAGTTCCGCTTCTTCCGCCGGGTTCGCGGCAATCGCGCGCTCGAGCGCGGCCTTCGCCCTGTCCATCTCGCCGAGGTTGGCGCGGCTGCGCATCAGCATCACCCAGCCGTCGAGATCGCCGGGTTCGCTTTCCAGCCGCGCTTCGAGCTGGTCGACCATGCCGGCGATCATCGCGCTGCGGTCTTCCGCGCTCATGTCCTGCGCGGCGGCGATGTCGGCCTGGCTCGGCCCGCGCGTCGCGACGCGCGGCGGCGGACCGCCCGGCATCGCCGGCATCCGTCCGTCCATCGCGGCGGCGATGCGCTGTTCGGTGTCGATCTCGTTGATCCGCCCGACCTGCTGGATCGTGCGAACCACATTGCTCTCCCACGGCGCGCCGGGCGGAGTGTCGGAAAGCAGCGCGAGCCAGTCTGCGATCGCGCCTTCGGGATCGCCGTCGAGGTCCTTCTTCACGGCGAGGAAATAGCGCGCGCGCGGATCGGTCGGATCGAGTTCGACCGCGCGGCGGAAGGCGGCGAGCGCCTCTTCGGGCATGGGGTCGGCATCCACCGCGCTCGCATCGGCGGCATAGAGCAGCGTCTCGCCCAGCGCGGAGAACAGCACCGCCGCATCCGGGTCGAGCTCGGTCGCGCGGGTGTAGGCTTCGGCCGCCCCGGCGTAATCCTCGCGCGAGAAAAGCGCGAAGGCGAGCGTCTCCCACGCGCCGGGATCGTCGGGATTGGCCTCGGCCGCGGCGCGCAGTTCATCGAGCGTCGGCGCCTGGCCGTCGCCCGCGGCGATTTCGGGTGCGCTCTCGCTCGCGTCCATCACGTTGTAGCCGATCGAGCCCGCCGCCAGCAGCGCCGCCACGCCCAGCAGCAACCAGCCCGCCCGATTGCTCGCTCCATCCGAAGAATCGACATCCTTGTGATCAGAGCGCGAGTTCTTCAACCGACCAAGAAAGCGCAGCGCGGCCCCGAGCGTGCGCTGCCAGAGACGCGCTGGACCGCCTGACCAACTGAGGATTGCAGTCAAAGTTATTTGATTTTGATCCTTGGGTGGATCAGGCTCATTTCTCTCCATCCTGTAAGCGCTAGCAGCGTGTGCGAAACCGGGCAATTCTCTCTGGCATCTGGGGCCAGTTTCCCTATGGTGGGGCGGGAAAAAATCTATCCGTAAGGGGGGGATAGATTGTCGGATTTGTATAAAGTCGCCATTGTCGGATCGGGCCCCGCGGGATTGAGCGCGGCGGCGCGCGCGGCTGCGCTCGGCATGAGCCACGTGCTGCTCGAAAAGACCGATCACCTCTCCGACACGATCTACAAGTACCAGAAGGGCAAGCACGTGATGGCGACGCCCGCCAATCTTGTGCTGCGCAGCGATTTCGATTTCGCCGCCGGCAAGCGCGAGACGATTCTCGGCATCTGGGACGAACAGGCCGCCGGGCAAGGCGTCAACGTCAAGCTTAACGCCGAAGTGCTCGAGGTGACGGGCGAGAAGGGCGATTTCGCGCTCAAGCTGAAAAGCGGCGAGACGGTGCGCGCCGAGGCGATCGTGCTCGCCATCGGGACACAGGGCAACCCGAACAAGCTGCGCTGCCCCGGCGCGGATTCGCCGATGATCCAGTACCAGCTCGACGATCCGGGCGAGTACTACGACGAGCACATCACCGTCGTCGGTTCGGGCGATGCGGGGATCGAGAACGCGCTGGGCCTCGCCGCCGACGATGCACAGCGCAATGTCGTCACCATCCTCAACCGCCGCGACAGCTTCGCCCGCGCGAAGAAGGACAATGTCGCCCTGCTCGAAGAGGCCGAGCGCGACGGGCGGATCATCGTCCGGCGCGAGACCGAGCCCGCCGAGGTCAAGGACGGCGAGCTCGTACTCAACACCCGCGACGGGCAGGAGACGATCCGCTGCGACCGCATCATCGCGCGCACCGGATCGCAGCCCCCGCGCGGCTTCGTCGAGGCGATGGGGATCGAGTTCACCGGCGAGGACCGCGGCGCCTTCCCGAAACTCTCGCCCGTGTTCGAAACGACCAAGCCCGGCATCCACGTGATCGGCGCGCTCGCGGGATACCCGCTGATCAAGCACTGCATGAACCAGGGCTACGACGTGATCGAGTTCCTGAACGGGAACACTGATCTCAAGCCCGCCGACGAGCCGATCCTTGCAGAGAAATTCGCCGCGCTTCCCGGCGATCACGACGTCGACCACTGGCTCGAGATCTACGGGAAGAATGTCGAAATCCTCGCCGGCCTCTCGCCGCTGCAATTGCGCGAGCTGATGCTCGATTCGACCTGCCACTATTACGAGCCGGGCGAGGTGATCTTCCGCCGCAACGAGCCGGGCTCGTCCATGTTCGCCATCGCGCAAGGGTCCGTCGCGGTGGAGGTCAATCCGAACGATCCTTCGGTCACGGTCCCCATCGGCGAGGGCGAGATATTCGGCGAGGTCGGCCTGATTTCCGGTCGCCGCCGCGGCGCGACGATCCGCGCGGCCGAGCCAGTGGTCGCGCTCGAGCTGTCGCGCACGGCGGCGCTCAAACTCATCGCAACCTCGCCCGACGCGGCGCGCGCGGTCACGCGCATCTCGATCGAGCGCCAGCTGCTCCAGATGTTCGGATCGGGCCTCACGAAACAGGACGTCGCACCGCTGGTCGAAAGCGCCGAGGTGATCGAAGCGCGCGCCGGGCAGGTCATCATCGAGGAAGGCGCGGACGACAAGGACGTCTTCATCATCCGGCGCGGGTCGATGATCGTCGAAAAGGAAATCGGCGGGCGGCAGGTCTTTCTCTCCTATCTCCCGGCGGGCAGCTATGTCGGGGAAATGGCCGCGATCGACGGGTCGAAACGCACCGCGACGGTCAAGGCCGCGATCAAGGCCGAGGTCATCCGCCTGCCGGGCGAAGGCTTCGTCAAACTGCTCGACGAACACCCGAACCTGCGCGACACCGCCTTGAAGGAAATGGCCAAGCGGCGCGAGATCAACGCCTTCATCGAAAGCCGCAAGGACGATTTCGAAGGCGCGGTCGATATGTATTCGGAAACCGCGCAGTTCCTCGTCGACCAGGGGCTGGGCGAGGCGACCGACGTGCTGCTGATCGACGAGACGCTGTGCATCGGCTGCGACAATTGCGAGAAAGCCTGCGCCGATGCGCACGAGGGGCTTTCGCGGCTCGACCGCGAGGCGGGGCGGACCTACGCCCATCTCCACGTGCCGACATCGTGCCGCCACTGCGAGCACCCACACTGCATGGCCGACTGCCCGCCCAACGCGATCCATCGCGGGCCGGACGGCGAGGTGTTCATCGACGAGACCTGCATCGGCTGCGGCAATTGCCAGCGCAATTGCCCCTATGACGTGATCCGCATGGATCCCAAGCCGCCGAAAAAGCCCTCCTTCCTGCAATGGCTACTGTTCGGCAGCGGGCCGGGCCCGGGCGAGGCGAGCTATGCCTGGCGCAAGAAGCACGGCGATCCCGAAACCCCGAAGCAGGCGATCAAGTGCGATATGTGCTCCGGCATCGAAGGCGGCCCGGCCTGCGTGCGTGCCTGCCCGACCGGCGCGGCGATCCGCGTCGCGCCCGACAAGTTCCTGACCTACACCAAGCTGACCGAGGACGTGGAGTGATGGCGACCAAGGCCACCAATCGCTACAGCCTCGACGAGAAGCGGCGCGATGCCGACCATGTCAGCTTCCTGAAGCACCGGAACTGGCGCTGGCTCAAGGTCGCGCTGCTGCTGAGCGTGGTCGCCGGGCTCGGCTATGCCCTGATCGACCAGGAACCGCGCCCCAACGGGGGTACGTGGTACGGCTACACGCTCGGGACCATCGGCCTTGCCCTCATCGTCTGGCTGTCGCTGCTGGGGGTTCGCAAGCGCTACATCACGACCGGCAACTGGAGCCTCAAGGCGTGGACCAGCGCCCATGTCTGGCTGGGTATCTCGCTGATCGTGATCGGGACGCTCCACACCGGCTTCCAGGTCGGCTGGAACGTCCACACGCTCGCCTATGCGCTGATGCTGCTGGTGATCGTCACGGGCATCTACGGCGTCTATGCCTATGCGACTCTGCCGAAAAGCCTGTCGTCCAATCGCGGCGAGATGACGCGGGCGCAGATGCTCGACAGCCTGACCGCGATCGACCGCCAGCTGGAAGCCGCCGCACAGCCGCTCGGCCGCGCCGAATCCGACCTCGTCATCGCCGCGCTCGAACAGGACGTGTTCCACGGCGGGGCGTGGGGGCGGCTGACCGGCTCCTATCCGCGCTGCGCCACGGCGCGGGCGATCCGGCAGATGCCCGAAGGAGCAAGCGGCGACGCTGGGGCAGCGCTAGAGAAGGTCAATGCCCTGCTCGCCCGCCGCGCCGAACAGCTCGCCCAGATCCGCCGCCACCTGCGCATCCGCGCGGCTCTCGAAATCTGGCTCTTCATCCACATCCCGGCGACGATCGCGCTTCTCGCCGCCCTGCTCGCGCACGTCGTGAGCGTGTTCTACTACTGGTGAGGCGGACGCGATGGCCTTCCTGATCCGCACCATCGATTTCACCGCCGCCGGGCGCGAGATCGTGCGCGAGCGCACGGTGGCCGAAGATCGCATCGGCGTCGGCCGGTCGACCGAAAACGCAATCCACCTGCCCGATCTCGCGGTCGAGCAGGAACACGTCACGATCACCCGGCTCGGCCCCGACGCGCTCAAGGTCGAGGCGGTGGGGACCCTGGGCTTCGGGCTCAACGGGCGGACCGCCCATTCCGAGACGGTCGACCCGCGCGAGGGGGCGGAAATCGAGCTCGGCTCGGCCCTGCTCGCGATCGCGCGCGAGGCCGACGGGGCAACCAGCATCACCATCCGCCAGGCCGAGAGCACAGAAGGCAAGGGCGACGCGCTTGCTGGGTTCCAGCTGGCGAGCGCGCTTCCCAGCAAGCGCGCAATGAGCTGGACCTTCGCGGGCGCGATCCTGCTGCTGCTGCTGTCGATCCCGGTGGTCACCCACCTCACCCGCACGCCGGTCGAAAACGATCCCGAAAGCGACGCGCCCGGGCAGGTCATGTTCGATGCGGCGTGGTCGTCGGGCGAATTGTCGCTCGCGCACCACGATCTCGAGGACAATTGCGAGGCGTGTCACGTCACGCCCTTCGTCAGCGTGCAGGACGAAACCTGCCTCACCTGCCACGAAGAGCTGGGCGACCACGCGAAAATGCCGCGCCTTGCCGCCGGGATGCCGCCGCTGTCGCAGGGCGATGCGATCCAGTGGGACATCGCCATGACGCTCGGCAAGGAGGGGCCGCTGGGCTGCGTCTCCTGCCATTCCGAACACGAAGGCCCGGTCAAGCTGGAGGCGGCGAGCGAGCAGTTCTGTGCCGACTGCCATTCCGACCTCGACACGCGGCTGACCGACGTGAGCTTCGCCAACGCGCATGATTTCGGCAAGCAGCACCCGCAGTTCCGCCCGACCTTCTACACGCAGCTCGGCGCCGAGGAGCCGGCGCGCGTCTCGCTCGCGCGTTCCCCGGTCGAGCGCAGCGGGCTCAAGTTCCCGCACGATGTCCACATGGACAAGCAGGGCGGCGCGGCGCGCATGGCCTTGAGCCTGCCCGAATACGGCGCGCCGCTCGAATGCGCCGACTGCCACGAGGAAGGCCCGGAAGGCGTAGGCTTCAAGGAGGTCGAGATGGAGGATTCCTGCGAGAGCTGCCACAGCCTCGTCTTCGCGCGCACGGCGAGCGGCTTTCGCAGCTTGCGCCACGGCGACCTCGACGACTTCCGCGAGGACATGGCGACCCTTGCGCGCTCGCCCCGCCCCGAGCTCGGCGGCGGGCGGCAGCGACCCGGACCCTTCGCGCGCGGGGGCGCCTATTACGCCGATTTCGGGCGACCCGTGCGCTCGCTGATCAGTGTCAACAACGCGCTCGGCAAGGGCGGCATCTGCGCCGAGTGCCATATCCGCACCACGACCGACGGCCGTGCAGACCTCGTGCCGGTCAACCTGCCCGACCGCTTCCTCATGCACGGCTTCTTCAGCCACAAGGCGCACGAGGACGAGAAATGCACCGACTGCCACGAGGCGGCGACGTCCGAAGCGGCAACCGATCTGCTCATCCCCGACCTCGAAAGCTGCCAGGACTGCCACAAGGGGGCGAGCGCGGTGAAGACGAAGGAGATCGTGCCGTCGTCCTGCGCAATGTGTCATGGCTATCACACGCCGACCATGCCGTGGAAGCCGGAGGACCACCCCGAAACGCCCGAAATGCCGCGCGATAACCTGGCGGCAAGGCTCGGCGGGATAAGGAAGTGAACATGGCGAGGGGGGACACGCAAGGCAGGGGCGTCATCATCGCCCAGGTGACCGATACGCATATCGGCTACGATCCCGATGCGGGCGAGGCCGAATTCAACTACCTGCGCTGCCTCGCCGTGCTCGATGCGATCCTCGCCCTGCCGAGCCCGCCCGATATGCTGGTGATGTCGGGCGACCTCGCCGATAACGGCGATCCCGATTGCTACGCCCGCCTCAAGGCGGCGGTCGAACGCTGCCCCTTCCCGGTCTACCCGATGGCGGGCAACCACGACGACCGCACCGAATTGCTGCGCGCCTTTCCCGACTATGCCGACGACAACGGCTTCGTCCAGTTCGCCGCCGAATGCCGGGGCCTGCGCGTCGTCTGCCTCGACAGCCTCGAGGCGGGGCGCCACGGCGGAGCCTTCTGCGACAAGCGCGCGGCGTGGATGACCGCCGAGCTGGAGGCGCATCCGGACACGCCGACGCTCGTCTTCATCCACCATCCGCCGGTGGTCGCCGGGATCGACTGGATGGACCCGCGCCCGGAGGAGGAGTGGTTCCGCCGTTTCCATGAAACCCTCGCACCGCACCGGCAGGTCGTCGGCATCAAGTGCGGCCACCTTCACCGCCCGCTGCACGCCATGGTGGGCGATGTTCCGCTCTCTGTGACGCCTGCGGTCGCCCCGGCGGTGGCGCTCGACCTCAGCCCGCTCGATTTCGACCACGCCGACGCGCGCGCGATCGTCACCGCCGAACCGCCCTTCTTCAGCCTCCACCGCTGGCACGAAGGCGCGCTGGTGACGCATTTCCAGCCCGTCGGCGACTGGCCGACACTGGCGCGCTACGAGGACAAGCTGGTCCCGATGATGCAGGGCCTCGCCGCCGAGCGCAAATAGGCGCGCCGACGCAGCCGCCCCGCGAGGCCGCAAGGCCGAGCGCCCTCTCGCATACCGAAAAACCCGCGAGGCCGAAGGCCGAGCGGCCCCCTCCTCCTACCGGCCCCCGCCGGCTCCGGCTGCAGGCGCCCGCGCGCGGCGGGGCACGGCAACCTCGCGCCCGACCCAGCTTCCCATGTCGGCCGCGTCCGACACCTTCCACGGCACGCCCGAGCGGGTCATGAACAGCCGCTCCATTTCGGGCCGGGTGAAAGGCCGCGAGCCGAGCCTGCCGAACACCGCGATCTGCCCGCCGGTCTCGTCCACCGCGCGGTCGCGGTCGAGCCCCTTGGAAAGCGCGATGGCGGGCGCGGAGGTCCTCGCCCAGGCGATCATCTCAGGGACAGGCGCGGGGCTGAAACCGTAGAAATTGGGCTGGCTGTCGGGGCTGGTCAGTTGCAGCACCTTCACCCCGTTCACCCCGTCCGCGACATAGGCGAAGAGCGAGGCATTGGTCGAGGCAACGATCACGTCCTCGGCATCGTTGAGACTGCCGCCCAGCGTGACCTTCCGGTAGACCTCGGGCGCGCGCGGCTTTTCGACATCGAGGATCACCAGCCCGTCCCGCTTCGCCGCGACATAGGCATAGGTCCGCGCGACATAGATGCGCCGCGCATCGGCCAGTGGCACGGTCGCCTCGGGCACGGCCACCGGATTGCGCAGGTCGGTCACGTCGAACAGCTTCACGCCTTCGGCGTCCGAAACCCACAGGTATCGGAACTGGATCGCGCTCGCCCGCGCATCGGGAAGCTCGCGCACCGCGGCGACCTTGGGCGCTTTCGGTTCCGAAAGATCGACCACGACCAGACCGCGCTCGGCGGCGATATAGGCGATCTCCCCCGCGAGGTGGACGTGGCGCGCACCGTTCAGCACCCCGCCCGGGTTCCACGCATCCGACCCGTCGGCAAATTCCATCCGGCGGAACTGGTTGTTGCGGAATTCCCCGTCGGCAAGCGTGTTGACGTTGACCAGCACCAGCCCTTCCACCGCGTCGGTGATGACCGCGTAGTCGTATATCGGCAGGAACGGCTGCTCCTGGTTCATCTCCCGCATTTGGGGCGTGTTGCGGTCCGGCGCGATCGGCTGGTTCGTAGCGAGCGCCATGCAGGTCGCGTTCTCGGTGTCGACGTGCGTGTCGTGGCCGAGCGCTGAGAAAGGCGCGGTCAGGATTCGTTCGGACACGCCCTTATTCGCGATCGAGGCGACGTCGTAGGCGCGGAAACCGCCCTTGCCCTCGGCGACGAACATATATTCGCCGCGCAGTTGCAGGCAGCCGACCCTGTCCGACGTGCCTTCATGCGTGTTGACGAATTCCTCGAACGGCTTGGTCTCGCCCGACAGGTCGCCGTCAAAGGTCTTGCCGCGGATCCAGTCCTTCAACTCGCGGTCGTTGTCCTCGACGTGGCGACGCCAGTAATCGGGATAGGCATAGCGGTGGAGGTAGGAACCGAGCACGGCCTGCGGCTCGTCGTATTCGGTCACGCGGATCGCGGTGAAGCCGTCCTCCTGTCCCGTCCAGGCGTGCATTCCGACGAAATTGACGTAATTCGTGCCGAGCAGCAGGAGCTGCGCCATGATCGCGTTGTTGTCGTCCTTTTCCGACAGATGACAGTCAGAACAGGTCTTGGTCTCGGTCGTGCGCACGGTGTGCGGGAAATGCGGGGCGAAGGCCTGGCTGGAAAAGCCGATCGCCGAAATCGGCGGCTGCTGGACGTATATGCGTTCGCGGTTGATGTTGGTCGAGGACAGGACCAGCGCGCTGGACGAGCGCACGGGCGCGACCTGGCTGCCCTTTGTCGTCTGGTGCTTGCCCAGCTGGAACATCTGGTCGCGCGCGACCTGCGGGTTGTAGGTCGCGAAATTGCGCGTCTCGCCGCCTTCGTAGCGGTGGCTCTTGGTCTTCCAGTTCGCCTCGATCGGCAGGTGGCAACCGCCGCAGCTCGTCGTCCATGACAGGTGGCAGGTGAAGCACGCCATCTCGCCGTCGCGGTGCGCGCGGTCCTCCTGCGCGATGCCGGTGCCGAATTCGAAATTGCCCGTTTCCGCGCCGTATCGGCTCATCAGCTTGGCGCGCGCGGCCTTGGGGTTGAATTCGCTCGAATCCGGCTCGACCGAATTCTTGACGAGGCTCACTTCCCATTCGAGCTCGGGATCGACGATCGAGCGCTGGATCAGGCGGCGCGTGCCGTTTTCACCATCGATCCATTCGAAGCGGCGCTTGCCGTCGGGATTGCGCAGCAGGGCAAGGTCGTGGCCCTTGGGCGGGGCGGCGGGGCCGCTGGTGCGCAAGGTGGGATAGGCGTCGGCCGTCCCGTGGCAGTCCTTGCAGGAGATTTCGATCGCATTGGCGACCTCGCCGTAGATGAGGCCATTGCCGTGGCTGTCCTGCTCGAAATGGCAGTCCGCGCACTGCATCCCCTTTTCGGCGTGGATGGACATGAGATGCACCGCCTTGCCCGGATTGGTGCCGGGTTCGACGAACTTGCCCTCGCCCTCGCGGCGCCATTTCTCGGGGTCGTCGTTGTCGACGATGTTCCCGTCGGCATCGAGCAGGTTGCCTTCCCGGTCGCGCTTGAAGATCGCGCGGAAATTCCAGCCGTGGCCGTGATAGTCGGCGAACTGGGTGTCCTTCAGCTCGGGATTGAGATCGTAGACATTGCGCAGGAAGTCGAGGTCGGCCCACTTGCCCCGCGGCGCGGCGCCTTCGGGATTGCGGTCGAGCACGGCGCGCACCTCGTCGGCGGTAGGGTATTTCTGCTTGGCCGGCCACATGAAGGGCGCGTCGCTCTCATAGTCCCACATCGTGTAGCCGAGGTAGGAATTCAGGAAGATGTTGGGCTGGTGCATATGGCAGTTCATGCACTGGCTGGTCGGGATGCTGCGCGTGAAGACGTGCTGGAGCGGGTGGCCCTTCTCCTTGGGCCTGCCGTCCGGTGTCAGGAGCCCGTCCTCCTCGTTCTTGAGCCCGGCGAGCGCGCCAAGCGCGGGTTCCTCGTCATAGGCGACCCCCGGCTGCTTCAGCCCGCCGTGGCCCAGTGCCCTTTCGCCACCCTCCTTGCCATCATGACCATGGTCCTTCTCGCCGTAATGGCTTTCCTGCGCCTTGCCCGCGATGGTGGGATCGACGGTGATGGACTGTCCGTCGCGGCCATACTTGGAATAGATCAGCGAATGGCGCGGCTCGCGGTCGTTGGCGTAGACGACATGGCAGCTCGCGCAGCCCGAATGGCGATAATCGCCCGGCTGGTCGTTCGTCCCCATGAACCAGGTGAAGGGGTCGTTGAGGCGGGTCTTGTGGATGTTGAGCACGGGGATCGCCACCCTGAGCCCCGTGCCGGGGCCGCGGTTCGACTGCTTGAGATCGGGCCGGCCCGGTTCTTCCAGTCGCTGGATCTGGCCCGTCGGGTTGGGAATGCCGATTTCGGGAAACTGCGAGTTGATCGTGCGCCCGCCGCGCTCGAACACGCGGAAGATGTCGCCCGGCGGGATGACGTGCCAGGTCGGCAGCGGATACATCTCGGCGAGCACGCCGCGCTTTTTCTGAGCCTCGGTCAGTTCGCCGCTGGGCCCCGTCGGCGTGACGATCTTCGCCGCCTCGCCGTTCCTCGTATAGGCTTCGCCCAGCAGGTAGTTCTTGAACGGCAGGATCCCGTTATTGTAGCTCGCACCGCCCCACAACATCGCGCCCGTCGCCATGATCGAGCGTTCCGCCGCCTCGATCGCTTGGATGTGGCACGCCCCGCAAGCCTCGCGCGCGACGCGGTAGTCGGACGGGTTCACGAACTTGACGTATTCGGGCGATTCCTTGTTGAGCAGGGCATAGGACCGCTCCGGGTTGGCGGAGGACGGCCAGTGCCAGCTCTTGGGATATTTCGGCAGGACGTGGGCGCGGTCGCGCGCGGCGATATAGTCGGGATGGTCGTGCGGAAGCTCGGAATTGCCGCGCACGCTCGCATCGCCGCCGTGACAGTCGGTGCAGCCGAGCCGCACGGCGGGCGAGAGGTGCATCGTCGGCGCATCGGTCTTGACGTGGCAGGTGTTGCACCCTTCCGACTTCGCCAGCATTTCCGACACCGACTGCCGCGCGGGCGCGGGCGGCGCGGTAACGCGGCTGTAATCCCGCTTGACCGGCTTCTCCTTGTCCGCCGCCAGCACTTCCCCGCCCAGCATGGCAAGGCCGAGCGTGAGCGCAGCGACCAGCAGCGCGAGGTGGCGGAGCGAAAAGGAGCGAAACACAGCCATCAGTAGGTCAGCACCACGTTAGCGAGGACGGAATAGAACTCGTTGTCATTGCCGAGATTGTCGAACAGGTCGCGAAAGCCGTCTCCTGCGAGCAGGGTCGCAGCCGACAGGCGCACGACGATGTTCTGCGTCGCCTTGGGCCGCCAGATCGCCGCCGCCGACAGGTCGAAACCGATCTCGCGCGGGATCGAGCCTTCGTTGCGCAGGGTCTGGACGACCGCCGTGTCCTCGAACCACAGGTGATTGGCGTTGGCCGAAAGGCGGAATTCGGGCGTCAGGTCGAAATCCGCGCCGACCCCGGCTAGTATGAGTCCCGGGTTGTTGAAATTCGACTGGCCCTGCTCCTTCGACGAACGAAGATTGTTGAGCAGGCCGTTCCGCCCGTTGACCGACACCGCGCGCCCGCCGCCGGCGAAGGGGATGGTCTGGCGGATCCAGTAGGACGTGTCCGCGCCCGCGAAGACCGGGTTCTCGAAAATCGCGTCGAAGCCCGTTTCCTCGTCGTCGAACGGGTCGCTGTCGCCGCTCTGGTAGGCGCCCGACAGGCGAAAGCGCATCCAGTCCTTGTCGTAGCTCAGCTCTGCCGCGAAGAACTGCGCGTTGATGTCGGACGGGCGCCCGGTGAAGAAATTGTCGCGGTTCTCGCCCAGCGCCCAATATGCGCTCGCGGTAATGTTGACCCGCCCGATCCGCCCGTCGGCGTTGTAGCCGAGATAGACCACGTCGTAGTCCCGCCCGCGCAGATTGCCGAGAAGCGCGGGGCGCACCGGAAAACCGTTGTCGTCTATCTCGATGTCGTCGCCTTCGCGGTTGCGGTTGTAGACGACGGTGAACTGGCTGGTGAGCGCCGGGATCAGGAAATCCTGCCGGTAGAGATTGGCCACGAAAACAAGGTCGTCGCGCGGGGACTGCACGATCGAGTTGAGACCCGAATTGGTGTCCTTCTCGAGCCGCCAGAACGCGCCCAAATTGAACTGCACGCGGTTGTTATCGCGCGATCCGAACAGCCGCACGCCCAGTTGCTGGTCGTTGAACAGGAAGCCGCGGAAATCGGACTGGAACGGCTGGATCCCTGCGCGGATCGAGATGAAGTCGAAGCGCGAGGTGTCGAACTCGGTGAAGTGGTAATCGACGAAGGCTTCCTGCACGCCGAGGAAATGGTCGAGCCGGTCGCTTTCGAGGCTGGGCTCGACGAACAGCACGCGCCGCTCGGGCACGTCGACATAATTGACGTTGTAGGCGAGCGTGACGCGGTATTCGACGCTGGGCGGCTTGTAGGCGGTCGAGCCCTTGAGCAGCGCGAAGCCCGCGATGAAGGTCTGCGACAGCACGGTCGAGAAATCATTGCCGAAGACGTCGAGCCGGTCCGGATCCTCGGTCGTCTGGATGCCGACGGGAATGGGGAAGGTGCGCGGCTCGTAGACCGTGTCGGAAATGAGGTTGGCGACGAAGAACCAGTCGTCGCCCGTGATCGGCAGCCACGGCACCTTGTCCGGGTTGATCGGCCGGTCGCCTTTGTAGGTGTTCTGATTGTAGGGATCGAGCAGGTTCTCGGTCACGAGCCCGAGGCTTTCGACCAGCCGCCAGCGGTCGGGCACGGGAACCTGGTCGGTCGGGAAGGCCTGCGGCGGCGGGGCGCGCACCGCGCCTTCGTTTTCCTGCTCGATCGGCTCGGGCAGTTCCTCGTTGAATCCGGGCCGCTCGCGCCCCTCGATGATTTCGGGGTCGACCGGCGGCGCGTCCTTTTCCCATTCGGGCTGCTGCTCGGAAGGCGGCTCCGCTTCCTCGGGCGGAGGGGCGCTCTGGGCGAACAGGGCCGCGGGGAGGAGCAGGAGCGACATTGCTTACAGCCCCTCGCAGACGTTCTGTTCGGCCGTGTCGAGGAACGGCGCGAAGGGGCAGTTGACGTAGCGCAGGCGCACCTGCCGTCCGCCGACCTGCACCACGATCCGGTCGGCACGGATATCGCGCGGGGCATTGCCGATCCCGCCCACGCGCACGCCGGCATTGTGCAGGCCGAGGAAGCTGATCATGTCGTCCTGGTCGATCCCGTCGCCCGACACGCCGATCCCGCCGACCAGCGTGTTGCCGCGATAGACCGGGACCGATCCGGGGAAGATCTGGATGCCGTTGCCGAGCCGGCTCGCGCCCGGCGTGACTTCGGGCAGGGTCGTGCAATTGTCGGGCGTGTCGTTCGCGGCGGCTCCGGTGACGAAGCCGAGATGCTGCGCGAGGTTGCCGACGATCAGCGCCGATTGCAGGCCGGTCGAGAAGGGATTGAACTGTTCGATCGGGCGCGACAGCGGCCCGTGCGGCGTGCCCACCTCGCCATCCGGGAAATAGGGCCGCGACAGGTTCCCGCCCGACCGGTCGGCGAAAGCGAAAGTGCCGGTGAGCGCATTCGGATCGCCGAGGAAGCTCCTCACCCGCTGGACGAATTCGGGCACTTCGCCCGCTGCCGCGGAAAGTTCGGCGGCGGCGAAGGGCGCGGAAAAGAAATTGGCGGTGCGCGCTTTCTGCAGCGACACGTCGGTCCCGAAGATCGGCGCGTCGGGCGAGCGCACGATGCCGAGCACCTGCCCGCGCGTGTCGACGAGGCTGATCGTCACCTGCGCGCGGCTGTCCAAGGGCTGGCGGATCTGCGCGCGCGCCCGGCTCATCACGGTGAAGGCTTCCTCGAGGATCGCGCGCGCCTCGGCCTCGGTCAGCGGCGAGGCGATGTCGGCCCCGTCGGTTCCGCCGCGCACCGGGTAGCGGTTGCTCCCCGATCCGTCCGTCAGGACGAAGGCGTCGGTGTTCGAAAACTCCGCCGGGGTCGAGGGACGGATGCCCGAGCTTTCCGTGCCGTAGGCCGCCCCGGCGAGCAGCGCGCCGCCCGGATAATAGCCCCGCACCGCGACCAGCGCCCCCGCCGTTCCCGCGAAACTCGCCCCCGCGACATTGGCGAGCGTGGTGTATGTCGCATCTGAAAAGCGCAGGCTCGTCCCGTCGGCGAAGATGCGGTCGGCGCGGATGCTGACCGGCGCTTCGAATCCCACCGTGCCCGCCAGCGCGATCGGCTCGTCGGTGTCGGTGTCGATGTCGAGCACATTCTCGTCGAGCCCGTAGACCCCGTCCGCCATCACGCCGACGCCGCCGACGACAACGCCGTTCTTGTAAAGCGGAAAGCCGCCCGGGTCCGCCGACAGGCCGAGCGGGGAACGCTTGGGCCCGATCAGCCCGTCGCTCGCGCGGGAGACGAGGTCGCTGCAGGGAAGCTGGCTGAACTGCACGCCGAACAGCGGCCCGCTTTCGAGGCCCACGGTGGTCGGTGCGGGCGGGAAATGCTCCTGCACGATCATGCTCGCCGTGCGCGAGGAAAAGGCGTTGCCGCCGCTCGACAGGTAGGCGCCCGTTATCGCCTTGGCGATGGCGGCTGCTTCGGCCGGCACGTCGAGCCCCTGCGCGTCCACGTTCTGCCCGTTGGGCGCCTCCGGAATGCTCGCAAGCGCGGGCGCGCCGGGCATCCGGAAGACGGCGAGGACATTGCCCACCCGGTCGGTCACCGCGATCACGGCGGGCGTTCCTTGCGCATCGGCCTGCGCGGCGGCCTGCGCGACGATGCGCCCGACCTCGGCGCTCGACAGGCTCTCGGCAGCGGGGACCGAGTAGAGCCCGCCCGCGGGCGGCGGCGGAGGCGGCGGCGGGGCCGGCGGCGCGCCGCCCGTCCCCCCGCCCGAAGGCGCATTGGAATCCCCGCCCCCGCACGAGGCCAGCACCAGCGCGGGCGCTGCTATGAGGGCTGTCACCCCGCGAAAGCGCATCAGCCGAGCCTGCCGATCGCGCTGGCCGCATTGCGAAGCGCGCTGCGGAAGTCCGCCGGGCGGTAGGCATTGGGCTCGGCCACGGCGCGGTAGGCGCGGTTGATGTCGGCGCGGATGCCCGCGGCTGCCGCCATGGTCACGCGCCCGTCCTTGACCAGCGCGTTCAGGAGCGTGTCGATCGCCATCACCGCCTGCACCGACCCGGCATAATCGGTGAAGCGCGCCGAAGTCGACTCGTCCGCGATCAGGCGGATGACCCTGAACGCATCGGCATTGCCATAGGCGCGCGCATTCAGCGCATTGGACAGCGCCCCCGCACGGGCGGACAGCGTTTTCGCCGCCGTGCGGGCGGCTTCGGGGCCTTCGCCCATCGCCTTGTGGAAGCTGCGGCTCGCGGTGCGGAAATCCTCCGCCTGCGCCGGGACCAGCGCGCCCGCGACGGCGGAGAGCATGATGATGTTCTCGTCGTTGAAGGGCGGGTTGCCGAAGGGGATCGGGCGGCCGGGATTGGTCTCGAAGGTGAGCTTGCGCTGCGCCGCGTCGGTGATCGTGCGGTGGCAGGAATGGCAGTCGTAGAAATAGAACTGCGGGAAGGCCCCCTCCATCGCGAACTTCGGCTGCGCGAACAGCCCCGTCGCGCGGCGCACCGCCTCGGCCTGGCCGACCGCCCAGAACCGCACCGCGTCGGGACGGCCCTTGCGGTCGATATAGTCGCCGTCGATGTCGTGGTGCTGCTGCAACGCGCTGAACAGGTCGAGCTCGAAGGAGACGCGCGGATGGCCCGCCGCCATCATCGAGTGGGTGACGAACTGGCCGCGCTTTTCCGATCCGTAATGGCAATCGAGGCACACGTTGGCGCGGACCTGCGGGTTCTCCAGAGGGATGAGCCCTGCCGCGACGTTCGAGGCATGGGTCGCGGGCCGTGCGTAATGTTCGGCGAGCCATTTGCCCGAGGGACCGTGGCACGATTCGCAGCCGACCCCCTCGGAGAGGACAAAGCGATCGCCGCGCTGCGCGGCGGGCGCAAAAGTCGCATGGCAACCGAGGCAGGCGGGCGCTTGCGTCGCGCGCCCGAGGCCGAGGCTGTCCGCGATCTGCTGCCCACGGCGGGAGGCGAGCGCGGCGTAAGCGCGCGAATGGGCACCGCTTTGCGAGGAGGGGCTCTGCCAGGTCGCGATCTCGTCCTGCCGCACGACCGCGCCATTGCCTTCCGCGCGGCCATGGCAGGTCGATCCGGCGCAACTGGCGACGCCTTCGAAGGTCGCGTTACCGCTGGCGAGCGAGGCGGGATAGAGCGCCGCAATCGCGCACAGGCCGAGCACGCGGACCATGCCGGTCCGGCCAATACGGCCCGCGTCCATGACGGACCTGACCATGCTCTGCGCAAGGGCGACAGCTTTTCCCCGCAATGTCGTCATCTCTTCCCCCCGCGAGATGCCTCAACCCGTCTCGATCCGCCTCGGCCCGGCTATCCCCACCTCGCCTTGGCAGCGGGTCGCAGCCTATCACCCGCAGCCTCAAACGCAAGCTATCAGGAGAGCCCATGCACGGCTTGTAAAGTCCCGCCAAGGCGCGGGAAATCGTGCCGGCTTCAGGGGACGCGAAGCGTTTGACACCGGGCCGCGGCCAGCCCCATGATCGCACTCGCACGAAGACGCATGATCGGGGGACGCGATGGGGGCCACAAGATGGGGACGGGACTGGATCGGCGCGGCGCTCGCGCTGCTGGCGGGGCTTGGCCTCGCCCCCGGATCGGCGGCGCTTGCCGCCGGTGAGGCCGTGGTCGAAACCCGGGGCGACGCGCCCGCCGTCCTGCCCCTGCGCAAGCGAGCGGAGATCATCGACCGGGTCCTTTCGGAAAGGCTCGAAACGCTCCTGCCGAGCCTCATGCGCGAGCAGGGCATCGATATGTGGGTGCTGGTCGCGCGCGAGTATTTCGAAGAGCCTGTGCTCGCCTCGATGCTCGATGCGAGGAGCTTTCACGCGCGCAGGCGCACCATCCTCGTCCTGTTCGATCCCGGCGAGGGTCGGCCGGTCGAGCGACTCACGGTCAGCCGCTACGGCCTTGCGGGCCTGTTCGAGCCGGCCTGGGAGCCCGAGACACAGCCCGACCAGTGGCAGGCGGTCGCCGACATCATCGCCGCGCGCGACCCGCAACGCATCGCGATCAACACCTCCGACCTCACCGCCTTCGCCGACGGCATGACGCTCAGCCAGTATCGCGCGATGACCGCACGCCTGCCCGAGCGTTATCGCGAGCGCATCGTGCCGGGTGAAACGCTCGCGCTGCGCTGGCTGGAGACGCGCACGCCGGGCGAGATGGCGCTTTACCCGGGCGTGGTCGCGCTTGCGCGGAGCTTCATCGCCGAGGCTCTTTCGCGCGAGGTCATCACGCCGGGGAAGACGACCGCCGCAGACGTCGAGTGGTGGTATCGCGAGCGGCTGGCGGAACTGGGCCTTGTGGCGTGGTTCCATCCCTCGGTCGGCATCCAGCGCCAGGGCGCGCAAGGGATGCTGCGCGGGGACGTGACGATCGAGCCGGGCGACCTCCTCTGGACCGATTTCGGGATCACCTATCTCAGGCTCAACACCGATACGCAGCATCTCGCCTATGTCCTGAAGCCGGGCGAGAGCGAGGCACCCGCGGGGCTGCGCCGCGGCCTTGCGAACACGAACCGGGTGCAAGACATCCTGATGGAGAAATTCGCCACCGGGCGCAGCGGGAACGAAGTGCTCGCTGCCGCGCGGGCGCGGGCGATCGCGGAGGAGCTCGACCCGTCGATCTACTCCCACCCCATCGGCCTCCACGGCCACGGCGCGGGCAGCGCGATCGGGTTCTGGGACAACCAGGACGCCGACCCGCGCGGAGAATACCGCCTGCGCCCCGACACGGCGTGGTCGATAGAGCTCACCAGCTATGCCGCCGTGCCCGAATGGGGCGGGCAGCGGGTCGATTTCCGGTCGGAGGAGGACGCCTTCTTCGACGGCGAGACCGTACGCTTCCTCGACGGTCGGCAGACCGAACTGACGCTGATTCCGTCCGAGTGAAAAGAGCGAGGGGGCGCCGCGGCCCAGCCGCGGCGCCCCCTCGCCTCCTCGTTACGCTCGTATCCTATTCGGCGTCGGCTTCGAGCCGGTCGGCCATCAGCGCGAGCTGCGCCTCGCAGCCCTTCTCAACGAGGATCGTGGCGAGTTCTTCGGGGGTTTCGTATGCGCCGACCAGCGCGAACTGCATGGTCACCGGCTCGGCATCGATGCCCGGCCCGCGCACGGCATAGGTGCGGCCCTCGACCAGCGCGAGGCGCGCGGAGTTCAGCACCCGGTCGGGCTCCTCGGCCTCGAATTCGATTTCGACCGCGTCGGCCTTTTCCGGCTCGACCATCGTGTAGGTCGCCGCCTCGCTCGCATCGGGACGCCACAGCCGCACCGTGCCGAAATCGTAGAGGCAGGTGGTGCCGCCCTGGGTGAGGTCGACATACCACATGTTGGGCCGCTCGATCTTGCCCGGTTCGGCGTTGCGCACGGTCCCGAGCCGGACCCTGTCCGCGGCGCCCCGGCGGGTGAAATTGGCGAAGCGGTAGCGCGGCTCCTTGGGCTTTTCGCCGATGGTGTAGGTGCCCGCGCCCTTGAGCACCTGCGTGCCCCGGCTGGTCAGGACGGTGACGCTGTCGCCCGCCTTGAGCGTGATCGACGAACCGTCATCGACCTTGGTCCCGACCTTGTAGGTCGAGGCCGAGGGGCCCGATGATTTCACCACCACGCCCGCCATCGCGGCGGCCGGCAGCACCAGCGCCGCGCCGACCAGCGCGGCCTTCGAGAAACGGCGTTTCATTCTATCCGAGAACATAAGCTCCCCCTTCCGAGAGGTTCTGCATCCTGTGATGGAGGTTTTCTAGCGCAGCATCGCCCGGATGCCTAGCGACGACCTCGCCCACCAGCGCCGCGGCCGCGTGCGAATCCTCGGCGGCGATCCGCGAGGCTTGCTCGAGCTTCGCGCGGTCCTCGGCCGGGAAATCGGGCGCGGGTTCATAAATATCGACCGGTTTCGCCCGCCCGCGCAGCTGCACCCGGCCCATCGCGCGCCACCAGTCGAGCCCGCTCTGTTCGGCGAACTCCCGGCTCGCCATGACGCTCGATTGCAGGGGCTTGTTGGCCGCTTCCAGCCGCGCCGCCGTGTTCATCGAATCGCCCAGCGCCGTGTACTGGATGCGCGTGTCGCCGCCGAAATTGCCGATCACCGCCTCACCGTAGTGGAGGCCCACGCGGGTCTTGCCGATGGGTGGGAGCGAGGGGTCCATCGCAGCGACCTCGCGGCGGAATTCCTCGCCCGCCTGCCAGATCGCGTAACCTGCCCGCGCGGCGCGTTCGGCGTCGTCCTCGCGCGCGATCGGCGCACCCCAGAAGGCGACCACCGCATCGCCGACGAACTTGTCGATCACCCCGCCATGGTCGAGCACGACCTGGCTCAGCATTTCGAGATAGCGGTTGAGCAGCTTCGCGACCATTTCCGGCGGGATCGCGTGGCTCATCTTGGTAAAGCCTTCGAGATCGGAGAACAGCACGTAGATCGCGCGCTTCTCCCCGCCCAGCGAGAGCAGTTCGGGCTGGTCGATGATCGCCTGCGCGATGTCGCGCGGAATGTACTTGCCGAGCGCCCCTTGCGCGAAGCTGCGCTGCTTCGCCCCGGCCGCGCGCGCGGTGGTCGTGACCGCGGTGAAGGCCAGCACCCAGCCGATCAGCCAGCCCACCGCGGGCAGGCCGTAGGTGTCGACATCGCGCAGCTCGAGCAGGACGGGTATCCCAAGCAGCACGGCAAAGATCAGCACCAGCAGCGGCGCGCGCTTGCGGGTCGACCATTCGAGCAGGGCGACCAGCGCCGCGATCGCCACCACCAGCAGCGCCATGCCCCATTTCGCCCATCCCGGGACCGGGCTCATCGCCTTGCCGTCGAGCATCTGGGCAATAAGCTCGGCGTGGACCGCAAGCCCAGGCGGGAGCCTGCCGTCGACAGAGGAGAAGGTCGTCTCGACCCGGTCGTAATCGACGATATCGCCGCCGATCAGGACATAGCGGTCGCCGTACTGCTCCTTGAGGAAAGGCAGGATCGAAGGGTCGAGATCGACGAAAAGGTCGATCGCGGCGGATTCGAACAATTCTTCGGAAACCTCCGCCTCGCCGGCCCCCGCCTGCTGTTCGTAAAGGCTGCGGCGATAGTCGATCGCGCCTTCGTATGTCTCGAACGCGCCGAGCGCGCGGCCCGCATCGCGCAGCATCGCCCGCCCGAGCAGCGGCGGCAGGCCCGGCTCGATGCTCGGCCAGACGCGTGTTGCGCCGAAGGAATTGTCGAGCCTGATGCTCGCAGGCCGCGCATTGCTGCCCTCGAGGCGGGACATGAATTCATCCAGAAAGACCTGCTGTTCATAGACGAGGTCGTCGCGATTGGTCTCGAGATTGGCATATCCGACCGCGACCGGAGTCTTCATGTTGCGCAGGGTCTCGATCAGTTCATCGTCTTCGGCCTGGGGCTGGTCGAACAGGATATCGATCCCGATCGCCTTGGGCTCGAGCTGATCGAGATTGCGCAGCGCCTCGGCCAGCATTCCCCGGTCGAGCGGCGAGCGTTTCTGCGCATTGATCAGCGTCTGGTCGTTGTAGACCACCAGCAGGATGCGGTCGTCCTGCTCCACCCTTTCGGCTGCGTAGTAGTTGCGCAGGTCATAGAACGCCCGCTCCGCCGCATTGGTAAGCGGTGTGGGCACGTCGGTGAAAGGCAGCGTCCAGCTGAACCGCGCGACCATGAGCGCGAGCAGCAACATGACGAAGGTGCCCGCAAGCTGCAGCGTTCCCGCCTCGCGGATCGAACGCCAGCCGCGCGCCAGGAAACCGCCGCGCTGCCTCCCGCCGCTATCGCCCTGTTCGGCCATGCGCCTTCCCGCTTTCCGGCCGGCTTCCCGCAGCGGCTCAGCGCCGCACGGGGATCGTGCCGTCGCCGACCACCGCGAAAGCCGACCAGTAGAACGGATGCGAGGTTTCCGCGCTGTCCATCAGGTCGATCTGCGACGTCCTCAGCGCCTCGGCGGTCTCGGCCCCGTCGGTGGTGAACAGGCCGGAGATCAGCCGCTTGGTCGCGTCGTAATCGTCTGGCACAGGCCAGTGACTCGCGAGCACCGTGCGCCCGCCCGCCCCGACGAAGGCGCGCACCAGCCCGTCGAGCGCGAAGTCGCCGCCCGAGGTGACGCCCGCCTCGCGGGTCGCGCCGATGGTCGCCCCGCCGGCCGTGTCGCAGGCCGACAGGATGACGAGATCGGCATCGATCCTCAGGCCGAAGATCTCGGCGAAGCTCAGCAGGCCGTCCGAATCCTCCTCGTCGCCGAAGCTCGTCAGCAGCGCCGGGCGCGGCGGGCATTCGGGCTGCGGCGCGGTGACGAGGCCGTGAGTGGCGAAATGCAGGATGCGATAGTCGGTCAGGTCTTCGCGCGTGCGGATCTTGCTGTCGGTGAACTCGTCGCGCGTGACCACGGCGGCGCCCTGCCCGAACCGCTCGGCGGCGGTGTAGAGCTCGTCGGCCGCGATCGGGTTGGCCCAGATATTGGGCGACCACGCGCATTTCTCGCCGCCTGCAAGCGCCGCCCGCGTGCGCGCGCCGCCTGCCGTGCTTTCCCCGATCGGCGTGTTCTCGCCAAGGCCGAGATAGCTGCGCCGACCGTCCGAGGGCGCTGCCGCGCGCACGTCGCGGAAGGCGGTCGCGGCTACCGAGGTGCTGATCTCCGCCGTGCGCCCCAGCCATGCCGTGCCGGTGAAATCGTAGTCGTCGCCCTGCTCGGCGAGCCGCTCCTTGTAGCGCGTGACGCTTTCATCGTCGGTCACGAGCAGGTTGATCGGCAGGCGCAGCATCGCCCCGTCGGGTTCGAACACGATGTGCTCCATCTGCGGGAGCTGCTCGGCGACGGGCTCGAACAGCGAAAGGTAGAGCGCGCGCGACCGCTCGATATCGAAGGGGAAGGTCAGCACCCGCCCGCCTTCGGCAATGGCGATGGTCTCGCGCAGGCGGTCGACCTCCTCCTCGAGCGCTTCGGGCGAGATCGCCGCCTGGTAGGCCAGCGCATCACCCTTGGTCGCATAGATGACGAAGCTCCTCTCCTCGAGCGTGACGAGCTTCACGTAGACTTCGCCCGGCTCGAGGATGTCCTGAAGCTGGGCGAGGTCGATCGAGGAGCCTGTCACCGCCCGGTAGCGCGGATATTGCGCGAGCGCTTCGAGCACCGCGGCCTGTTCGGCCTGGAGCTGTTCGAGCCGCGCCTGCCGTTCGGACAGCAATTGCGCGGTCTCGGGCGTCATTTCGGCCATCGTCTGTATTTCCGCGATGCCGCTTCTGAGCCGCTCGATCGCGCGGCCGAGATTGATTGTCTTGCGGAACAATTGCGCCGCTTCGTCGCTGCCGACCGACAGTTCGCGCGCGAGCACGGCCTGGGTCTGGGCGAGGCCGGGACGCTGGAGCAGCTGGCTCGCAGCGAAGATATCGGCAGCGGCCGAGGCATCGCCCGCCACGTTCGGCTCGCCGCCGAGCAGGAGCGTGAAATAGGGCGTCATCAAGCTGCGCAGCGCGGGCAGCGGGCGGCCTTCGGCATCGGCCACGATCCCGCGATAAAGGTCGAGCGCCTCCCCGCGGCGCCCGGCGCGGGCGTAGAATCCGGCAAGCTGGGCGCGCGCGCTCTGCAATGCCGGGCTTTCGGGATAGCGGCTTTCGAGCAGCGCGATGCCGTCCTTGTGAAAGGTTTCGGCCTCGGCAGGACGGCCCTCGATCTCGGCGATTTCAGCGAGTTCGCCGAGCACCTGCGCGCGCAGCCAGAGGATGGATTCGACCCGTCCCCCGCGCACTTCGGCCATCGCGAGATCCGCAGCGCGCAGGTAGGCCGTCGCCTCGCCCGCCCGGCCGACCAGCCTGAGCGCGGTCGCGCGCAGGTAATCGGCCTGCCCGTCGAGCAGCTGCGCGCGTTCGAGCGGGGTGAGCGAGACCGAATAGGTCCCGCCCGCGCTCTGGTTTTCCGCTTCGAGCCGGTTCGCCATCGCCGGGCCGATCATCAATCGGCGCAGCATCGCGGGATCGCCGAATTCATTGGCAAGAGGCTGGTTGATCCGATCGAGCGCCACAGCGGCGCGCCCCTGGTTGAGCGCGTGGATCGTCTCGTAATTGCGCTGCAGCCGGGCGAGCACCGGGTCCGTCGAGGCTTCGGCGCGGGTCAGGCCGAACAGCCGCTCGGCCTCGGCGTAGTTGCCGAGATTGGATTGCAGCAGAGCCTCGTTGAGCCGCGCATCGACCGCGCCCTTGCCCGACAGGACCTCGGCAGAGGCGGCGAAGAATTCGGCCGCTTCGGCGAATTCGCCCTGGTTCGAGCGGCGATAGGCTTCGCTCAGCGCCTGGTCGGCGGAGATCGCTTCGGCCTGCTGGCGCGCGAAGGCGAGCGCATCGGTCGCCTGGGTGAGCGGGATATCGACCTTGCCCTTGGCCACCCGGTCGGTCGCGAGCGAGGCGAGGCCGAGCCGCAGCGCCGAAGCATAGGCGTTGAAGCCGGTTGCGGCATAGGTGCGGTTCCCGATCTCGCCGACGATCAGCCGGCTGCGCAACGGGCTCTCGGCGGCATCGCAGACGAGTTCGCTGGCTCCGGCAAGACCCTCGGTCGGGGCGGCGTCCTCGGCCTTGCGGCAGGTCGCGCCGGGCAGGCCGAAACGGCTTTCGGGCGCGTCGGCATAGCTGCCGCGCACCACCCACATGGTCCCGATCGGAGCGGCGGCGTCGCGGCAGATGATCGAATAGCGCCGGTCGAACAGGTCCGCGCCCGCCTCCGGCTCGATGATCTGCGCCTCGCACAGCCCGTTGCTGCCCACCGGGAAAGTGTCGCGCAGGCTGACAGGGGTTTCCTTCGCCACCTGTGCAGCGTTCGGCACGGTCCACAGCATCGTCCCGCCGACCGCGCCGGCCATCACGATAGTTGCGAGCCTTTTTATGCGCTTACTCATCATCGCTCCCTTCCGGGCCGCCTGACAGACCTCTGCCCGCAGTTCCTCCCCCATAGGCCGAACTGTCGCCGCCGCTCGCCACCGGATCGTCCAGCAGCGGGTCTTCGCTCAGCAGCGGAGCTTCGATCAGGCCGGGGAAATCCACCCCGAACTCGTCATTGCTTTCCTGCTCGGTCAGCGGGATTTCCTCAGGCGGAAGCTCCGCCGGTTCCTCGATCACCGATGGGTTGAGCGTTTTCGCCACGACCTCGCTGATTTCCTCCTCGAAGCTCGGAGGTTCGACCGGCGGCGGAGTTACGGGCGGAGGCGTGACCGCATTCGGACATTCGCCGGTGTTGATGATGCAGTCGTTGAACTCGCTCGCATCGGTGTAGATCGTGTTGCCGACATTGATGTTGAAATTGACCTCCGAAAAGAAGTCGGAGCCGAGCACGAAGGTCCCGTCGGGCCGCTGGCGGCGGCCATAGGCGAACACGTCGAGTTCCCCGCTCGCGGTCTCGCTCCCGAACAGGAACAGCCCCCCGTCGCCGACCGTGATGCCGCCCTGCTCGGTATCGCTGCCGGTGTTGCGGACCAGCAGCGAATTGCCGAACACGAAATCGGCGCGCCCGGCACTGAGATAGCCGAACGGATCGTCGCTACCGGTCGCGGCCACGGCCAGTTCGTCGTTGCGACCGGCGAAGGAGGGATCGTCCTGCAACTGGCCGATGAGGGTCGCATCCGCGACCCAGATGTCGTTCGCGGTGAGCAGGAGTTCGCCCGTCGGCAGGCCGTCCGTGTCGCCGATGAGGATGCCGCCCGGCGTCACCACCTCGATCCGTTCGTCCGCTTCGAGAGTGAAGATGTCGGTCGGGGCCGCGTTTATCATTTCGACGAGACCGTCGACCCGGATGATGCCGCCCGCCCCCAAGGTGCCGATCAGCACGTCCGAAACGCCGCCGTCGGGATCGGCCGAACCGAACACGGTCGCATCGCGCAGGATTATGTCGGGATCGTTCGTGCCGGCACCCGGCAGGACGGGCTGGGTGAAGGTGAAGCTGCCGACGTCGAGCCTGCCCAGCTCCTCCGCGATCAGCGTATAGCCTTCGTCCGTGACGACGCCGCCCGGAGTACCCGTCCCGCCGAGGATCGCCGGGTTGAGCGTGTCGAGCGAAGTGAAGATCATCGACACCGCGCCGAGCCGCGCGCCGTCCTCGATCACGATATCGCGCGAGGTCAGGGCCATCGACAGGCCGCCGAAATCGATCGCGTTGTCATCGTCGCCGAGGAAGGTGAGCGTGCCTTGCGTCTCGATGTCGATCGTCACCGTCGGATCGATCAGGTCGGGTCCGCCGATGAGCCCCCCCTGGCCGGCCTCGACACTGAAATCGTCGAACGCGTCGACCCGGAAGGTATTGGATACGAGAAAATCGCCGCCCACCGCGGACACCAGCGACGGCCCGAAATCGCCGATCGTGTCGCCAAGCGCAGACGCGGTAAAGGCGCCTGCCTCGATCAGACCCGAGGTCAACGCGACCTCGAACCGACCGACCACGCTGTTCCCATCGCCCGAGGCATCCGCGAGCATGGTCAGCTCGTTGGCGATGTCGACCTGTTCGCCTGCATCCGCCGAGCCCACCAGAAGCAGCGCCTCGCCGCCGAAGGCGCTCCCTCCGGCATTCGTCAGCGCGCGCGCATCCAGCACCATTGTGGTCGCAGAAAGGGTCGAAGCGGTTTCGACGATGACCTCGATCAGGCCGGCGAAGGCATCCCCGCCCGAGGCTCCGGTAACGCTCGCGGCCGCATCGGCCGAGGCGAGCAACTCGATTTCGTCCGATGCAAGCGTCGAATTGTTGAGCAGGATCTGCGCCGTACCGCCTCCGCCCAAGCCGTTCGCGATCGTGCCCTGACCGCTTTCGCCGAAAGCCGTAATCGTGATCCGGGCCACGCCATTGCCATCGGGCGCGACCGTCAGTTCGCTGTCGAGCAGGTCGATGCTGGCAAAGCCGCCGGTCCCGCTGCCTGCAGTCTCGCCATCACCCCCTGCCGCCCGGGCGGAGATCACGTTCTGCCCGACCAGCGAAATCGTCGAGGGGTTGGCGACCAGCAGGGCGTCCCCGGCGGTTGCGTCGCCGCCGATCCCGCCGGTCCCCGTCGCCTCGCCCCCGAAGGCATTGGCGGCGATCTCGAAAGCGCCCCCGCTGACCGTGCTGCCGGTGATCTGCACGAGGACCACCGCACCGGACGCAGAGCCGCCCTGCTCCTCGCCGCTGCCGCCGAAGATATCGCCGCCGACGATCGCAAGCGCCTCGCCCGCAGCGTTGGCGGTGAAATTGACCGTCCCGTTGTTGACGAGGAAATCGACCGCGCCGCCGGTCGCGTTGCCGCCGGCAAGGCCGCTGCCGCCCCTCGACTGGTCGACGAAGACCGACCGGCCGACGAGATTGAGTGTGCCGCCATCGACATCGACGAGAGTGGTGCCCCCGCTCGCATCGCCGCCGGTTCCGACGCCCGTGCCGTCGCCGCCGAGCCCGCCGCTGATCCCGCCGGAGAATTCCGCGGTGATCTCGCCGCCATCGCGCACCTGGATCGCGCGCACGCCGCCAAGACCCTCGCCGCCGAAGGTATCGACCGTGCTGTCGAGGCCCGATCCGCCCACGCCGAAGACCGAGAAGGTGATCGCGCCCGAGGTGATCGTGCCGCCATCGGCCGTGATCGTGCCGACCCCGCCGACGCCCTGCCCGGCCGTGCCGCCCTCGATCGACGAACCGCCGCCGAAGCCGCGCGCCACTATGCCGTTCTCGGCATTGCTGTTGGGATCCGCCGCCGGATCGGCGGGCAGCGCGATGCTCCCGCCGGCCGTGGCGAGCAGTTCGACCTCGCCGCCCGTGCCGACCCCGGCGACACCGCTGCCTCCCGTCGCATCGCCGCCGATGCCGACCGCAGCAACGATCGCGCCGCGGTTGAACACGTCGAAGAAGTCGGCGGGCGTGTTGTTCTGGATGATGACCGAACTGCCCGCATCGAAGCTTTCGATGAAGGCGCGCCCGCCGGTCCCGTTGCCGGCGCCGTTAGACGGACCGGAAACGCCTAGCCCGCTCGCCGTCACCTGCGCCGAACCAAGCGTGACCGTGCCGCCAGCCTGCGCGCGAATGAAGGCTTCGCCCCCGACCCCGTCGCCGCCGGGCAGGCCCTCGCCGCCTTCGCCGCCTTCGCCATTGGCGATGATCGCGGCATTGCCGGTGACCGTGCCGGTGCCGGAGGTGGTTCCGTCGATCCCGATGAAGGCCGTCCCGCCCGTGCCGGTGCCGCCGGCCTCGGCGAAGGAATCGCCGCCCTGACCGCTCGCGTTGAGTTCGAGATCGCCGTTGATCGTGACGTCGATGCCCTGCAGGTCGATGAAGGCTTCGCCGCCGTTGCCCGCACCGCCCGTATTGCCGCCCCCGCCGAAGCCCTCGGCGAAGAATTCGGCGCCGTTCATGGTCAACACGCCGCCAAGGCTGCCGAGGATGCCGGCCGCTCCGCCGATTCCAGCACCGCTCACTTCGCCATCGCCGCCGAACCCGTCGGCGAACATCTGGACAACGTCCGCGCTTGCGGTCCCGGCGCGGATGGTGAAGGCGGCGAACCCGCCCCGGCCTTCGCCGCCCGTACCTTGGACGTCGCCATTGCCGCCGGGACCGCCGACACCGTCCGCATCGACGAAGGCCCCCGCGATGTCGAAACTGCCCTGCGCGACCGAACCGTCGAGCCCGAGCAGCGAAAGGCCGATCTGGGCGAGCCCGCCCTGGCCGATGCCGCCCTCGCCGCCAGGGCGGAAGCTGCCGCCATCGCCGCCCTCGCCGCCTTCGGCGCTGGCAATGACCCCTACGTCGCCGCCGTTGATGATGATATTGCCGTTGTCCCCGCCCGCAAGGACGAAGGCCCCGTTGTTGAACTGCGGGTCGACCGGGTTGGGCGTGCCGAAATCGCCGCCCGTCGCATCTCCGCCGCGGCCCGGCGCGAAATCGGAGTCTCCCTGTCCGCCTCGACCGCCGCGAGCCGTGCTCGTGGCGCTTGCGCCGCCCGCTTCGATCGTCGCGCTCGCTGCGAGCGTGCCGGTCGCCTGCACGAAGGCCAGCCCGCCTTCGGCATTGCCGCCGTTGCCGCCGAATCCGAAATCGGCATCGCCGCCCGTGGCATTTGCGCTCGCACCGACGAAATTGGCGATCGTGGCAAGTCCGGTGACGACCTCGATCCCGGCCGCGCCGCCGAAGGCGTCGCCCCCGGTCGTGCCGCGCCCGCCGAGCGCGTTGGCGAGCATGGTCAGGCCGCCGCCGATATCGAGCGTGCCCCCGTTCGGGATGAAGGTCCGGGCCGACCCGCCGCGCCCTTCGCCGCCGCTGCCGAACCCGAAATTGGTCCCACCGGTCCCGTTGGCGCGCTGGCTCACGCCGCCGCCGATCGTGACCGACCCGGGACCGTCGATGAAGATCCCGGCATTGCCCCCCTGTCCGAGTGCGCCCGCACCGGCTTCGTTCGAATCCGATCCGCGCGCATCGGAAATAATGAAGACGTCGCTCGCGATCTCGATGGTGCCGCCGTCGCTGCCGGTGACGTCGAGCGAAGAGAAACCGCCGATGGCTTCCGACCCGGTCGACGTGCCGCTCGTGTCGACACTGGCTCCGATCGCGCTGGTGTCGATCAACAGGGAGCCGCCCAGCGACAGCAGGCCGCCATCGAAGGCAAAGGCCCGCGCCTCGCCTCCGGTCGAGGTCGCGCCGGTGAAGAGGAAGGATGCCTGGTTGGTGCCGATGGCGGTGGCGTCGAGCACTGTGTTGCCGAGGATCGAGATTTCGCCTCCGCTTGCGCTGAGCAGGGCCTGGCCGCCGGTCGCCGTACCGGCCTCGCCGTTGATGTCCTCGGCCCCGCCGACCGCGCGGGCGAGGATGTCGGCATTGCCCGCAATGGTGATAACCCCGCCCACCCCTGCGTCGATGAAGGCATTGCCCCCTTGCGCGTTTATCACCGTCGGGTCAGGCAGGCTCGATGACGCGACCCCGACATTGGTTGCCGTCACCAGCACGTCACCCGTGATGTCGAAGGTCTGGCCGGACGCGGTCAGGCCCGCGCTGCGCCGACCGACCAGCAGCAGGTTGCCGTCGACCGAACTCGCCCCGCCGACGGCGGTCGCCTCGACATTGTCGGGCGTGATCGCGAGCAGCGAGCTGGTCGAGGTGAAATCCTCGAGCCTGATATCGGCCTGTGCCACCGGGCTGGCGAAAGGATCGGGCGCCTGTTCGAAGGTTGCGCCCGGATTGTCGATGCTGTCGCCTTCGACGCTTCGCCCGAACACGTCGTAATTGGCCGAGAGGATGATCTCGCCATTGACGATGCCCGCGCTCGCCGCCGGGGCGAAACCGAGATTGCCGCTGAACAGCATGCTGATCGGGTTGCTCGACGCCTTGGCGACGGCATATATGAGGTGGTTGTCGCCCGCGCCCGTGCTCGAAGGGCCGCCGATATCGCCGTCCAGCTCCATCACCTGCCCGGCAAGCGCGGTTCCGAAGGGCACTTCGATATCGAACAGGCCGTTCGAGAACCGCAGGTTGACCAGCGAGCCCGCGACATAGGCCTGGCTGCCGTTGACGTTCGTGGTGCCCAGCACCTGCACTTCGGCGCCGACTGCGGCGAAATAGGAATTCTCCGCGCTTGCGAGAATCTGCGCGCCCGCATCGATCTGGATGCGCCCGTCGAGCGCATCGCCCGCATCGAGCACCAGCGTCCCGGCCGCGGTCGTGAAGGCGTCGAAGCTCGCCGGATCGGGATCGAGCGTGGTGAGAATGAGATTGCCGACATCGAAACTGGCGTTGCCGCCGACGAGGATGCCGGTCGGGGAATAGAAAGCGACCGTGCCGCCCGGGACACTCGTGCCGTTGGCAAGGTCGACGATGCGGGAGATCACGGTTCCGTCGAACACCGTGATGTTGCCATTGGCCGCGGGCAGGATGCGGTTCAGCACCGCGAAATCCGCACCGGGATTGGAACTTCCGTTGTTCGTGAACGTGGCCGTCGCACCGGTCGGCAGGAAATCGAGCGCATTGCCCGCATTGTCTTCGTCGGGAGTCCAGTCGATCACGGCGGTCGGGGTTTCGACCTGGATCGTCTCGCTGTTCGTTCCCGTAACGATCCGCGTGGCCGAACCCTGAACCACGCTTTCGGTCGCCTGGAATGCCTGCGCCTGCGCCTTTTCGCTCGCCAGCGTCAGCGACAACGCCAGCGCAGCCCCGCCGCATCCGAGCATCAGCCGCGCACGATTGGAGGTCATCGAAGCCATGTCAGTATCTCCACGGAAAAAGGCGGGCGGTCAGCGAGAACATGATACGCACGTCCCCGCGCTCCAGCGCGAGGTCGGGCCGCTCGAGCGGGACCGCGATCAGGAAATCGCCCTGCATCATCGAACCGAAGGCGGCGCGCACACCGCCGCCGGCCGACCACAAGCGGTCGGGATTGAGCGGGCTGCGGCTCGGATCCTCGTTCCAGACCCAGGCGACGTCGGTGAAGACATAGGGCTGCCACGCGATCGCCTCGGGCCCCTGCGGCGCGAGCGTGCCGTAGCGGACCTCGAACGAGCCGCCCACGCCGCTGTCGCCGAGGATCGCGCCCGGATCGTAGCCGCGCCCGATCGAGAAACTGCCCCCGGCGAATTCCTCGAAGGCGGGAAGCGGATCGTTGGTCGCCTGCGCGCGCGCTTCGAGCGAGAAGGTGAGCAGCGGATCGGGGCGGTATTCGGCGCCCGCCTGGTAACGCACCAGGAACGGCGTCGGGTCGGCTTCGACCCGGCTCGGCGGGGCGGTCCCGCCGATAAGGCAGGCAAGCAGGTTCGGCCGACAATCGGGGCTGGCCGAGAAGACGTCGAGCCCCTGGCGCAATTCGCCGGCGTAATAGGCCCGCCAGCGCGGTTCGTAAGGGGTGTAGCCGCCGATCCGGCGCACGCTCTCGCCATCGGTCCATTCGCCCGAGATGCGCGCATAGATCATCCGCACGCGGTCCTCGGTCAGGCGGATATCGTTCGCATCCACGTCCTGGTTGACGAGGTCGAACCCGGCTTCGAGGAAAGCGCTCGCCTTGCGGGTGCGCATCAGCGGATAGCTCGCATAGACCGAGGCGAGCAGGGTCTGCGAATCGATGTCGAGACCCGCGAGGCCGAGCTCGGGGCTGGTCTGGCTCAGGGTCAGGCCCGCGCCGAGCCGCAGCCCCTCCCCGCCGACCGCGAAATCGTGGCCGAGCTGGAGGGTCTGCTGCTCCTCGAATTCGGCGGTGGTGAAGAAAGTGACCGTGGTGCGGTCGCCAAGCCCCGTCAGGTCATAGAGTTCGCCGCGCAGCAGCCCGCCGAAACGCCCGATCGCGTTCGAGCCGAAATTCTGGACGTTGACGTCGATGATGCCGCGCTGGCGCACCACCGCGATCTCGCCGACGAGGTCGCCTGGCTCGCCGCCCGCAGCCGGGCGCAGCGACAGGCGCACGTCGACGCCCGGCAGGTCGTCGGCCAGCAGGAGGTAGCGTTCGGCCTCGTTCGAATTGAACACCTCGGCGCCCGTCAGGTTGTCGAGGTAGCGCGCGACCACGCGCTCGGACGGGCCCGCATCCCCGCGCACGCGCAGCGCGGTCAGCCGGCCGAAGATCACGCGGAAATCGGCAACGCCGTCGGACAGGTTCTGCTCGGGAATCTCGACCGAGGCGAGATAGCCAGCCCGGCGCAGCGTCGCATTGGCCTCCGCGCGGATGTCGCACAGCACCGAAAGCGGCAGCTCGCGTCCGACATAGCTGTCATAGGCGCTTTCGAGCGACAGGCCCGGCACTCGCTCCAGCCCGGCGAATTCGGCCCCCTTCAGGGTCAGGCGGATGTCGGCATATTCCTCGCGGTCGAGCGCGCAGGGCGCGCGTTCGAGATCGCCGTCGATGGTGAGAGTGGGCCCCTCGCGCCGCTCGCGCCGTTCGGGCGGGACAAGCTCGCTGCGATTGGGCGGGGCGATCTGCGCCGAGGCGGAAGCATCGGGAAGCGGCAGTCCGGCTGCAAGGGCAAAGCCCAGCACCGGAAGCGAAACGGCGAGCGACAGTTTCCGGACGCGACGAGCCTGTGCGGATCGATCGAGCAATTTTCCCCCCAAATCTTGCGCCGAGACAGCCTAAGCCGTCATGGCGGATCGCCTGCGACCCCATGCAGATCGGGATAGTGCCCTTCGCGGACGCGACCGCGAAACGCTGTCCCCCGGAGCGACCCGTTGGATGGGCAATGTCCTACAGGGTGGCCGGGCGAATACAACCCGCCGAATCCGTTTTCGCTCAATCGGCAGCGAAATTGTCGCGTTTTAACAAGCGCCTGCGGTTAACGCTTACGGAGAGGCCCGGCTTGTGTGCGCGCTCACAATGCAGGAGTCGCGGGCGACTCGCCCGCCTCAGGCGAGATCGCGCGGTATCGTCCGGCTCCAGGTCCGGCAGAACACCCGGTCGCCGTCTTCATAGGCATCGAGATCGCCTTCGAGGTAGAAGTTGACCGAGTCCGAGCGCATCAACGTGCGGGTCTCGGTGCGGATGTTCCATCCCTCGCGCGAAAGGCTGCGGGTCCAGCGGGTCTCGCCCTCGACCGAGGCGTGGTCGTTGCCGACCGAGCGATACCACTCTCGCGCGTGCGCGCCGACTTCAAGTCCGGGGTATTCGTGGGCGTAGACCCCCTGATCGTTGATCACCTCCAGAACCGAGGAATCGCGGGCGAGGTGACGGTGGACGATCCAGTCGTGCTCTTCGGGCGTGCGCATCAGCTTGGGCTCGGGCCGGGCGATCTGCGGGTCGCCGAACTTGGGCCGCTCGTGGCCGACATGGGCCGCGTGGCGGACCGGCAGATCGAGGCGGCTTCCCGCGAGGTGGACGGTCAGGCACACCGGCTCGGGCGAAGGCCAGGCGAGCGGCCAGTAGGAGGTCGATAGCGAGAGGCGCAGGCGGTGGCCGGCGGGGATCATCTGGCCGATATGATTGAGCCGGAACGTCACCGCCTGCCGCTCGCCCGGGACCATCGGCTCGGGATGCTCGCGGCTCTCGCGGTGGGAGAGATTGAGCAGGCCATAGGTAAAGCGCGTCGCCGATCCGTCGGGCCGCACGTCGGACAGGCGCGCGGCGACCATCGCGATCGGCTTGTCGACGCTCACTTCCAGCGTGAGCTCGGCCGCGCCGAGCACCTGGATCGCTTCCTCGAGCGGCTCGGTCTCGAAGACCAGCGCCCCGCCGTCCTCCTGGCGCTGGTCGTGGGCGAGGTCGGGGCCGGAGGCATAGGCACACCACTTGCCCGCGAACAGGCCGGTAGAAAGCGGCGACTGGATCGAAAGGCTGTCGGGTTCGCAGGAATGGTCGCAATCCTGCGGGTCCAGCAGCCGTCCGCGCGTCAGCGAGAAGCGGCGCGATTTGACCCGGTCGGACGGCCAGTGCTCTTCCGCCACCCAGTGCCCTTCGCGCTCGGCATAGCTCGATTGCGGAGGCTCGCTGTCCTGCATCCAGGCGAGCAGCATGGGCTCGTCCATGACCCCGTTCTCTTCGCCCTTGAGCCAGTGGTCCCACCAGCGCACCAGTTCCTCGAGGAAATGGATCGCCGGGCCGGGCTTGCCGAGGTGGGGATAGGTGTGCGCCCACGGTCCGACGAGCCCGCGCCGGGGGCAATCGAGATTGCGCAGCAGGCGGAATACGGCGTTGGTGTAGCCGTCGGCCCATCCGCTCACCGCCATGACGGGTATCCGGATCGCCGAATAATCCTCGCACACCGAACCATGCTTCCAGTAGTCGTCGCGGCGCTGGTGGCGGAGCCATTTGTCGAGCCAGAAGCCGGAGCGTTCGAGCCGCTCGAACCACATCTCGCGCCATTTGGGGCCGACCAGTTCGGGATCGGGCGGCATGGAATTATAGGCGAACATGACCGAGGCCCACGACAGGTTGTCGCCCAGCACGCAGCCGCCCATGTGGTGCACGTCGTCGGCGAAACGATCATCGCTCGCGCTTGCCGCCATGATCGCCTTGAGCGGCCCCGGCTGGAGCGCGGCAAGCTGCAGCGCGTTGAAGCCGCCCCAGCTGATGCCCATCATCCCGACATTGCCGTCGCACCAGTCCTGCGCAGCGATCCAGTCGATGATGGCGAGTCCGTCCTCCAGCTCGCTCTGGAGGTATTCGTCGGTGAGCACGCCTTCGCTCTCGCCGCTGCCGCGAATGTCGACCCGCACGCAGGCATAGCCGTGCCCCGACAGGTAACCATGGGTCAGTTCGTCCCGCGACGCGCTGCCGAACCGTTTGCGATAGGGAATATATTCGAGGATCGCGGGGACCGGCGCATCGCGCGCGCAATCGGGCAGCCAGATCCGCGCGGAGAGCTCGACCCCGTCAGCCATCGGGATGACGACGTGATCGTGGATTTCCACTCGCTCGGGAAAGTCGTCGACGAATATCATGAAGGCCCCCTGTCATTGTGGGCGTGATCGTATGCAGGTTGCGCCGCTTGGCCGCTCGCGGATGCTATTGCGGGACGGGCGCGGTGAGGTTGATGGTGAAAGGCAGGTTCTCCATCAGGTCGGCATATTTCGATTCGAGTTCCTCGTTGCTTTCCCCGCCGAGGAAAATGTCGGCGATCTCGAAGGAATAGCTGTCCTGGAAGGCAAGGTGCGAAAGGCGCTGCCCCTTGCCCACGAGCACCTGCACCAGCGCTTCGGGATAGCGGGTCTGCATATGGTGGATCTCGGTCTGCGAAGGCACACGCTCGATCTGGCCGTCCTGGAAGAAGCGCAGCATGAATTTCGCCGCTTTCGGCCAGTCGCCCTTACCCTTGGGCATCTGCGGGCGCAGGCCGAGCGCGAGATCCAGCCCGACCTTCTGGTGGGTCATTCCGTCGACATCCTCGAACAGCGGCGCGTGGCTTTTCGACAGGCGCGTATTGACCTCGAGCACGCTGATCCGATCGGTTTCCTCGTCGTAGAAGAATTCCGCATTGAAGGGCGCGTTGTCGTAGCCGATGTGGGCGAGCAGCTTCGCAGTCGCATCGCACATCCGCTCGATGACGGACTTGGGCGCCTCGCTCGGATACTGGTAGCGCGAGAAGGACGAGCCGACGCCGCCCTCACGGATCGAATCGACCACGCCGTAGACACTCGTCTCGCCGTCGTGGACATAGCCTTCCAATGTGATCTGCTGGTCGGCTGCGACGCTTTTCTCGGCGATGCAGTGGTTGCCGCCGATGCCTTTCACGCTTTCGGGTATTTCGACCTTATCGAGAAAGGCGTTGAAGGGATTGCCGAACAACTCGATCCCGCCGCGCATCACCTTCATCGCCTTCGAAAGCTGCTCCTCGTTCTCGACCTTGAAACTGAGATAGGAAGAGTGTGAGACGAACGGCTTGACCCAGAAGGGGTAGTCGATCTCGATCTGGTCGCGGGGGCGCTCGGCGAAGGGGTCGACCGCGCAGAAATCGGCGTTGGCGTGCGGGATCGCCTCGGCCATCGCCTCGCGCGCCCAGTACTTGTGTTCGAGCGCGGCGACGCCTTCGAGCGAGGGACCGGGCAGCCCGTTCCGCTGGCACAGCAGCGGGGCGATCACGCTGCCGGGAAAGTCCCAGTAATTGAGCACCGCATCGGCCGGGCCGTACTTGTCCATCCGCTCCTCGGCGAGGATGACGAGGTCCATCAGCTCGAAAGGCTCGGTGATGTTGACCGATTCCTGCGCCGAGAGCGCCTCGTGGAACTCGACCTCGCGCTCCTCCTCAAGCGTTTCGAGCAGGGCGAGGTTGAAGGGTTCGAGACCCAGGACGAATACTTTCTTCGGCGATTGCGCGATGCTTGCGGCTCCTTTCGGGTTGTCTTGCGTTGCACCTCATCAATCGCTTCGGCGGGGCTGGCGTTCCCAAAGGCAAGGCAGGCCCACCCGCCGCCGCGACGGGTCGGGCAAGGGGGCGGAATGCGGGCGATAGGCGCACGTCGCACGGCCCGCCGCGCGCTGCCTTTCGCGCGGCGTCCCGCCTTCCCACTTCGCCCGCGATGCAAGCAATCAGCCAAAGGGACTTCCAGAAAAGAACCGAACGCGGTCTGTCCGCGGCGGGCTTTGCCGCGACCTTGCTGACCTACGGGCCGGCACGGGTCGGCTTCGGCCTGTTCCTGCCGCAATTGCGCCCCGCCTTCGGCATCGAGGGAGGGGCATCGGGCACGATCGCGAGCATCGGTTTCGCAGGCTTCCTCGCCGGGCTGGTCGGGGCGGGCGAACTGGGCGAACGGCTCGGAGGAGCGAAGCCGGTGCTGATCGGGCTGATCTGCTCGACGCTCGGCGTCGCCACGGTCGCCTTCGCCGGGAGCGTGCCCGTCCTCGCCGCCGGGGTCGCGCTCGCCATGATGGGGCCGGGGCTGACGTGGTCGCCGTTCAACACCCTCGTCCATGATGCCCTGCGCAATTTCCGCCGACCGGGTGCGCTCTCGATAATCAGCACCGGGACGAGCCTCGGCGTGGCGCTGGCGGGCGGCGCGGCGATGGTGGTGGCATGGCAGGGGGTCTCTTGGCGCTGGGCGTGGGTGTTCTTCGCGCTCGTCGGGCTCGCAGCGCTTGCGATCAACGCGCGCCTGCTGAGCGCGGTCGCCCCCGGACGGAAACGCGAGCGACGCAAGGATTGGCGCAGCGTGCTGCACAAAGTGGCGGCGCCGCTCTATGCCGTGGCCTTGTCCTTCGGACTGACGACCTCGGTCTGGATTACCTTCGCTGCCCGCGCTGTCGAGGATGCGGGCGGGCTTCCCGGCCTTCCCGCGAACGGCTCGGCGGCGACGATCTTCATCGCGCTGGGGCTCGCCGGGCTCGCCGGGATCGGCACGGCGCGGCTGCGCGGACGGATCGGGCTTGCCGCGCTCGTCGCCGGGCTGATGATCGCGGCGGCGCTTTCGGCCATGCTCATCGCGCTCGCTCCCGCCTCGTGGCCTGCCGTCATGGCGTCGGCCGCGCTGCAGGGCGTCTTCATCATGATGATGAGCGCGGTGCTGTCCTTCTGGTCGGAACAGGTCTTTGCCGGGGACGGCCTGCTCGGTTTCACCGCCGCGCTCATATGCCTTGCAGCGGGCAGCGTGGTCGGTCCGGCAATAGCGGGGCCCGCTTATGACGCGCTTGGCCCCGGCTTGGTGTTCCTTGCCTTCGGCGCGCTCTCGGCTGCCAGCAGCACACTCGCCCTGCCGCGCATCGTGCGCGAGAGCTGAGGAAACCAATCGCCGCGCCGTTCGTCGGTCTTGTTGGAGGCAAGACAATGGCAGCACGCGCATATTGGCAGGGCCAGATCCGGCTCGCCCTCGTCTCGATCCCGGTCGAACTCTATTCCGCGACGAAGACCGGATCGAAGATCAGGTTCAACCAGATCCACCAGCCCAGCGGCAAGCGCATTTCCTATGAAAAGGTGGTCCCCGGGATCGGCCCGGTCGACAGGGGCGAGATCATCCGCGGCTACGAAGTGTCGAAGGGCAGCTACGTCCTGCTCGAGGACGAGGAGATCGACGCGGTGAAGATCGAGAGCCGCCGCACGCTGGAACTCGTGCAGTTCGTGGAAGCGAGCGAGATCGACCCGCTCTATTTCGACCGCCCCTATTACGTCGCCCCGCAGGACGAACTGGCCGAAGAAGCCTTCATCGTCCTGCGCGAGGCGCTACGCCGCGCGAAGAAGGTCGCATTGGGCCAGCTTTCCGTGCGCGGTTCGGAGAAGCTCGTCGCGATCAAGCCCTGCGGCAAGGGGCTGCTGCTGGAAACCCTGCGCTATGCCGACGAAGTGCGCGAGGGTCAGGCGTTCTTCGACGAGATCGGCGATGCCAAGCCCAAGAAGGAGCTGCTCGACCTCGCCACCACGCTGATCGACCAGAAGACCGCCCCTTTCGATGCGGGCGAATTCGAGGACCGCTATGCGCAAGCCCTGCGCGGCCTCATAGAAAAGAAACGCAAGGCGAAGAAGGGCGAAGCCGTGATCGAGGACGTCGACGAACCCGGCGACGGGCGCGGCGGGAATGTCGTCGACCTTATGGCCGCGCTCAAGAAGTCGGTCGGGGACGAGAAACCATCGGGGCAGAAGCGCTCGCGCTCCAAGAAATCGGCCTGACATGGCGCGCGCGAAGGAAAAGGACGCGCTTGCCGAATACAACACCAGGCGCGATTTCGAAGCGACGCCCGAACCTGCCGGCGAGCCCGGCAAGAGTGGCGGCAACAGCTTCATGGTGCAGAAGCACGACGCGACCCGGCTGCATTGGGATCTCCGGCTCGAAATGGACGGGGTGCTGAAAAGCTGGGCGCTGGCGAAAGGCCCCTCGCTCGACCCGGCGACCAAGCGGCTTGCAGTGAGGACCGAGGATCACCCGCTCTCCTATGCGACTTTCGAGGGAACGATCCCCAAGGACCAGTACGGCGGCGGGACGGTGATGCTGTGGGACCGGGGGACGTGGGCTGCGGTGGAGGGCAAGAGCGCCTCCGACATCGACAAGGGCCACCTCCACTTCTGCCTCGAAGGCGAGCGCATGAAAGGCGAGTGGCTGCTCATCCGGCTGAAACCCAAGGGCAACGAGAAGCGCGAGAACTGGCTGCTGCGCAAGCTCGACGACGAGTTCACGGGTGGTACGGACGAACTGGTCGAGCGCGAGCTTACCAGCATTGCGACGGGCCGCTCGATGGCCGAGATCGCGGCGGGCAAGGCGACAGGCGAACAGAAGAACGACAGCGTCCTCGCCCGGATGAAGCCGAAGCGCGGCGGCGGGGCGAGGAAAGCCCGCAAGTCCGCCCCCCTCCCCTCCTTTCGCAAGCCTCAGCTCGCGACGCTCGTCGACGAAGTCCCAGCCGGAAACCGCTGGATGCACGAGATAAAGTTCGACGGCTACCGCGCGCTCGTCGCGGCGAAGGGTGACGAGGTGCGCGTCTTCACGCGCTCGGGCAAGGACTGGACCGACAAGTTCGCGCCCCTCGCCCGCGCCTTCGCCGACCTCGACCTGCCCTCCTGCCTGATCGACGGCGAGATCGTCGCCTGCGACAGGCACGGCAATCCCGATTTCTCGACGCTTCAATCCGTCCTCAAGCGCGGCCACGGCTCGCAGGGTCAAGGCGATGCGATCGATTTCCACGCCTTCGACCTTCTTGAGGCCGAGGGCGAAGACCTTGCAGGCGAACCCAATGTCGAGCGCAAGGAGCGCCTCGAGGCGCTGCTCAAGTCCGCCGAGCCGCCCATTCACGTCGCCGACCACGTGATCGGCTCCGGCGAAAAGCTGTTTAGCGCGATGTGCGATGCGGGGCAGGAGGGGATCATCTCCAAGGCGATCGACGCGCCCTACCGCTCCTCGCGCAGCAAGGCCTGGGTCAAGGTCAAGTGCACCAGGCGGCAGGAATTCGTCGTGATCGGCTGGAAGCCCTCAAAGGCGAAGGGCCGCCCTTTCGCCTCGCTGCTGATGGCCCAGTTCGAGAACGGCGAGCTCGTCTACAAAGGCAATGTCGGGACCGGTTTCGACGGCGATGATTTCGATGCGCTTTCGGGCAAGCTCAAACGGCTCGAACGCAAGACCCCGCCCGCCGAGGTCGAGAAGGCCAAGGCGCGCGGCGTGCGCTGGGTCACGCCGAAACTGGTCGCCGAAGTCGCCTTCGCCGAATTCACCGCCGATGGTAATATCCGCCACGGCAGCTATCTCGGGCTGCGCGAGGACAAGGAGGCGAAGGACGTGACGCCGGAACGGCCCGCTTCCGCACCCGCCGAACCGGACGCGGTGAAAATCTCCAGCCGCGACCGGGTGATCTTTCCGGGCTCGGGCGCGACCAAGGGCGACCTTGCCGACTATTACGAGGCCATCGCCCCCATCATGCTCCCCTTCGCCGCCAATCGCCCGGTCAGCCTGGTGCGCTGTCCGCAGGGCCGAGCGAAGAAATGCTTCTTCCAGAAGCACGACACCGGCGGTTTCGGCGATGCGGTGCGCCGCGTGCCAATCCACGAGAAGGACGGCGACCTGGAAGACTATCTCTATGTCGACGACGCGCGCGGCATCCTCCAGTGCGTTCAGATGGGCACGATCGAATTCCACGGCTGGGGCTCGCGCACCAGCGATGTCGAGGCGCCCGAGCGCATGGTGTTCGACCTCGACCCCGACGAAGGGCTCGATTTCGCCGACGTGAAGAGCGCCGCGCGCGACATCCGCGACCGGCTCGCCGATCTCGGCCTCACCAGCTTCGCCATGCTGTCGGGCGGCAAGGGCGTGCACGTGGTCGTCCCGCTGCTGGCGGGCCATTCATGGGAGGCCCACAAGGATTTCTCCCGCCGCTTTTCCGAAGCGCTCAGCCTCGCCCAGCCCGACCGCTTCACCGCGACCATGAGCAAGGCCAAGCGCAAGGGGAAGATCTTCATCGACTGGCTGCGCAACCAGCGCGGCGCCACGGCGATCCTGCCCTATTCCGCCCGCGCGCGCGAAGGCGCTCCGGTCGCCGCGCCGCTCGGCTGGAACGAGCTGCGCGAGGCGGACAGCGCGCGGGCCTTCACCATCGCCGATGCGGACAGACTGCTGAAGCGCGCGCGCGGCAAGACGCTTTCCGGCTGGGGTTTCGCAGAGCAGCGCCTGCCCGACCTGTGACGGGTCACAAATCGGGTCGCAGCACGTCGATGCGGTAGAACTGCGCCTCACGGCAGCGGCGCGATTGCCAGCCCGCCGCACGCGCGAAGATTTCGGCCGCCTGCTGCCCGCAGACCGGCAGGTCGTTCTCCCCGGTCCAGTTGACCAGCACGCAGGCCCCGTCCTCCTCCAGCGCATCATGCGCCATGCGGGAAACTTCCTCGATCTCCGCGCGGGTGAGGAAATAGAGCACTTCGGACAGCATCACGAGGTCGAACCGGCCGTGCGGCCAGTCGCGCGGCACCTCGCAGCGAGCGAAGGTGATGCCGCGCGCTCCGCTGCAGTGCGTGCGCGCCTGCGCAAGCGCGACTTCCGACACGTCGAGCGCGACGAGCCTGCGGCAGCGCCGGGCAAGCTCGCGGGTGAGCAGCCCCGCCCCGCACCCGATTTCCAGCGCGCTCTCGTAATCCCGCTCCCCCAGCGCGGCGAGCGTCGCCGAACGCTTGACCCGCTCGTAGCGGCTCGTCGCGCAGTCCCACGGGTCGGGATCGCGCCGGTAGAGCCCGTCGAAAGTGCGGCGGCGTTCACTGGCGGGCGCGTTCATGGATGAAGATCTCGGGATGGGTCTGGAAATGTGCGGCGAGCGCGGACGGCATGAGGAAGCCATCGGGGTCGTCGTCGATGAGATCGGTCATCTGCGAGGCATAAGCGGCCATGGCGGCGCGCTTCGCAGGGGCGAAGCGGCGCTTGGAAAAACGGCGAATGTGGCGCGGCACGGGGCGCGCGCCGAACCGGCCCCAGACAGGAAAACTCCAGTGGGCCGCGCCAAGTTGCTCCGCGAGCCTTGCGGCAAGGCGCGCAGCGGCTTCGTGGTCGCAATGAGGGTCGCCGCCCCACGTGCTCCAGACGGCCCGCGTGCCATGCCCGCGCGCGGCACCGAGCGCTGTGGCGATAAGTTCCTTGTCCTCCGCCGCGCGCGCGCCCTCACCGTCCGGGCAATGCGCCGCCCACAGCCTGACGCGATGCCCCGGCGCGAGCGCGGCGAGCGCGCGGGACAATTCGCGCCGCCGCAGCGCGCGGCGGGCGTCCTCGGGAAACAGGCGCGAAGCCGGATGCGACGCCTCGCCGTCGGTCAGCAGGAGGATCGCGATCCGCCTGCCCGCCTCCGCCGCCGCGGCGAGCGCCATGCCGCAGCCCAGCGTCTCGTCGTCAGGATGGGGCGCTACGATAAGGAGGCCGCCGGGCGGAGCGAGCGTGGCGATCCCGACCGGGGCCGCGTCCCGCGCCGCATCGAGCAGCGCACCTTCGGGAAGGTCGGGGACGCTCACAGGAACTCGGGCCTTACGCCCGCTGCGACCAGCCGCTCGGCGACGCGGGCGCGCTTTGCGTCGGGGGCGGCCTGGCACAGGAAGACCGAAAGGTCGCGCAGCATCCGCTCGGTGTGCGTGCCCTCCTCGCGCGCCATCATGCCGAGCGCGCGCGAGGTGAGGTCCATGACTTCGCGGCAAGCTTCGTCCACAACCTCGCGCGCCATGAGCGAAAGCGTGGCTTTGCCGGGGGTCGCGCCGCTCGCCTCGACCGAGTGAGCGGCGCGCTCGAGCCACAGCCGCGCGGTCTCGATCGCCATGGCGGCGCGCGCAATACGGCGCTGCTGGTGCGGTTCGCCAGCACGGTCGCGCCCGACGAGGGCTCGCAGCATATCCTCGTAAAGCGCTTCCGCGCCGCCGCAATGGGCCGCGGCATAGCGCCACACGCCGCCTTCGAAATGCGGCTCGGCAAGGTAATCGCCGGGCTGCCCGAGCAAGCGGTCCTCCCCGAGCTCGATCCCGGTGAAATCGTAGCGTCCCGAATTGCTCGCGCGCATCCCGCCCATGCGCCAGCACCTTAGGTCGACGCGGCCGACGTCGTCGGTATCGGCCAGCACCATCTGCGGCCCTTCGCCGGTTTCGACCGTTACCACCGCCATGCTTACGAGACGCAGCCCCGAAGCGAAGCGCTTGGCTCCCGCGAGGCGAAGCCCGCCGTCCGTTCGCTCGGATTGCACGGGATCGCTAGGCTCGTCCGCCCCCCACACGCCGAGCAGGAGGCCGCCGCGAACCCGCGCCGCGACCGCCTGTTCCAAGGCCGGCCCGCCATAGAGGCACACCAGCTTGACCGCGTTCATGTGCCCCTCGAACAGCCGCGCGACCGATAGGTTTGCCCGGCCGAGCGTGCGCAGGGCGTCGAGCGCCTCTCCGGTCCCGCCCGCCACGCTTCCCCAGCCCTCGCCCCCGAGATGGGGCGGCAGGCAGGCGGCGAGCCATCCCGACTCGGCCAGCGCTCCAAACTCGCGCGAGAGATCGCCGCCATGACGATCGGAGGCCGCCGCGCGCTCGGCAATGAAGGTCTCGAGGTCCTCGTGGCGGCGTGCAGGATCAAGCATCGCGCCTGTCGTGCTCCTCGATCAGCCGGCGGGCCTTGCCCAGTTCGCGCAGCACTTCGGACAGACGCAGCGGCGGGGTGCGGCCCTTCGTGGCGAGCCCGGTTCGCATCCGCCGCTCGGCGCTGCGGCGCAGTTCCTCGACCGGCAGCAGGCGCGCGTCGCACGCCGGGTTGGCCGAGCGCGCACGGCGGGCGAGTTCGCCGCCGCATCCGCCACTGGCACGGCCCTCGATCCGGGCCGAAGTGCGCGTCCCCGCATCGCCCAGTTGCACGACGCGCAGGCCCCGGCGCAGGATTTCGGCACAGAGCGCGGCGTCCTCGCCGATGGTTGGCAGCGGCAGGCCGCCGACTGCCCGGTAGGCCCGCGCGCTCAGCGCCATGCTTGCGCCGGAAGCGCGATAGGCGAAGGCGCCGGCGCGGCCCTCGGTCCACAATTGCCATAACCGCTCGCTCGCTTCGAAGAAGGCGCGCTCGACCTCGCCCGTGCGACGCACGCGATCGGGCAGGCGCGCGAGTTCGCGCTCGTCGAGCCGCACGTCCTCGCATACGAGATCGGCGTCGCGCGCGAGTTCGGTCAAGCAGCGCACGATCCAACTCGGGGCGACACGGCTGTCGGCATCGCTGGTGAGCAGCGCGCCGCCGGGCGCGACCAGCGAGGCGGCGCAGTCGAGCGCGAGACGTCGGCAATAGGCGGCGCTGCGGATAGCGGGGTCGAACTCGGCCTCCACCAGCGCCACGCCGAAGTGGACCTCGCGCGCCCAGTCGCGGACGCAATCGGCCGAGGCATCGCGACTGTCGTTGACCACAAAGACAGCAGCGCCCGGTTCCGGGGCCGCGGCGAAGGCGGCTTCGAGTCCCGCGAGCGCGCGAGGGAGCAGCGCGATCTCCTTGCGCACGGGGATGGCGACGGCATGAGTGGCGAGAGGGCCCGAAGGCCATTGTGCGCAGGTGAGCTTGACCCGCCCGGCAAAGGGCTCTGCCGCCAGCAGGCGGCGCAGCGGTGCGGGAACCGGGGCCGGCCTTCGGGCCGGGGCATAGGAGCCGGTGAGACGCGGGGCCGGGGTGCGGTGAAGCGGTGCGTGCATCTATGTCGTCCTCTCGAGAAGTCCCGCGGCAGCACCGCGCACCTTCGAAGCGAGCCCAGCGCCCGCAAATCAAGAATGCCGGCAATGCGATAAGGTTCTCTCACAAAAGGCTCTATTCGTCGTTTTTTGAACGCCCAGGATATCACTTCAAATATTCCATCGACTGAAAAGAACGCCTCGAAGCTCAATTCACAAAAGTTAGTTTCGGCTGAGCATTTTTTATTTGCCACACCTGAAACAAAGCCTCCGCGCATCGCGTTGCATCAGAGAAATTCCAATAGGCGAGAGGAGACAAGCATGACGAAGGCATCAAGCGTCCTCGACCGGCTTCCCGGCAGGACACGGCTCGATCGCGAGGGGCTGAACGATCTTGCGCGAGGCAAGAGCCGCAAGGCAGCGGCAGAGGGGCGCAAGGCGCTCGGTCGCGGCAAGCGCGTGCTGGCGGGTAGAAATGCAAAACCCGGCGCAGGCAAAAAGGTCGCCCGGCACGCCGGGGACAATGCCTCGGGCATTGCTGGCGCGCTCACGGGTCTGGCGCTGGTCGCGGGGACGGTCGCGTTCGGTGCCTTCCTGGCGAAGCGGCGCAAGGGTGGAGACGACGACGCGCCCGGCTTCACCCGCAAGCATGGCGGCAGCGACAAAGCCGTCGGCGGCCGGACGGTCACGATCCGTGAGCCGGCGGATGAACTCTACCGCTTCTGGCGCGATTTCCGGAATCTGCCGCAGTTCATGGAGAACGTCGAGGAGGTCCGCCCCCACGGCGATCACGAGGTCTGGGTCGTAAAGGCGCCCGGCGGGCAGACCGCCGAACTCCACACCCGCGTCACCGAGGAAATCGAGGGCCGCCGGATCGCTTGGGAATCGGTCCAGCATTCCGACATCTGGACCAGGGGCTACGTCGAATTCTCCGAAGCCCCCGGCGAGCGCGGCACGCGCGTCTCGCTCAGGATCGAATACGCACCGCCCGGCGGCGCGATCGGCAAGGGGATAGCCAAGCTCTTCCTGCGCGAACCCGAAGTGCAGGCCCGCCACGACCTCAAACGCTTCAAGATGCTGATGGAAACCGGCGAGATCGCCACCTCGGCCCACACGAAACAGGCGGCGAAGAACGTCGCCCATGCAAAGGAGATGGCCTGATGCGAGCCCTTACATGGCAGGGAACCCACGACGTGCGCGTCGAGGACGTGCCCGATCCCGAAATCATCAATCCGCGCGACGCGATCCTCAAGGTCACCTCGACCGCAATCTGCGGTTCGGACCTGCACCTGTATGACGGGGTCATCCCCGGCGTGCGCCCGGGCGACGTGCTGGGCCACGAATTCATGGGCGAAGTCGTCGAGACGGGCTCGGATTCGACGCTCGAGAAGGGCCAGCGCGTGGTCGTGCCCTTCACGATCAGCTGCGGCGGCTGCTTCCATTGCGAGATCCAGCAGTATTCCGCCTGCGAGAATTCGAACCCGGCGGACAAGCAGGATATGTCCGCGACGCTCTACGGCCACCCGATGTCGGCCCTGTTCGGCTATTCCCACCTTACCGGCGGCTATTCCGGCGGGCAGTCGGAATATGTCCGCGTGCCCTTCTCCGATGTCGGCCCGATCGTCGTTCCCGACCATCTCGAGGATGACAAGGTGCTGTTCCTGTCCGACATCCTGCCGACCGGCTGGATGGGCGCGGAGAATGCGGAAATCGAGCCCGACGACACCGTCGCGGTGTGGGGCTGCGGCCCCGTCGGCCTGTTCGCGGTGCAATCCGCACTCGTCATGGGCGCGGCGCGGGTCATTGCGATCGACCATCATCCCCACCGGATGGAATTGGCCAAGCAGCTCGGCGCGGAAGTCATCGACTTCACCAAGACCGACGTGCGCGAGGCGCTGATGGAAATGTCGGGCGGGATCGGGGTCGATGCCGTGATCGACGCGGTCGGCATGGAGGCCCACGGCTTCGCAGCCGACAACATGGTCGACATGGTGAAACAGAAGGTCGGCATCGGCGCCGACCGCGCCTCGGCGCTGAAACAGGCGATCCTGGCCGTTCGCCCCGGCGGGCGGGTTTCGATCCCCGGCGTCTATGGCGGGATGACCGACAAGTTCCCATTGGGCGCGCTGATGGAGAAGGGCCTGCAGGTGAAGACCGGCCAGACCCACGTCCAGCGCTACACCAAGCCGCTGCTCGACAAGATCGAGGACGGGACGCTCGACACCACCTTCCTCATCTCGCACCGGCTCCCGCTCGAAGAGGCCGCGCGCGGCTACAAGTGCTTCCACGACCAACAGGACAGCTGGACCAAGGTGGTCCTGAAGCCCGACATGAAGGAAGCGGCATGAGCAAGAACCCGATCGAGAAACTGGCGGGCTTCGCCGTGGTCACCGGGGCCTCTTCGGGCATCGGGCTCGAACTGGCGAAGCTCGCCGCGCGTGATCGCTGCGACCTGCTGCTCGTCGCCGACGAAGGCATGGACAAGGCCGAGGCCGAAGCCCGCGCGGCGGGTGCGGCCTCGGTCGAGACGCTCGAGGCCGACCTCGCCACCGAAAGCGGGCTCGACGCGCTTGAGGCCGCGATCGGCACGCGGGCTGTCGACGCACTCTTCGCCAATGCGGGCGAAGGCTATGGCGGAGCCTTCCTCGAGTGCGAATGGGACCACATCGCCCGCGTGATCGACACGAACATCAAGGGCACGGTCTCGCTGATCCACCGCCTCGGCCGGAAAATGCGCGCGCGGGGGTCGGGCCGGATCCTCGTGACGGGCTCGATCGCGGGCGCAATTCCGGGGCCGTTCAACCTGACCTACAATTCGACCAAGGCATTCATCGACGATTTCTGTGTCGGACTGGCCGAGGAATGGAAGGACAGCGAGGTCGTCATCTCCTGCCTGCTGCCGGGCGCGGCGGACACGCGCTTCTTCGAGCGCGCCGGCATGGAGGACACCCGCCTAGCCGAAAGCGCGAAGGTGCCGCTGGTCGGGGCCGAGCCGGCGGACGTGGCGAAGGGCGGCTACGAGGCGCTTCTCAAGGGCGAGACGCAGGACGTCCACGGCTTCATGAACAAGCTCCAGCACGTCTTCGCCGGAGTGCTGCCGAGCGAGGTGCTGGCGAAGATGCACAGCCACCTCGCCAGGTCACCCAGCTGAGCCGTCCGCTTCAGCTGGTGTCCCAATGGACAAGATGCGCCCGGTCCCGCTTGCCTACCCGTCCTCGGGCTCGCTTGGGAACCGGGCGCATCCTCGACGCCCGCGCTCCTTCAGGCGTCGATGCCGTGTACCGTGCCGGGACCGGGAAAGCCTCCGGACTCGCATCTGCGATACCCAGAAAGAGTGCCAGCGCGTCTCATCCCTCGCCCTAACAAAGATTGTAGCCGCTCCCGTTTTCGCCGGATCGCATCCTGCCTGCGACGAAGTCGCACCGCCGCAAGCCGTCCAGCGATGCCCCCATCGGATCGCCCGGCCCGCCTTTCGGCCTGCCGCAAACCCTTGTCGGGACTGACAAAAGTGATGGCTGCATCGCCGCCTCGCCCATAGCCCCCCGGCAGAAGGGAGACAGTCATGGCACTGCACGAAGACAAGCGCGCCGCGAGCCGTTTGGGACGGGTCGCCGCCCCCGACCAGATTTACTCGCTGCGTTTCGCCAAAGGCAGGGAACGCGGCGAGCCGCCCCCGCCCGACATCGAATTCCAGGCCAGCAACGCCTATCAGGCGCTGGTCATCGCGCACAGGGAAGGCGGCGGCCGCTCGGCCGAATTGTGGCGCGACGGCAAGCGGCTGTGCACGATCAGCGAACTCGCGGGGAGCTTCTGGGAAATCAGGCCCTGAAACGATGCAGGAGCGCCGCCCTGCGGCGAGACGCTAGGACGCCTTCGCGCCGACCAGTTCGACGAGCCGTGCGACGAGGCGTTCCTGGTCGACCGGCTTTTCGAGCCGCGCCTTGGCGCTGAGGTCCTCGGGGATGATCGACACGTCATAGCCGGTCAGGAACAGGAACGGGATTCGCCGTTCGTGCATGGAGCGCGCGACCTCGAAGCTGGCGCCCTCGCCGAGATTGATGTCCAGCATCGCCACGTCGATCGCGTTCGAGCGGATCAGGTCGTGCACCTCGTCGGCGCGCGCGGTCGGGCCGACCACCTCGGCGCCGGCATTGGTCAGAGCCAGCGCGATCTCGCGGGCCTGGAAATACTCGTCCTCGACGATCAGGATTTGCCGTCCTTCGAGCGGTCGTTCGCTTCCAGCTTTGCTGTTTATCGGCCTGCTCCCTGATCGTGTCCCGGCCCGACCTCCAGTATGCTAGCCCCGGCTTCGAGAGGGAAGGCGATTTCTGCCAGCAGGCCGTCGGGCCGCACCCGCATCGTGCCCTCGCCCTTGAGCTCGTAGGGCACGCGCCCTTCGATCAGCTCGGTCCCGAAGCCGCGCCGCGATGCTTCGCCGAGCGGCTCGGGGCAATTTTCCTTCCACATGACTTCGAGCCATTCGCCGGTCTCGCGCCGGGTCACGAACCAGCGGATCGCGAGCCTGCCATCGCAGCCGAGCGCCCCATACTTGATCGAATTGGTCGCCAGTTCGTGGATCGCGAGAGTCAGCACTTCGGCCGCCTTGGCCGACAAGTCGACCGAAGGCCCGGCCATCGCGAGCCGGTCTTCCTCGGCCACCCGGGCGAGCTCCTCGCGGATCAGGCTTTCAAGGTCGACCGCCGCGCCGGCCTTGCGCGTCAGCATGACCTGGGTGCGCGCCATCGCGTCGATCCGACCGGTCAGGTGGGCAACATAATCCTCGACATCGTCATAGCCTTCGGCTGACTGACGGATGATCGAGCGCACCATGGCGAGCAGGTTGCGCACGCGGTGCTGCAATTCGGCGAGCAGCAGCTTCTGGCGCTCCTGCAGGTCGATCATGTCCTCGACATCGGTCGAGGTGCCGAGCCATTCGACCACTTCCCCTTTCTCGATCACCGGTGTCGCGCGGGTCTGGAACCAGCGATAGGTGCCGTCGCGGGCCCGGCGGAAACGCCATTCGCCCCTGAGATCGCCGCCCGTCTCGGCATGATGCCAGTCGCGCCGCGCCTCCTCGCGGTCCTCGGGATGGACCGCGGCGAGCCAGCCGTGCCCACGGCTGTCCTCGACCGACAGGCCGGTGTATGCAGTCCATTGCGGGCTCACCCACTTGCACTTTCCATCGGGCGTCGCGCTCCAGACCAGCTGCGGGATACCCTCGACGAGCGTGCGGAAACGACGCTCGCTGTCCTCGATCGCCTTGCGCTGGCGGGTGCGGTCGGTGAGGTCGCGGGCGATCCCGCCGATCCGCACGGGCGAACCGTCCGGTCCCGGTATCGGGAAGCCCGTGTCGCGGATATGGCGCACTTCCCCGTCGGGCCGGACGATGCGGTAATCGGTCGTCACCTTTTCCCCGCGCGTGCAGCGCGGCATTGCACCCATGACCCGTTCGCGGTCGGCCGGATGGAGGAAATCGGCCCAATTCGAACGATCCGCCAGCACGGTTTCGCACGGCACGCCCCAGATGTCCTCGAAGGCGGGGGATATGTAGTCGAGCTGGCCGGACGCCACGTCGATCAGCCAGATCACGTCGGTCGAGGCATTGCCGAACTGGCGGAAACGCTCCTCGCTCTTGCGCAGGGCGCGCTGGGTCACGGCCTGTTCGGTCATCTCCTCGTAGACCGTGACCACGCCGATCGGCTCACCCTCGCCGTTGCGCAGGATCGGCGTCGAATGGAGGTTGAACACCGTCTTGGCCCGTTCCCCGTCGCGGTCGAGCGCGACAGGCTGGTCCTCGAGCGTCAGCGGACGCCCTTCGGACAGCACCCTCTCGAGCCGCGCGCCCAGCGTATCCCAGACCTCGGGAAAGACCTCGCGCGCGGGCCGACCGAGTGCGCCGGGGTGCTTGTCACCGAACAATTCACAGGACGGGTCATTGTAGAGCAGCAGCAGGTCGGGGCCGAGATACATATTCATCGGCATCGGCGCGCCAAGCACCATCATCAGCACCGAACGCACTTCCGCTCCCCAGTTCGCGGAGGAACCGAGCGGGGTCGAATCCCAGTCGAAATCGCGGATGTGCCGGGCCATCGCGCTCGTGCCCGGCGGCCACGCGCTCGTTCCTTTCATCGCACCAGCGCCCGGGCCTCTCGCCCGAGCTGGAGATAATTCGGATTGAACATGGCGATCTGGGCCAGCCTGTCGTAGTCGCGGATGAACAGGCGCTTCGACTTCAGCTCGACCAGCCCCTCGCGGCGCAGTTCCTGCATCGTTCGGTTGAGATGGACCGAGGTAACGCCGGTCGCATCGGCAAGGTCGTTCTGGGTCAGCGGGCAGTCACATTCGCCGCCTCGCGCGAGACCTGCGGCGCGCAGCCGCAGGAATACCTCGAGAAACAGGTGCGCAAGCCGCTCGAACGCGTTGCGGCGGCCAAGGTTGAGCAGCCATTCGCGGTGGATCGCGCCGTTGACGTGTTCGTGCCGGGCCAGCGCGTCGGCGATCCGCGGATGCTCGGCCGACAGCCGATCGAGCGTTTCGGGCGGGATTGCGTGATAGGCGAGCGGGGTGAGCGCGGCGACCGAATGGTCCATCTCGTCGCCTAGCCTCACCTTGAGATCGAAGAAATCGCCCGGCAGCAGCAGGCCGACGATCTGACGTCGCCCGTCGGGCAGATCCTTGAAACGATATGCCCAGCCCTGCGACAACAGCCGCACGACGCTTTGCTGGTCGCCCTCGCTGAGCATGGTCTGGCGCGCGGGCACCCGGACGAGCGGCGCCTCGCGCAGCGCCTCGATCGCCGCGCGCTCGTCGGAAAGGAGGTCGAAATGGCGTTCGAGACTGGTCAGCAGGGGTTTCATAAAAGTTCTTTCCCGATCCATCGAGGATCGTCCGGTAATCTGGGGGAGGAACGACGGCCCGCGCGGGGTGCGAGCGGACCGCTCCAAGTGTGATATGTTTCCCAGATTATCGATGGGACAAAGCGCCCTATTGGACAGGCCCGACATATCGCACCAGTGTCATGCCCCTCCAGTTCGACCGACCCCGAAAGCGCCACGCCTTACCGTGCCTGCCGGCCAGGCGCTCGCGTCGGTTAAGCGACGGGAGACACAAATGAAACCTGGCAGTGCGCCGACAGCAAGGAACTTTCACAAATCCCGCGCGTAGTGTAATCCAAGTCATCGGCGAGGGGTGCCGAAGAACGCCTGAGGGTGCATCAAACCGGGGAGGGGGCTTCGACAAAGGCAACGTCACAGGCGCAGGCCGGTCCTGCAGCATCGAAAGCAGCGGGCCGCATCGCGGATCGCGAGGCGTTCGCGCGGATGCAATCCGCGTGCCGCGCAGATCCCGGCGCTTTCCATGGCGCAATCGCCAAACGCCGCATCTGCTGGTTCGTCCCCGATGCTTCCACGAACGGCGCCTGGGCCTTTTTCGACGAGGCTGCGGGCCACTGGCGCGGCTGGGACGGCGCCACGGGGGAAGCGCTCGCCTTCGACTGGCCCGAAAGCTTCGAGCCGTGGGAGCGCGCTTTCAACGACGACGATCCGCCGAACTGGCGCTGGTTCGAAGGCGGGCTGACCTCGACAGCCTTCAACGAGGTCGATCGCCACGTGCTCGACGGGCACAGCGAGGAAGCCGCGCTCATTTACGAAGGCGACCGCTGGAACATGGCGAGCGATAACGGACGCGGCGGGCCGGTCGATTCCGAAACCGTCTCGCGCCGCAAGCTGCTGCTCGAAAGCGCCAAGTGCGCTCTCGCCCTGAAGGCGTTGGGGGTGAAACCGGGCGACCGCATAGCGCTCAATATGCCGAGCATCCCCGAACAGATTTACTGGACCGAGGGCGCCAAGCGGATGGGCGTCGTCTACACCCCCGTCTTCGGCGGGTTCAGCGACAAGACCCTGTCCGACCGCATCGCCGACGCCGGGGCGCGGGTGATCGTCACCGCCGACGGTTCCTTCCGCAACGCCCAGATGGTTCCGTTCAAGCCGAACTACACCGACCCCGCGCTCGACAATTTCATCGCCGTGCCGGTCGCGCTCGAACTGATGGACGCGGCGCTGGCGGACGAGGAACTCGCAGTGTCCACGGCGCAGGCCGACCTCATTCGCAGGACGGTCGAGGACGTTCTCGACGGCGAGGTGACGGTCGAACGCTCCGACGTGATGCGCGGCGTCGGCAAGGCGTTAACCGCGATCGGGGCGGGCGAACTGGGCGGCGACGGGCTGACCCCGAAACAGGCGGCGCAGCTGCGCATCGCCATCGCCGAGGCGCTGGTCGCCTCGCCCGAGCGGGTCGATGCGGTGGTCGTCGTCAAGCACACCGGCCAGCCCGACCTGCCGTGGAACACGGGCCGCGACCACTGGAGCCACGACCTGACCGACAAGGCGGGCGAGGACCTGCTCGTCGCCGCGCGCGAAGCGGGTTTCGATGTCGCGGACGAGGACGCGCTGCTCGCCCTGCCCGACGCCGATTTCGTGCGCGCGATCTGGGCGGGGTCGCCGGTGCTTGCCGTCGATGCCGAGTATCCCAATTTCATCATTTACACCTCGGGCTCGACCGGAAAGCCCAAGGGCGTCGTCCATGTCCACGGCGGCTACGCCAGCGGCGTTTCGGCGACCATGCCCGCAGCGTTCGGCGCGGAGCCGGGCGATGTTCTCTATGTCGTCGCCGATCCGGGCTGGATCACCGGGCAGAGCTATCTCATCGCCGCCTCCCTGCTCACCCGCGTCACCACGGTCGTCACGGAAGGCTCGCCGGTCTTCCCCCACGCAGGCCGCTTCGCCGCGACGATCGAGCGCTATGGCGTCACCATCTTCAAGGCGGGCGTCACTTTCCTCAAATCGGTGATGCAGAACCCGGAGAACCTGAAGGACATCCAGCGTTACGACCTGTCCTCATTGAAATGCGCGACTTTCTGCGCCGAGCCGGTCTCGCCCGCGGTGCAAGCCTTCGCGATGGAGCACGTGACACCGCGCTACATCAATTCCTACTGGGCGACCGAGCACGGCGGGATCGCGTGGACTCACTTCGCCGGGGCCGAAGGCTTCCCGCTCGAGGCCAACGCGCACACCTACCCGCTGCCATGGATCATGGGCGATGTCTGGGTCGAGGATGCGCAAGGCGCCTGTTCCGCCGGGACGACTGGCTATGATCGCTCGGACGACGGCGGCGCGCCGTGGCGACCTGCCGAAGAGGGTGAGAAGGGCGAGATCGTCATTGCCCTGCCCTACCCCTACCTCACCCGCACCATCTGGGGCGATGTCGGCCATTTCGATGTCGAGGTGAAGGACGGCGCGGCGCGCGTGAACCCGGCATGGCGCGGCGATACGGCGCGCTATGGCGAGACCTACTGGAAGCGCTGGCGCGGGACCTGGGCGTACACGCAGGGCGATTTCGCCATGCGCCATCCGGACGGATCCTTCTCGCTCCACGGGCGCTCGGACGATGTCATCAACGTCTCGGGCCACCGCATCGGGACCGAGGAGATCGAAGGCGCGATCCTGCGCGACAAGTCGCTGGACGCGGCCTCCCCGGTCGGCAACGTCATCGTGATCGGCGCGCCGCACAGCCAGAAGGGCGTCACCCCGGTCGCCTTCGTCACGCCGGTCGAAGGCCGCCGGTTGACGCAGGACGACCGCCGCCGCCTGACCGATCTCGTCCGCACGGAGAAGGGCGCGGTCGCCGTGCCTTCGGACTTCATCGAGCTTTCCGAATTTCCCGAGACGCGCTCGGGCAAATATGTCCGCCGTATGGTCCGCGCCGTGGTCGAAGGCGGCGATGTCGGAGACGTCTCGACCCTGCGCAACCCGGAAAGCCTCGACGAATTGCGCCGCGCCGTCGAGGCGTGGAAGCGGCGGCAGGACCTCTCCGACAGCCAGTCGCTGTTCGAGCGCTATCGCTTCTTCACCGTCCAGTACAACACGGTGGCTCCGGGCAAGCGGGTCGCCACGGTCACGGTCGCCAACCCGCCGGTCAACGCGCTCAACGAGCGCGCGCTCGACGAACTGGTCATCATCGCGGAACACCTTGCGAGGAAGGACGACGTGGTCGCCTGCGTCTTCACCGGCGCGGGCACGGCAAGCTTCGTCGCGGGCGCGGACATCCGCCAGATGCTCGAAGAGGTGAACAGCGCCGACGAAGCGAAAGCCCTTCCCGACAACGCGCAGCTCGCCTTCCACACGATCGAGACGATGGGCAAGCCGTGCATCGCCGCGATCCAGGGCGTGGCGCTCGGCGGCGGGATGGAATTCGCACTCGCCTGTCATTACCGCGTCGCCGAGCCGCGCGCGCGTTTCGGCCAGCCGGAGATCAACCTGCGCCTTCTGCCGGGTTATGGCGGCACCCAGCGCCTGCCGCGCCTGCTCGCCGACCGGCGGGGCGAGGAGGGGCTGCGCGACGCGCTCGAGATGATCCTCGGCGGGCGCGCGGTGGATGCGGAAAAGGCGTTGGCGCTGGGCGCGATCGACCGGCTTGTCGAAGACGCGGACGATGCCCTTTCCCGCGCGCACGCGATGGTGCGCGAATATGTGGCTTCGCCGCAGGACAGTGTGCTGGGGCAGGCTTTCGCCGCACGCAAGGCCGCGACCGAGGAATGGCGGGGGCCCTCCGGGATCGACCTCGACGCAGTGCTCGAGGACGACTTCCTCCAGCGCATCCTTCGCCAGCTCGCATGGGCCGGACGCGATCGCGCCGGGGAGCGCGCGCTCGACGCGGTGCGCGAGGGCTGGACGAACGGCATGGACGCCGGGCTCCGCCGCGAGGCGGAACGCTTTGCCGAGGCGATCATGGACCCCGAGGGCGGCAAGCGCGGCATCCAGCAATTCATGGACAAGCAGAGCCCGCCCCTTCCCGTCCGCCGCGACGGGGTGTGGGTCTATGATGAGCACGAGGAGAGGAAGGCCCGCCTGATCGAGAGCGGCGACCTGCTCCCGATGGGCGCGCCCTTCTATCCGGGCGTCACCGCGATCCCGCCTTTCCAACTCGCTTTCGGCATCGCGCGCGATCCCGACACCGGCGCGCCGCGCTTCGGCCCGCCTGCACGGCATGAGCGCGAACTCGTCGTGAAGACCCCGAAACCGCGCGCGAACGAGGCGCTGATCTACCTCCTCACCTCCGAGGTCAATTTCAACGACATCTGGGCGCTGACCGGCATTCCCGTCTCCCCCTTCGACGCGCATGACGAGGACGTGCAGGTGACCGGCTCGGGCGGGCTCGCGCTGGTGGTCGGCCTCGGAAGCGAATTGAAGGAACAGGGCCGGCTCAATATCGGCGATCTCGTCGCGGTCTATTCGGGGACAAGCGACCTGCTTTCGCCAACGGCGGGCGAGGACCCGATGTATGCGGGTTTCTCGATCCAGGGCTACGAAACGAAGACCGGAAGCCACGCGCAGTTCCTGACCGTGCAGGGGCCGCAACTGCACAAGCCCCCGGCCGACCTCACGCTCGAACAGGCGGGGGCCTATACGCTCAATCTCGGCACGGTGACGCGCTGCCTGTTCACGACGCTGCAGATCACGCCGGGAAAGACGATCTTCGTCGAAGGCTCGGCGACAGGGACTGGGCTCGACGCGCTCAAGTCCTCAATCCGCACCGGGCTTGCCGCGACGGGCCTCGTCTCGAGCGAGGATCGGGCGGAGTTCGTGAAGGCGCAGGGTGCTGTCGGCGCCATCAACCGCAAGGACCCGGCCATCGCGGATTGCTTCACCCCCGTCCCGGACGACCCGGAAGCGGCCAAGGCATGGGAGCAACAGGGCGAGGCGCTGCTCGACCAGTACCGCGCGATCAACGACGGCAAGCTCGCCGATTTCGTCGTCAGTCACGCGGGCGAGCGGGCTTTCCCGCGCAGTTTCCAGCTCCTTGCCGAAGGGGGCCGGCTCGCCTTCTACGGCGCTTCTTCGGGCTATCACTTCAGCTTCATGGGCAAGGGCGGCGAGGTGCGGCCGGAGGAGATCATGGAGCGCGCCGGGCTGCGCGGCGGGGAATCCGTGCTGCTCTATTACGGGCCGAAAAGCCGGTCACTCGCGGACGAGAAAGGTCTTGAGATGATCGAGGCGGCGCGCCTGTTCAAGGTGCGCATGGTGATCGTCACCACGACCGACGGGCAGCGCGAATTCCTGCAATCATTGGGCCTCGAGGACGCGGTCGAGGGGATCGTCAGCATCGAGGGGCTGAAGCGACGCGACGCCGATTTCGACTGGCCCGACACTCTCCCGCGCCTGCCCGACGCGCGCGAGGACATCGAGAACTTCAAGGCGGGCGTGCGCGCCTACCAGCAGAACACCCTGAAGCCCTTCGGCACCGCGATCGGCAAGCTGCTGCGCTCGCCCGGAAACCCGCGCGGCGTGCCCGACCTCGTGATCGAGCGCGCGGTGCAGGACACGCTCGGCGTCTCGACCTCGCTGGTCAAACCCTTCGGCGGGCGCGTGGTCTATGCCGAGGACATGAGCGGCAAGCGCTACACCTTCTACGCCCCGCAGGTGTGGACCCGCCAGCGGCGCATCTATATGCCGACCGCGGAAATCTTCGGCACCCACCTGTGCAACGCGCACGAGGTGACGGTGATGAACGAGATGGTTGCGGCGGGGCTCCTCGACGTGACCGAGCCGACGCTCGTCGAATGGGAGGGTCTCCCGCAAGCGCACCAGTCGATGTGGGACAACCGCCATTCGGGCGCGACCTACGTGGTCAACCACGCGCTGCCCGCGACCGGACTCAGGACAAAGAACGAACTGCTCGAATACTGGGCTGCGGCGAGTGCTGCCGGCCCCAATAACGGAGACAATGCGTGAGCAAGACCGAGGGTGAGGGAAAGAAGGGCCGGCTTGCGAACCGGATCGCGCTGGTGACGGGCGCCGCGGGCAATCTGGGCAGCGAAATCTGCCGCGCCTTCGCCCGCGAAGGGGCCTTCGTCATCATGACAGGCCGGACCGAGGGGCGCATCAAGGAAGCGCGCGAGAAGCTCATCGCAGACACCGGAGTGGCACCCGAGCGGATCGACACCGCCGTGCTCGACGGGGCCGACCCGGATTCGATCCGTGCCGCGTTCAAGCGGATCAAGGCCGACTACGGGCGCATCGACATCCTCATCAACAACGCAGGCTCGGCCGGGCCCAAGCAACCGCTCCACAACGTGCCTTTCTCGAAAGAGGAAATGGAGGCCGCGGGCGAAAGCGAGACAGCCGGCGATGCGATGAAGAACCTGCTCGGCGTGACGTGGAACCTCGCGCGGATCGCGGCGCCGATGATGCCCACGGGCGGCGCGATGGTGAACATCTCGACCATCTTTTCGCACACCCGCTATTACGGGCGCACCGCCTATGTCGTCCCCAAGGCGGCGCTCAACGCGCTCTCGCGCCAACTCGCGCAGGAATTGGGCCCCCGCGGGATCCGCGTGAACACGGTCTTTCCCGGTCCCATCGAGAGCGACCGCATCCGCACCGTCTTCGCAGCCATGGACAAGGTGCAGGGACAGTCGGAAAACACCACGGCGGATTACTTCACCGGGCGCATGGCGCTGACCCGGCCGGTGGGGGGCAAGCTCGACGGCAAGCCCCTGCCCGCGCCAGCGGACATCGCGGGCGCCTGCCTGTTCCTTGCCAGCGAGGAATCGGGCGGCATCACCGGCGAAGAGATCGACGTCACCCACGGCCTTTCGGCGAACCGCAATTCCTCCTCGACCTACATGACGCGACCCTCGATGCGTTCTTTGGACGGCGCGGGCCTCGCGATCTTCATCGCTGCGGGCGAAGAGTGGGACGAGGCGCTCGAAAGCGCGAAGGTGCTGGTCGGCGCGGGCGCGAAAGTGCGGCTCGGCCTTGCCCGCAACGCAGACGTCGCGCAGGCCAAGGCGCGGCTGAAGGCGCAAGGGATCGGCGAGGAACTGACCGTCACCCGCTTCGCCCGGTCCGAGCCGGACGCAATGGAAGAGGCGCTCGCGGCGTTCGAGCAGGACGCTGGCGGGCCGATCACCGGAGCGATCGTGCTGCCGGTCAAGCCGGCCGGACATTTCGCCGGGCCGCTGCTCGGCGCGGACGATGCGACGGTCGCCAAGTTCATGGAGGTCGAGCTGGTCGGCGCGATCGCCACCGCGCGCAGCCTCGCGCGATATTGGCGCGCCCATGCCGATATGCCCTCCCCGCCGCGCTGCGTCTTCATGACCAATCCGGGCGATGCTGCCGGCAATTCCTTCGCCCGCGTGCTGTCAGCCGGGATCACCCAGCTGATCCGCATCTGGCGCAACGAGGAAGAGGTGCAGGCCGGCAATGGCGAGACCGGCCATGCCGTGTGGTCGAACCAGATCGTGCGCCACACCAATGCCGAAGCCGAAAACATCCGCTTCGCCGCGGGCCATGCCACCCGCGTCCTGTTCCGCGAACAACGCATCGCCGAGATCGACCTCAAGCTCCCCGCCTCGATCGCCGAGGAGACGGGCGCGCGACGCGCGATGGTCGGGTTCGCCGAGAACATCACCGGCCTCCATCTCGGCAAGGTCGCCTTCATCACCGGGGGCTCCGCTGGGATCGGCGGACAGGTCGCGCGCCTGCTCGCGCTGGCGGGCGCGAAGGTGATGATGGTCGCCCGGCGCGAAAGCGAGCTGGTCGCCGCGCGCGAGCGGATCGTCGGCGAATTGCAGGACATCGGCTTTGCCGGGGTCGAGCGCCGGGTGAAGATCATGGCCGATGTCGACGTCAGCGACTTCGCATCGCTCGACAAGGCGATCGACGCGACGCTCGAGGAATTCGGGCGGATCGACTATCTCATCAACAATGCCGGGGTCGCGGGCGCGGAGGACATGGTGGTCGACATGGAGCCCGACGCGTGGCGCTTCACGCTCGATGCGAACCTCGTCTCCAACTACCACCTGATGAGCCGCGTCGTCCCGCTGATGAAGGAGCAGGGCTCGGGCTACGTGCTCAATGTCTCGTCCTATTTCGGTGGCGAGAAATTCCTCGCGGTCGCCTATCCCAACCGCGCCGACTACGGACTTTCCAAGGCGGGGCAGCGCTCGATCGTCGAGAATTTCTCGGCCTATCTCGGCCCGGAGATCCAGCTCAACGCCATCGCCCCCGGCCCGGTGGACGGCGACCGGCTGTCGGGCACGGGCGGCAAGCCCGGCCTGTTCCAGCGCCGGGCGAAGCTGATCCTCGAGAACAAGCGGCTGAACGCGGTCTACGAGGCCGTCATCGAGGCGATTCGCGGAGGCGGCGATGCCGAGAAGATCCTCATCCGCCTGTCGCGCAATTCGGCGAGCACGCTCTCGCACGATGCCGAGGCACCCGAGGCGCTGCGCAAGCTGGCACTCGAATTCGCCGCGCAGGGCGACGGTGTGTGCACCTGGGACCAGTACCTCCTCACCGAAGGCATGGCTCAGCGCCTGCTGGTGCGCCTGCAACTGGGCGGGATGCTGATCGGGTCCAATGAATGGAGCCAGTACACCGAGCCGGGCGGCGCGACCTGGCTCAAGCTGGTCCCTCCCGCGGACAAGCCCTTCCTCCCGCAGGCGCAGGTCGACAAGGTCGCCGAAGGGGTCGGCAAGGGCGTGACCTCGCAGCTCCATCTCGGCGCCATGCCGACCGAGGCCGAAGTCGCGCAGGCCACGGTCTTCTTCCTCGCCGACCGGGCGGTTTCGGGCGAGACCTTCATGCCTTCAGGCGGCCTGCGGGTGGAACGCTCGAACACCGAGCGCGAGATGTTCGGCAGCCCCAAGCCCGAGCGGATCGAGCAGATGGCCGGCAAGACGGTGTGGATCATGGGCGGGCATCTCGCCGACTATGTCGCCGAGACCATCCGAGTGATGATCGAGGACTGCAAGGTCGCCCACTGCGTCCTCGTCACCGGCAACAAGGCCCGCGAAAAGGCGGTGCGCGACCTCTTGCCGAAGGACATTTCCGAGGACTCGCTCCACGTCCTTGTCGCGGGCGATGCGATCGAGCAGGCGATGGACGAGGCGCTGTCCAAATGGGGCCGCCCGACAACGATCGTCTCGATGCCGCCCGAGCCGCTGCCCGAAACCCTGCTCGACGGCGGCAAGGTCCTCCCGACCAAGGATTTCGCGCGCATGGTGGAGGACCAGATCACCCGCCATTACCGCATCGCGCGCAAGGCTTCGCTCTATGACGGTTGCCAGCTCGTCCTCGTGTCGCCCGACGTGCCCTATGGCAGCGACGGGGCCGATTTCGCCTTCGCCAATTTCGTCAAGACCAGCCTCCATGCCTTCACCGCGACGCTCGCGGTCGAGAACGAGCGGCTGGTGCACGATGTGCCGGTCAACCAGATCAACCTCACCCGACGGGTCCGCAGCGAGGAACCGCGCGACGAGCAAGAACACGCCGAGGAACTCAAGCGCTTCACCCGCGCCGTGCTGCTGGTCGGCGCGCCGCTGCCGGATGCGCAGGATTCGCGCTATCGCGCACGGATCTATCGCGGCACGTCGATGACGGTCTGATCCGCCGCCACCATATCGTTCATCGATAAGATTTGCCGCTTCGCAGAGGCGGTGCACTTTGGTGCTTTACAACGGCAACACACCCGCTAGCCTCCACGCCAACAGGAGGAATCGGTTCCATGCTCGAACTCAGCGGTGTCAGCCACGTCTATCCCAACGGGACGCGGGCGCTCGACGATGTGACGCTTTCGATCCCCAAGGGGATGTACGGATTGCTCGGCCCCAACGGCGCGGGCAAGTCGACCCTGATGCGCACGGTCGCGACGCTGCAGACGCCGACTTCGGGCAGCATCGTCTTCGACGGCCTCGACGTGCTTGAGCAGCCGGAGGAACTGAGGAAGCGCCTCGGCTACCTGCCGCAGGATTTCGGCGTCTACCCGCGCGTTTCGGCCTATGATATGCTCGATCACATGGCGGTGCTTAAAGGCATCGCTGGCAAGGCCGAACGGCGCGACACGGTCGAGACGCTGCTCGCGCAGGTCAACCTGTGGGACGTTCGCAAAAAGGCGATCGCGGGCTTTTCGGGAGGGATGCGCCAGCGCTTCGGCATCGCGCAGGCGCTGATCGGCAATCCCGACCTCATCATCGTCGACGAACCGACCGCCGGGCTCGACCCGGAAGAGCGCAACCGCTTCCTCAATCTCCTGGCCGAGATCGGCGAGAATGTCGTCGTGATCCTGTCCACCCACATCGTCGAGGACGTCGCCGACCTGTGCCCGCGCATGGCGGTGCTGGTGAACGGGGCGATCCGGCTCGAGGGTGCGCCGAAAGATCTCATCGACAAGGCGCGCGGTACGATCTGGGCCAAGACCATCGAGCGCGGCGAACTGGGCGCCTACCGGAAGATGTACGAAGTCATCTCGACCCGCCTCTTCGCGGGGCGCACGATCATCCACATCCTCTCGCCCACCGACCCGGGCGACGGCTTCGAACAGGCGCCCGGCGGGCTGGAGGACGTCTATTTCTCGACCCTGGCCGCGACCCGCCGCGACGAACCCGGCGCAGCGCAAGCGGCCTGAGGAGGCGCAATCCATGTTCGGCAAGATCGCGCTGTTCGAGCTGCGCTACCAGCTGCGCAATCCCGTCTTCTGGGCGGCGCTCGTCATCTTCTTCCTGCTGACCTTCGGCGCGACCGCGTCGGAGGACATCCAGATCGGCAGCGGCGGCAACGTGAACGTCAATGCGCCGGTCGCGATCATCGAGACGCAGCTCGTCCTCACGCTGTTCTTCATGTTCGTGACCACCGCCTTCGTCGCCAATGTCGTGGTGCGCGACGACGACAGCGGCTTCGGGCCGATCGTGCGTTCGACGCAGGTGACGAAATTCGCCTACCTGATCGGCCGCTTCACCGGCGCGGCGGGCGCGGCGCTGCTCGCCTTCCTCGTCGTGCCGGCGGCGATCCTGCTGGGTTCGACGATGCCCTGGATCGACCCGGAGACGGTCGGGCCGAACAATCTCGCCTGGTATGGCGAAGCCTACCTTCTCTACGCCCTGCCGACCGTGTTCCTGCTGAGCGCGCTGTTCTTCGCGGTGGCGACGATGACTCGCTCGATGCTCTATTCCTATGTCGCTGTGGTCGGCTTTCTCGTGATCTACCTCGTCTACGGCGTCGTGGTCGCAGCCGAGCCCGACTACCGCGACATAGCCGCGCTCACCGACCCGCTGGGCTTCAGCGCCTATGCGGCCGAGACGCGCTACTGGACCGCGGCGGAATCGAACTCGCAAATGCCGCCGCTGACAGCCACGATCCTCGCCAACCGCGCCCTTGCCCTGCTGCTCGGCCTCGCCGCGGTCGCGCTCGCCTACTGGCGCTTCACTTTCGCCGAACGCGGGATTTCGGCGCGCAAGGCGAGGAAGCTCGCGCGCAAGGCGGAAAAGCTCGCCGCGACCAAGCCGCGCACGGTGGCCGCCCTGCCCGCGTCCCGTCCGCAAAAGGCATCCTTCGCGCGCCTTGCCAAGACCACCCGGTTCGAAATCGGGCAGGTCGTGCGCAGCCCGGCCTTCATCGTGCTGCTCGCGCTCGGCCTGTTCAATTCGATCGCCGCGCTCGCTTTCGGCGGCGACCTTTACGGCACGCCTCCGATCCCGGCGACCTTCGCGCTGATCCCGGTGCTTGAGGGCTCCTTCACGCTCTTCCCGCTCATCATCGCGATCTATTACGGCGGCGAACTGGTCTGGCGCGACCGCGACCGCAAGTTCCACGAGGTGATCGACGCGACCTCGCTGCCGGGCTGGGCCTACATGGTCCCCAAGACCATCGCGGTCGCGCTCGTCCTGTTCGCAACGCTGCTGATCTCGGTCGCGGGGGCGGTCGCGGTGCAGGCGGCGAACGGATACTTCAATTTCGAATTCGGCAAGTATCTCGCTTGGTATGTCGCGCCCGGCACGGCCGACCTCGTGCTCATCGCCGTGCTTTCCGTGTTCGTGCAGGCATTGAGCCCCAACAAGTATGTCGGCTGGGGCATCATGGCGCTCTACCTCGTCGCCAGCATCACGCTGTCCAACCTCGGTTTCGACCACCCGCTGATACTTTACGGGCGGACAGGGTTCAGCCCGGTGTCGGACATGAACGGCGTCGCGGTCGGCGGCGAGCTTGGCTGGTGGATGCGGCTCTACTGGGGCGGGTTCGCGCTGCTGCTGGCGGTGCTCGCCCACCTGCTGTGGCGGCGCGGGACCGAAACCCGGCTCGCCCCGCGCATGAGCCGCCTGCCGGCCCGAGCGATGTCGGGCGCGGGCGCGCTCGGCCTGGCCGGCCTGCTCACGGCGAGCGCGACCGGCGCGTTCCTCTACAACCAGATGAACGTCGAGAACGAATACGCCAGCCGCGACGACGGCGAGGCGCGGCTCGCCGAATACGAAAAGAAATACCTGCGCTACGAGACGCTCAAGCAGCCTTCGCTCACCGACGTCGCGCTCACCATCGACATCTTCCCGAAAGAGCGCCGGATGGAGGCGAAGGGCCGCTACACCATGGTCAACGACACCGGCGCGCCGGTCGAGACGCTCCATGTCCGCCTGCCCGACGAGGAAACCGAATTGCTCGAGGTCAATGTTCCCGGCGCCGTGCTCGAAAGCGACGACGAGGAATTCCAATACCGCATCTATCGCTTCGAAACCCCGCTCGCGCCGGGTGATGAAGCGCGCCTGACTTTCGCCAGCCGCCGCTGGCACAAGGCGCTGTCGACCACCGGCTACGGCACGCGCCTCGTCAAAAACGGGACCTTCCTCGACAACGGCGAATTCGCGCCGATGCTCGGCATGAGCCGGCAGGGCCTCCTGTCCGACCGCGCGACCCGGCGGCGCTACGGGCTCGAGCCCGAACTGCGCCCGGCACCGCTCGAGGACGAAAGCGCGCGCGAGCGCAATTATGTCGGCAACGTCGACTGGGTGATGTCGGACATCACGATCTCGACCGCCGCCGACCAGGTGCCGATCGCGCCGGGGACGAAAATTTCGGACAAGGTTGAGGGCGACCGCCGCATCGCGCGCTTTCGCTCGAGTGCGCCGATCCTCGCCTTCTTCTCGGTCCAGTCGGCCGGATACGAGATCGCATCGCGCGACCTGCCGGATTTCGGCGACGACGGCCTCAGGCTCGAAGTCTACCACGACCCGCAGCACCCCTATAATGTCGAGCGGATGCTCGATGCGATGGAAGCCTCGCTCGGTTATTACGCGGCGAATTTCGGACCCTACCAGTTCGACCATGCCCGGATCATCGAGTTTCCGGGATACGCCAGTTTCGCGCAGGCATTTGCCGGGACCATGCCATGGTCCGAACGGCTCGGCTTCATCGCCGATCTCGCCGATCCGGGCGAGATCGATTACGTCACCTACATCGCCGCACACGAAATGGCGCACCAGTACTGGGCGCACCAGCTCATCAGCGCCGACCAGCAGGGCGGGACGATCCTCGTCGAAACGCTGGCGCAGTATTCCGCGCTGATGGTGATGAAGGACCTCTATGGCGAAGACCAGATGCGCCGCTTCCTCAAATACGAGCTCGACAATTACCTCGGCTCGCGCGGGAGCGAGGCGATCGAGGAACTGCCTCTCGAACGGGTCGAGAACCAGGGCTACATCCATTACCGCAAGGGTTCGGTGGTGATGTACCTACTGCAGGACCGGCTCGGGGAGAACCGGGTCAACGCCATGCTGGCCGGGCTGCTCGATCGCTACCGCTTCAAGAGCCAGCCCTATGCCTCCTCGCGCGACCTTGTCGACGGCTTCTTCTCGCTCGCCCGCGACGAAGAGGAGCGCGGCCTCGTGCGGGACCTTTTGCAGAAGATCACGATCTACGACCTCAAAGCGGACAAGGCGGTGGTGCGCGAGCTGGCCGACGGACGCTTCGAGACCGTGCTGACGGTCGAGGCGACCAAGTTCTACGCCGACGGCGAAGGCCGCGAAAGCGAAGCGCCGCTGGCGGACCGGATCGAAGTCGGCCTGTTCACCGAGCGCCCCGGAACCGGCGAATTCGCTCAGGAAAACGTCATCGCGATGGAGCGTCGCCCGGTGAAATCGGGGCGGCAGGACATTCGCATCGTCACCGACCGCCGCCCCGAATGGGTCGGGATCGATCCTTACAACAAGTATGTCGATCGCAATTCGGACGACAATCTGGTGGAGCCGGGCTGAGACACCGCCTCACGGCCCGACATCGCTGACCGAGATCTCGATCCGCGGTGCCTCGCGCGGTTCGTAGCCGAGCGCTTGGGCGATGCGGTTGTCCCAGCCATACACGTCGGTGCGGTATTCGACCTCGCCCTCGCGGCCCACAAAGGCGGTCCGGTAGAGCAGGCGCACGGGGATCTGCTGCGGCAGGCGGACGAAGCTCTCCTCGCCGCTTGCCTTGGCGGGGCGGTATTCGCTTATCACGTCCGCCTCGCGCGCCAGCATCCGGGCGAAGCCCGGCGCGTCCTCGACCCGGACGCAACCGTGGCTGAAATGGCGCTGGTTGCGCTCGAACAGGCTGACCGCGGGCGTGTCGTGAAGATAGATCGCCTGGTCGTTTTCCATGTCGAACTTGACCTCGCCCAGCGCGTTGCCGGGTCCGGGAAGCTGGACGATCCAGCCATCGCGGCGGACCATGTTGTTGCGCGCGAGATAGCCCGCTCCCCTGGGCTCGATCTCCTCGCGCTCGATCGACTTGGGCACGGTCCAGGTCGGATTGGCGACCAGCCGATAGATCGGCGAGCCCAGCTGCGGGGTTTCCCAGCCGGGCTGGCCGACGATCACCTTGCGGCTGTCGACCACCGCCCCGTCCTCGTAATAGTCGAGCCGCGCGGCAGCGATGTTGACATCGATCCGGGTCAGCGGCCGGTCGCGTTCGAGCCAGCGCAGGCGTTCGAGATTGACCGCGAGCAGGCGCGCGCGTTCCTCGGCGGCGGTGTTGAGCACTTTGAGCGCGTCGGGTCCGACGATGCCGTCGTCGGCGATCCCGAAATCGCGCTGCATTTCGCGCAGCGCGTCGGCCATTCTTTCCGTAAAGCGCGTCTCAGGGACATTCCCGCGGCGCGCCTCCCCCAGATAGCCTTTCGCGCGCAGCCTCTCGGCGATCTGCGGCACGCGCGGATCGCTGCTTCCCGGGCGGATGAGGTCGCCCCCGCCGATCGTGCTGTCGCCGCGGGCGGCGGCCTTGCGGGCGTTTTCGAGGAAAGCTTCGGACAGCGCGCGATATTCCTCGGTGTCGGGAGCAAAGCTTTCGATCCATTCGCTCGCACGCCCCTCGGCAAGCGCGCTTTCGAGCCCGGCGGAGAGGTCGATATCGGGCCGGTCGAGCGTGTAGGTCTCGAATAGCGCAGTGGGATCGGCCCGGCCGTCTGCGAGCGCATCGGCATATGCAAAGGCGGCCGCTGTCAGCGCCGCCTCGCGCGCCGCCGGGCTGCGTGCGGCCTGCTGCAGCGAGCGCAGGTAGTCGCCCGGATCGAGCCCGTGCCGCCCCGCGTCCTTCAGCGTCCCGACCAGCGCCCGCGCGCTTTCGTCGGTCCAGGCCGCCTCCCATCCGCGCGCCTCGTAAAGGGCGCGCACCCGCTCGTCGGTGACCGCCTTCTCGAGCGCCGCCCGCTCGACCTCCCGCGGCGCGACGAGACCGGCCGCTGCGTCTTGGGCCTCGCCTTCCGTCGTGCCCGCGGCATCGATCGCGCCGAGCGCTGCTGCATCGCTTGCGGCTCCGTCGCAGGCGGGGGCCATGACGAGGGCGGCAGCCGGAACGAAGGTGCGCGCGCAGGTTCGGGCGAAGGAGGTGTCATGCAAAAGGGCCATGCCTGTTCAACGGCGCACAGACATAGCGTTCCCGGCGGAAGTCTCTGATCCTGCGATGGAATACTGATCGAAATCAGTTTTCAACGCGCGCTTGGCAGGCGGCGGCGCCTGCCGGCCGGCAGCGTGTGCAGCCCGGGATGAACAGCGAAGGCCGCCCCGCGAAAGCGAGGAATCCGTCCCGTCACCAACGCACCGTTGGAATGGGCAGGCGGCGGCGAAGCGCGCAGGCCGGCCTCGCGGTTCGCAATCGAGTTGCAACCTAACCTTTGTTGATTATTGTCGCATTCGATGCCGGGTTTTTCCCGGTTCGAATCGGACAGGGTGCCGCCCGCGTCCTTCGCTAGTCTGGCCTTGGGGGAGGTCGCGATGAGGGTGTTCCGGTTTCGCATGGCAGCAGCGCTTTCGCTGGCCTTGATGCTTGCCGCCTGCGGGGCTGCCGCCCCCAGCGAGCCGCCGCCGGTCCCCGTCCGCGTCCAGCAGGTCGGGGTGCAGGACACCCCGCTTTATGCCGAATATATCGGCGAAATCCGTGCCGGGAGCGAAGTCGCGGTCTATCCCCGGATCGGCGGCACGATCGTGCAGCAGGGCTTTCGCGACGGGGCGCTGGTTCGCAAGGGACAGGTCCTGTTCGTGATCGACGCGCAGGAATACGCCGCCGCGCGCGATGCCGCCCGCGCCGAGCTGGCCGCGGCCGAGGCGCAGGCCGCCCGCGCGCGCGAGGATGTCGCGCGCTACGAACCGCTGGTGGCCGAAGACGCGATCGCGCGGCAGGTCTTCGACAACGCCGTCGCCGCCGCCAAGGCCGGCGACGCGCAGGTAGAAGCCGCCCGCGCAGGTCTTCGCAATGCCGAGCTGTCGCTGTCCTATTCGCAGGTCCGCGCGCCGATCTCTGGCCGCATCGGCAAGGCTTCGGTCAGCGTCGGCCAGCTCGTCGCGCCCGGCCAGCTGGAGCTCGCGCGGATTTCCGATTCCTCGCGCATCGAGGTCTATTTCAGCCCCAGCGAGGACGAGCTCCTGCGTTACAACCGCCTGAGCCCCGAAGAGCGCGCCGATGCCTCGAGCGGGCTCAGGCTGGTGCTCGCCGACGGGACCGAGATGCCGCAGGAAGGCACGATCGACTTCGCCGATCGCGCGGTGGACCCGACCACGGGGAGCTATGCGCTGCGCGCCATCTTCCCCAATCCCGGCCAGCAGATCCGCCCCGGCCAGTTCGGGCGGGTGCGTATCCGGGTGCAGAACCGCAAGGACGCGCTGGTCGTCCCCGACCGCGCGGTGACCGAGCAGTTCGGAACCTATTTCGTCATGGTCGTCGGCGAGGACAACACGGTCGAACAGCGCCGCGTCGAAGTCGGCGTGCAGACCGCGGGCGAATGGATCATCAGCGAAGGGCTCGAACCGGGCGAGACCGTGATCGTCGAAGGGCTCGCCAAGGTCCGCCCCGGCGTCAAGGTCCAGCCGGTCCCGATGGGTGCGGAAATCCCGCTTCCCGGCGCGGGCGCGGCGAAGAAGTAGCGCGGCGCGCATGGCCCGCATCTTCATCGACCGCCCGGTCTTCGCGATCGTCATCGCGCTGATCCTCTCGCTCGGCGGCTACCTCTCGCTCACCAGCCTTCCGGTCGCGCAGTTCCCCGAGATCGCCCCGCCGACGGTGAAGATCACCTCCGCCTATCCCGGCGCGAGCGCACCCGTGGTCGAGGAGGGTGTGACGGCCCCGATCGATTCGCAGGTCAACGGCGTGACGGGCATGAAGTCGATCCGCTCCGTGTCGGGTTCGGACGGAAGCTCGGTCATCACGGTGCAGTTCAGCCTCGAGACCGATGCCGACATCGCCGCGGTCGAGACGCAGAACCGCGTGTCGCAGGTGACGCCGCAGCTCCCGGCGGAAGTCCAGAACTTCGGTGTGACGGTCAAGAAAGCCTCGTCCGACACGCTGATGTATGCCGCTTTCTATTCGCCCGGCAACGCCTATGACCGGACCTTCATTTCGAACTACCTCGACAACATCATCGTCGATGAATTGAAGCGCGTGCAGGGCGTGGGCGACGTTTCGGTGTTCGGATCGCCCTTCGCCATGCGGGTCTGGCTGAAACCCGACCGGCTTGCGGCGCTCGGGCTCACCCCGATGGACGTGGTCGCCGCCGTGCGCGAACAGAACGCGCAGGCCGCGCCCGGCGCGGTCGGCCAGCCGCCGAACGAGACAGCGAGCGGGTTCCAGTATTCGCTCGAACTGCAGGGCCGGCTGAACGAGGCCAGCCAGTTCGAGAACATCGTTCTGCGGAGCGGCGCCGACGGCTCGCAGGTCCGCATCCGCGATGTCGCGCGGGTCGAACTGGGGGCGAAGGGCTATGCCCAGGAAGCCTCGCTGAACGGCCTGCCCGCCGCGGCGATCGGCGTCTCGCTCTCGCCCGGCGCGAACGCGATGGCGACGGCGGAGGAGCTGAAAAGCCGGCTGGAAGAGCTGAAGGCCGCCTTCCCGCCCGATTTCACCTACGAAATCGTCTACGATTCGTCCCTGTTCGTCGAGGAATCGATCGCCGAGGTCGCCAACACGCTGCGCGACGCGCTGATCCTCGTGCTGCTGGTGGTCTTCCTGTTCCTGCAGAGCTGGCGCGCGACGCTGATCCCGATGCTCGCGGTGCCGGTCTCGCTGCTGGCGACGCTGATCGCCTACCAGGCGCTCGGGTTCTCGATCAACACGCTCTCGCTGTTCGGCATGGTGCTGGCCATCGGCATCGTGGTCGACGACGCGATCGTGGTGGTCGAGATGGTCGAACTCAAGATGGAGAAGCTCGGACTCTCCCCGCGCGAGGCGACGCGGCAGGCGATGGACGAGGTCTCCGCCCCGATCGTCGCGACGACGCTGGTGGTGGCCGCCGTGTTCGTGCCGATGGCCTTCATCCCGGGCGTAAGCGGGCAGCTCTACAAGCAGTTCGCGCTGACCATCGCGGTCTCGACGCTGTTCTCCTCGCTCGTCGCGCTCACGCTGACCCCGGCGCTTTCCGCGCTGCTCTTGAAGCCCAAGTCGGAGCACGGCGAAGGCGGCAATATGCTCGACCGCTTCTTCGCGAAATTCAATGCGGGGTTCGACCGGTTGACCGCGCGCTATGACGGCTTCGTGGGGATGACCACCACCAGCCTGAAAAGGGTCGCGGTGTTCCTTGCGCTCGTCATCGGCGGGATCGTGATCCTGTTCCGGGTGACGCCCACGGGCTTCGTGCCGGACGAGGATGTCGGCGCCTTCTTCGTGCAGGCGATGCTGCCCGATGCTTCGAACACGCAGCGCACGGGCGAGGTGCTGGGCGATTTCTCGGGCAAGCTGCGCTCGCTCGAAGGGGTCGAGGCGGTGATGAGCATTTCGGGCTTCGACGTGCTGTCGGGCACGGCCGCGCCCAATGCCGGGCTGATGATCGCCAAGCTCGCCCCGTGGGAGGAGCGCGGCGGGGAGACCTCCGCCGCGGCGCTGATCCGCAAGGCGAACATGATCGGCTATGCCACGCCCGAGGCGATGCTGTTCGGGTTCGGCCCGCCTGCCCTGCCCGGCTTCGGCGCGTCCTCGGGCTTTTCGATGATGCTGCAGGCGCGCGCCGGGCAATCGCCCAAGGACCTCGCCGACGTGACGCGGGCCTTTCTCGCCGAGGCAAGCAGCCAGCCGGAAATCGGGCGCATCTCGACCACCTACAGCGCGGGCACGCCGAACTACCAGCTCACCGTCGACCGCGAGCGGGCCAAGGCGCTGGGGCTGCAACTCACCGATGTCTACCAGACGCTCGGCATCCTGCTCGGCGGGTCGCAGGTCAACGACTTTACCCGTTATGGCAAGAACTACAAGGTGATGGTCCAGTCGGACGCAGATTACCGCGAGGACATCGGCGGGCTCGCCCTCGTCAACGTGCGCAGCCGGACGACCGGGCGGATGGCCCCCCTGTCGGCGGTGGTGAGCATCGAGAAGGGCGCCTCGCCGCGCTTCACCGCGCGCTACAACCTCTACCGCTCGGCCGACCTGTCGGGCGCGCCCGCGCCGGGCTATTCCTCGGGCGATGCCGTCGCCGCGCTCGAACGGGTCGCGGCGGAAACGCTGCCCGCAGGCTATGGCTACGAATGGTCGGGCGTGACCGCCGAAGAAGTCGAGACGGGCAATGCCGCAACCGTGGTCATGGCGCTGTCGGTGCTGGTCGTCTTCCTGTTCCTCGCCGCGCTCTACGAAAGCTGGTCGATCCCGATCGCGGTGCTTCTGGCCGTGCCTTTCGGCGTGCTCGGGGCGCTTCTCGCGCTGCAATTGCGCGGGCTCGATTTCAACGTCTACGGGCAGATCGGGGTGGTCACGCTGGTCGGCCTGTCGGCCAAGAACGCGATCCTGATCGTCGAATTCGCCAAGCAGTTCCGCGAAGAGGGCAAGCCCATCGCGGAGGCTGCGCGCATGGCCGCGGTGCAGCGCCTGCGCCCGATCCTGATGACCTCCTTCGCGTTCATCATGGGCGTGATCCCGCTGCTGATCGCCGGCGGCGCGGGGGCTGCCTCGAAGCAGTCGGTCGGCACGGTCGTGTTCGGCGGGATGCTGGCGGCCACGATCCTCGCCGTGCTGGTGGTCCCCGCGCTTTACGTGATCGTCCAGAGCCTGACCGAGCGGTTCTTCGGCGGTGCGCCGGGGGCGGACGAGACACCGCCCCCCGCAAATGATCCCGAAGGCCCGGCCCAGCCCCTTCCCGCGGGAGCGGCCGCGTGATCCGGCGCGCTTCGAGGATCGCCGCGCTCGGCGCGCTCGCGGCCGCGCTCGGCGGCTGCGCGATCGTGGGCGAGGATTACGAACGCCCCGATCTCGCCCTGCCCGAAACACACGCGGTCGCGCTCGCCCCGGAGGAAGCCCGCACCGCCGCCAACACCGCGTGGTTCGAGCTTTACGACGACCCGGAACTGCGCCCGCTGATCGAAGAGGCGCTCGACGGCAATCTTGACCTGCAGCAGGCATTCGCCCGGATCGAGGAGGTCCGCGCCCGCCTGCTGGTCGCGCGCAGCGGGTTCTTCCCGCGGATCGACGGGACGCTCTCGACCGGCGCGCAGCCGCAGCCCAATTCCAACGACGGCGTGTTCACGCTCGGCCTCGTGCTTGGCTGGGAGGTCGACCTTTTCGGCAAGATCCGCCGCCAGAACGAAGCCGCGCGCGCGCAGCTGCTCGCCAGCGAGGCGAGCCGGGCGGCGATCGTCACCACCATCGTCCAGCAGGTCGCCGCGACGTGGCTGACGATCCGCGAACTCCAGGCGGAAGAGGCGATCCTCGCGCGCAACATCGCGCTGCAGGAAGAAGCGCTCGAGCTGGTCGAGCTTCTCCACCGCCAGGGCGTCGTCTCGGACAGCGAGGTGCAGCAGGCCACCGCCCAGCTTGCCGGGACGCGCTCGCTGCTGCCGCAGGTGGTGCAGGCGCGGCTCGTGGCGGAGAACCTGCTGACAGTCCTGCTGGGGCGCTATCCGTCCGAGATCGACCTTGCGCCCTTCGATCCCGAGCGACAGGCGCGCGGGATCGGGGCCTATCCCCTGCCCACAGGCGTGCCGAGCGATCTGCTCGCGCGCAGGCCCGACGTGATCGCCGCCGAACAGCAGCTCGCCGCCGCCACCGCACTCGAAGGGGTGGCGATCGCCAACCGCTTTCCCTTCCCCACCATCGGGCTATCCTCGCTCGTCGGGCGGACCTCGACCGAGATCGGCTCGCTGTTCGATGACGGCGCGTCCTCCTCGCTCAATTCGTGGGGGCCGGAAGTGCGCCTGCCGATCCTCAATTTCGGGCGCGATCTGGGCAATGTCAGGGTCGCGCGGGCGCAGCTGGAACAGGCACTTATCGGCTATCGCCGGGCGGTCCAGGGCGCGCTGTTCGATGTCAACGCCGCCGTCTATGCCTACCGCGCGGGCGAGGCGCAGATCGAGCCGCTTGCCGACCAGCTGGCCGCGGCGCGGCGCACGCTGTTCCTGCAGGACCTGCGCTTTCGCGGCGGGGTGGTAAGCTACATCTCGGTGCTCGACGCGCAGCGGCTTGTGCTGTCGAGCGAACTGTCGCTGGCCCGCGCCCGGTTGCAGCGCGACCTTGCCTTCGTCGATCTCTACCGTGCACTCGGCGGGGGCTGGAGCGACGAGGATCTCGCGCAGGCCGCGCGAGGCGGGGATGCCATTGGCCCTTGAGGCGGGCCGGGAAGCTGGCGGAGCAGGAGGGATTCGAACCCTCGATACGGGGTTGCCGTATACACACTTTCCAGGCGTGCGCCTTCGACCACTCGGCCACTGCTCCGCGCTTCCCTGGGGCAAGGCGGGCCGTCTAGCCACGAACGGACAATTTCGCAAGGCGCTCGGGCTCCATGGTGGTAGGGTCTATCGCAGTTTTGTGGTATGGGAATCGCTCAGGTTGGCGCTGCGCGGAATGGCATTCCCTGCGAACGCCTCCTCGAAAACCCCTTTCCGCCCTCGAAAACGCGTGGAAAGGGGTTTTTGATTGGGTTTGGCCTGTGGCACACCCTCTTCATGAGAAACGCCTTCCTCGCCGCCGCTGCGGCCTTCGTCCTCGCCCTGCCGATCGCCGCTCAGGATGCGCAATCGCGCTCAGACAGCGAAGCGGTAGCGCAGAAAGAAACGGCGCCCGGTCCCGCCGACATCGTCAACGCCGCGCCGCAGGAGGACTGGGTGGTGATCCCGCCGGAAGACCTGCTGGTGATGACGCTCGCGCCGGACGCCGAAGGCAACGCGCGTAAGGTGGTGATCCAGCTGATGCCGCCGCCCTTCTCTCAAGGCTGGGTCGAAAACATCCGCCTGCTCGCGCGCGAGCGCTGGTACGACGGGACGAGCGTCAACCGGGTGCAGGACAATTACGTCGTCCAGTGGGGCGATCCCAATTACGACAATCCCGAAAGCGACGGTGCGGCGAAGCCGCTGCCAGTCGGCCTCGCGACAATGGTAGAGGACGCATACGCGCCCAGCTTGCCGGAAGGAGTCCAGCAGGAACTCGAGAAGACCCTGCGGGCCAGGATGCGCGCGCGCCTGGCGCTTGACGGGATCGAGAGCGATGGCGGCCCCTCCTCCAACCCGAGCGAGGAGCAGAAATCCGATGCCTTCCTGACCGATCCCTATGCCGCGATGTATTCCTTCTACCAAGGCTGGCCGCTGGGCCTCGACCCCAATGAGGAAACGCGCGGAGACGGAAAGCCGAAAGCATGGCCCGTCCACTGCTACGGCATGGTCGGCGTGGGGCGGAACTATTCGCCCGACACCGGATCGGGCGCGGAACTCTACACCGTGATCGGCCATGCGCCGCGCCATCTCGATCGCAACATCGCGCTGGTCGGGCGGGTGATCGGGGGGATGGAGCACCTCTCCAGCCTGCCGCGCGGCTCGGGCGCGCTCGGCTTTTACAGCGAAGAGGAGAAGGACAAGCGCACGCCCATCCTCTCGGTCCGCATCGCCAGCGAGTTGCCGGAGGAGGAGCGGCCGCTCTACGAATATCTCTCGACCGAGAGCGAGACCTTCGCCGCTTACGCCGAGGCACGCGCAAACCGGCGCGATCCGTTCTTCATCGTGCCCGCGGGCGGAGCGGACATCTGCAACATCCCGGTGCCGGTGCGGGAGTTCGAATATGCGGACGGGGAGTGAGCGATAGCCTTTCCGCCACCCTTCCCCTCACCCGTTGGCAGGGAGAGCGGGGGACATACCACCTCGTCACCTTCACCGGGCCGGAAGCCAAGGCGCTGGCGGGCCGTGCGCTGATGGAGAAGCTCGAGACGGGCCGCAGGCGCGGGTTCGGCTCGCTCAAGGTGACGGCGCGGATCGGGGCGAGCGAATGGCGCACCTCGGTCTTCCCCCAGAAGGGCCGGAGCGAGTGGATCCTGCTGGTATCGCGCACCGTCATGCGGGCCGAAAATCTCGCGCCCGGAGAACAGGCCGAAGTCACCCTGACCTTTTGAGGGAACGCAGGCCCAAGTCCCTCATTAACCTATGTATGACGGACCAAGCACACAGCGCGGGCTCGTCCCCGCACCCCCGCCCCGACCATTTCCGCGCGCGCAATCCGCAGGCCGCTTCGGCCGGTCCCTTCGCGCGCTTCTTCCGCCGCCGCGGCGCGCTCGACCTGACGCGCGATGCCTCGGGCCACCGCCGCTACGCCTGGCTGCATGAGGATATGCTGACATGAAGATCGCCGACCGCAAGGAATTCGCCAGCAAGGCCCCGCCGCTCACCGTTTCGCCCGAAACGATGGTCTATGATGCCGTGACGCAAATGGCGGAAAAGAACTTCGGCTCGGTCATCGTCACCGATGGCGATCGCCATGTGCTCGGCGTGATGACCGAACGCGACATCTTCCGCCGCGTGATCGGCGAGAGCCGCGACCCCAGGACGACGCCGGTGAGCGAGGTGATGACGACCGAGGTGCGCATGGCGCACAAGGACGACAACGTGCTCGACTGGCTGCAGGTCATGTCGAACGAGCGTTTCCGCCGCCTGCCGATCGTGGACGAGGACAATCGCCTCGTCTCGGTGATGAGCCAGGGCGATTTCGTGAGCTATACCTGGCCGCAGCTGCTTACCCAGTTCTCGCAGATGGCGCAGGCGACGCTCACGCCCGCCTTCAACCCGCTGATGATCGTCTTCGGCGGGCTGGTCTACGCCGTCGCGGTGGTCCTGATCGTCCTCGCCTTCGTGGGCTAGATCACATCCGCTCGGCCTGCGCCACGGCATCGCTCGCGCGCAGGGCCGACAGGATGCGTGTGAGGTGCGCAAGATCCTGCACCTCGGCGTCGATCTCGTAGCTGGTGAAGGGGTGGTCGAGCTGGGTCTGGACGAGGCTGGTGACGTTGGCCTTGTTCTGGGCGAAGATGCCCGCCATTTCCGCGAGCGTGCCGGGCCGGTCGTAAAGCGTCACGCCGAGCCTGCCGACCGCGCCCTGCGATCTTTTGCCCCATGACAGGTCGAGCCAGTCGGTATCGACCCCGTTGGCAAGTTCCAGACAATCGATCGCGTGGACCAGCACGGTCTCGCCCTTGCGCCTGATGCCGACGATGCGATCGCCCGGCACGGGGTGGCAGCACGGCGCGAGTTCGAAGGCGACCCCCGGCGTCAGCCCGCGGATCGAGATGACGCGCTCGCGGCTCGGCCATTCCTCCTCTTCCTCGAGATCGGCGGTGCAGCCGGGGACGAGCGCTTCCATCACCTCGCGGTCGGTCAGCTTGGCCGCTCCGATCGCGAACATCAGGTCTTCCGGCTCCTCCATCTCGAGCCGTTCGAGCGCGGCCTTGATCGCCTTCTTGCCGATCCGGGCGGGCACACGCGCGGCGATCTCGTCGAACAGCTTTTCCCCGATCGAGGCGACCTCGGCGCGTTCCTTCAATCGCACCTGCCGTCGGATCGCGGCGCGCGCCTTGCCGGTGACGACGAAGCCGAGCCACGACAATTGCGGCTCGGCATTGGAGCCCTTGATGATCTCGACCACGTCGCCGTTGTCCAGCGGGGTTCGAAGCGGCATATGCCGCCCGTTGATCTTCGCGCCGACCATGGCGAGCCCGAGGTCGGTGTGGACCGCGAAGGCGAAATCGACCGAGGTCGCGCCCTTGGGCAGCTGGAACAACGCGCCCTTGGGGGTGAAGGCGAAGATGCGGTCCTGGTAGATCGCCATGCGCGTGTGCTCGAGCAGTTCCTCGGCATCGTGGCTCGCATCGACGATCTCGATGAGGTCACGCAGCCAGCCGACCTGCCCGTCGGCCTTGTCGTGCTGCTTGTAGGCCCAGTGCGCGGCGAGGCCGAATTCGTTGCGGCGGTGCATCTCGCGGGTGCGGATCTGGACTTCGACCCGCATCGAGTTCTCGTACATCAGCGAGGTGTGCAGGGACCGGTAGCCATTGGTCTTGGGCGTCGAGATGTAGTCCTTGAACCGGCCGGGGAGGAACTGCCACGTCGTGTGCAGCACGCCCAGCGCGCGGTAGCAGTCCGCCTCGCTTTCGGTGATGACCCGGAACGCCATGATGTCGGTCACCTGTTCGAAGGAGACGTGACGCTCGCTCATCTTGGTCCAGATCGAATAGGGGTGCTTTTCGCGCCCCATCACCTCGACCTTCAGCCCGGCCTCGGCCAGCGCCTGCTTGATCTTCAATGCGATCGCATCGACCTGCCCGCCGTCCTGCGAGCGCAGTTGTTCGAGCCGCTTGGTGATGGTGTTGTAGGCTTCGGGCTCCAGTTCGCGAAAGGCGAGCGCCTGCATCTCGCGCATATATTCGTACATTCCCACCCGCTCGGCGAGCGGGGCGTAGATGTCCATCGTCTCGCGCGCGATGCGCTGGCGCTTCTCCGGCTTTTTGATGAAGTGGAGCGTGCGCATATTGTGCAGGCGGTCGGCGAGCTTGACGAGGAGCACGCGGATGTCCTCGCTCATGGCGAGCAGGAACTTGCGCAGGTTCTCCGCCGCCCGCTCGTTCTCGGGCATGGCCTCGATCTTGGAAAGCTTGGTGACGCCATCGACCAGCCGCGCGACTTCGGGACCGAACAGCGCCTCGATGTCGTCGATCGTCGCGAGCGTGTCCTCCACCGTATCGTGGAGCAGCGCGGTGATGATCGTCTCCTGGTCGAGCTGCAGGTCGGTCATCAGCCCGGCGACTTCGACCGGGTGGCTGAAATAGGGATCGCCGCTGGCGCGCTTCTGGCTCCCGTGCTTCTGCACGGTGTAGACGTAAGCGCGGTTGAGCGCCGCCTCATCGGCGTCGGGATCGTAGGTCTTTACCCTCTCGACGAGTTCGTACTGGCGCAGCATAGGCTGTGAATATGTGCCGCGCCCGCGCGCTGGGCAAGCGCTAAGGGCGCATCAGCCCCACGTCGCGCGTCAGCTCCAGGTGGCTCTGGGGGGCAGGCTCATCAGGATCGCGTCGATGTTGCCGCCGGTCTTGAGCCCGAAGATCGTGCCGCGGTCGTAGACGAGGTTGAACTCGGCATAGCGCCCCCGGTATTCGAGCTGGCGCGCTTCGTCGGCGGCGTCGAAGTCCTGCCCCATGCGTTTGCGAACAAGTTTCGGAAAGATGTCGAGGAAGGCGCGCCCGACGTCCTGCGTGAAGGCGAAGTTGCGCTCGAAGCTCGCATCATCGGTGCATTCGAGGTGGTCGTAGAAGATCCCGCCGACACCGCGGTGAGTCTCGCGGTGGGGAATGTAGAAATAATCGTCCGCCCACTTCTTGTAGCGTTCGTAATAGGTCGGATTGTGGGCCATGCAGGCCGCGCGCATCGAGGCGTGGAACGCCTCGGTGTCCTCCTCGTAGGGGATCGGCGGGTTGAGGTCCGCGCCGCCGCCGAACCAGGCCGCCTGCGTCGTCAGGAAGCGCGTGTTCATGTGGACCGCGGGCACGTGCGGGTTCGCCATGTGCGCGACGAGGCTGATGCCGGTCGCGGTGAAGCCCGGCGCCTCGGCGCTCGCGCCGTTCACCTGGCCTGCGAATTCCTTCGAGAAATTGCCGCGCACGGTCGAGACATTGACCCCGACCTTCTCGAACACCTCGCCTTTCATCAGGCCCTGCACGCCGCCGCCGGGGTCCTCGTTGCCCTCTTCCTCGCGGTCCCACGGCGTGTACTGGAAGGCAGCATCGGAACCCGCCTCGCGCTCGATCGCCTCGAACTCGGCGCAGATGTCGTCCCTAAGCTTCTCGAACCATGCCTTCGCCCGCGCCGTGTGGGCTGCCCATTCGCTCATTCGTGATCCCCGTCTCTCTTCTCGGCCGGGGACAATCACGGCCCGCGCCCGGCCTGTCAATCGGCTTTGACGCGAGAGCTCGCCAATTCGGTGGACGGAGCGCGAGTCACCCGACCGGGCTCTTGCCTTCCGGCACCGCCCGCGGCAGAGGAGGCGCATGGTTCCCGTTTCGTTCGCCCCTTTCGAGCTTGCCGGAGAGGAATTCGCCCTCACCAGGAGCGGCGCGCTCTACTGGCCGCGCGAACGCGCGCTGCTGGTCGCGGACCTGCATCTGGAGAAGGGCAGCTGGTATGCGAGGCACGGCGCGCTGCTGCCGCCCTATGACAGCCGCGAAACGCTCGAACGCCTGGCCGACGCGGTCAAGGCGACGGGCGCGCGGCGGGTGATCACGCTGGGCGACAATTTCCACGATGACGCGGGGACCGAGCGGCTCGACCCGTATGCCGCCGGAATGCTGGAGGCGCTCACCCGCGCGCTCGACTGGGTTTGGATCACCGGCAACCACGACGCAGGCCAGAGCCGCGCCTTCGGGGCCGAGCTGGCCGAGGAGATGGAGGTTTCCGGCATCGTCCTGCGCCACGAGGCGAAGCCGGGCGAGACGCGCGCGGAGCTTTCCGGCCATTTCCACCCCAAGCTTCGGATGAAGGTGCGCGAGCGTCACATCGCCCGCGCCTGCGGCGTCGTCAGCCGTTCGGGCAGCGCCGAGCGCATGATCCTGCCCGCTTTCGGCGCCTACACCGGCGGCATGGACGCAGGCGCGCCCGAAATCCTTGCCGCATTGAGCCCCGCGCGGGAGATCGACGCGGTGATGGCGGCGAAGGGCAAGCTGGTGCGCTTCCCGCTCTGGCGCGAGGCGGCGTAAGACTCCATCTGGCGCAACGCGGCGATTCCCACTACATTGGGGACTCAACCAAAGGCAGTAACAGGAGAACACACATAGCCCGTCCACCCCGGCGTTCGATGGCCCCGCCCGTCAAAAGCGGCCCTCGCTACGATCAATTCATCCAGGTTCCCAAGGTCCGCGTCATCGACGACGAGGGCGAGAATCTCGGAGTCATGTACACCCGCGAAGCCGTCGAGCAGGCCCAGGAAAAGGGTCTGAACCTCGTCGAGGTGTCCCCCAACGCGGACCCGCCGGTGTGCAAGTTCCTCGATGTCGGCAAGTACCGCTACGAGGCCCAGAAAAAGGCCAATGCGGCGCGCAAGACGCAGAAGACGCAGGACATCAAGGAAGTGAAGATGCGTCCGAACATCGACACGCACGACTACGACGTGAAGATGAAGAACGTGAACAAGTTCATCGGCAACGGCGACAAGGTGAAAGTCACGCTCCGCTTCCGCGGACGCGAGATGGCGCACCAGCATCTCGGCATGGACCTGCTCAAGCGGGTCCAGGAAGACGTCGAGGAAATTGCCAAGGTCGAAGCCTTCCCGCGCCTTGAAGGGCGCCAGATGCTGATGGTGCTGGCGCCGAAGTAACGCTGGCCGTTTCCGTGAAAGTCGACGGCACGGCATCGCCCCGGCGATGCCGTCGCCCCGCGCTGTGTGGTTTGCGCCACGTGGAACAAAGAAGGAACGGGCGCTGGGGCGTCCGCCACGCCGTTCGTCGAGGACGAACGACTTGGGCCGTTCGACAAAGCACAAAGTGAAGCCGATTGCCGGGAACATCCGTAAGGTTTTTGGCGCTATAAGGACTGCAAGGGCGTTGGCGGGAAACTCCAGTCCCGCCCTTTCGCCCGGCGCGCCTGTCAGTCCCCGCTATCAGGCGCGCCCCGGTCAACCAGCAAGGCCCCGCACGCGGGGCGCACGAACACACACTCGAGGCTCCGCGAGGGGCCCCGCGCACGAAAAAGGACACCGCAGACGTGACGAGACACACCCGCCCCGCCCCGCGTGCCCTCACCGCGATTGCGGCCCTTGCCGCCGCCGCGTTCGGCGCGCCGCTCGCCGCGCAGGAACCTCTCGCGGTCGAGCCGCAATACCGCACTTTCGTGCCCAAAGAGAACCCGAACGAGGACGGGATCGACTATTCGATCTGGACCGAGGCGATGAAGAACCTCGTCGTCTCGATGGGGCCATCCCTGCGCGAAGGCGCGGGCCGCCCCGACCCGAGCTTCGGCTCGCGCCGGCAATACGGCCACGTCTCGCGCTACCGCCTCGAAGGCAGCCGGGTCATGTTCAGCTTCCTCGACGACAAGGTGATCGACAGCTTCACCGAGTATCGCCGCGACCTCGAGGCGACCGCGAACAAGGTCGACATCCAGAAGCTGTCGCGCAACGAACAGCTCGCCTACTGGATCAACCTCCACAATGTCGCGGTGGTCGAACAGATCGCGAAGCAGTGGCCGGTGCGCCAGCCGCGCGAAATGGAAGTCGACGGCGTCAAGCTCGACGAGGCGAAGTTCATCACGGTCGAAGGCGTCGCGCTGTCCCCGCGCGACATCCGCGAGAAGATCGTCTATCCCAACTGGCGCGACCCCAAGGTCATCTACGGCTTCTGGCGCGGCGAGATCGGCGGGCCGTCGATCCAGCGCGAAGCCTTCAACGCCGAAAACGTCGCGCGCCTGCTGGAAAAGGGCGCGAGCGAATTCGTCAACTCGCTGCGCGGGACCGAGAAATCGGGCGACACGCTCGAGGTGTCCGAACTCTACAAGGAAGCCGCGCCCTTCTACTTCCCCGATTTCGAGAACGATCTGCGCGCCCACCTGCGCAAATATGCCCGGCCCGAAGTGATCGCGATCCTCGACGACACGACCGCGACGCGCGCCTCGATCCGCGAATGGGACATCGCCGACCTCGCCGGGGGCGTGCGCGAGCCGACCTACCAGAACATCCAGAACGCACAGGGCCAGCAGGTCAGCTTCCGCATCCCGCAGAGCATGGCGCGCCTGCTCGCCCAGCGCGAACAGAAGTTCCAGAAGATCATCCGCGAAGGCCGCACCGGCACGATCACCTTCAGCAATCTCAGCCTGCCCGGCGAGGAAGGCGAAGAGGAAGACGGCGAGGTGAAATAAGCCCCGCCCGGCGCTCCACCCCCGCGCCCGAAGGCCGCCGGTCCCCCCTGCCGGCGGCCTTCGTCGTTTCGCGCTTGGGCTTTGGCTTTTTCGCGGCGCGCGGCTATCCTGCCGGGCAATGCAACGCCTGACCGCCCCGATACTCGCGCTCGCCGCCGCGCTCGTCGCGCCGCCTGCGCTTGCCCGGGGCGAGGAAGCGCCCGTCGCGAGTGCGGACCAGGGCAGCGACCGCTACGCCACCTTCGTACCCAAGGCCGAGCGGCGCCAGCACCGCATCGATTATTCGGTCTGGACCGAAGCGCTCGCCGCCTTCGTCGTCGACATGGGCCCGCCGCTCAGGAAAATGCCCACGCCGACGGTCGGGACGCTCGGCACGAATATGCGGATCGGGCACAATTCGATCTACCGCCTCGACGGGTCCATGGTCGGCTTTTCGCTGATGGACGGCGAGGTGATCGCCAACATCGCGCAATATCGCCGCGATCTCGAGAAAGTGGCGGACGAGCTGGACATCCAGTCGCTGCCGCGCAACGAACAGCTCGCATACTGGCTCAACCTCCACAATGTCGCGATGATCGAAGTCGTCGCGGCGAACTGGCCCGAACGCCAGCCGCGCGAAATCGAGGTGGATGGCGTGCCGCTCGACGAAGCGCGCTTCATCACGGTCGAGGGCGTCGCCCTGTCCCCGCGCGACATCCGCGAACGGATCGTCTTCGCCAACTGGAAAAGCCCGGAAGTCTTCTACGGTTTCTGGCGTGGCGAGATCGGCGGGCCGGCGATGCAACGCACGGCTTTCGAGGGCCGCAACGTGGGCCAGCAGCTCGCCGACGCGGCGGAGGAATTCATCAATTCCCGCCGCGGGACGGAAAAGCGCGGCGGCACGCTCCACGTCTCCGAATACTACGCCGAGATCGCGCCTTTCTTCTTTCCCGATTTCGAAGCGGACCTGCGCGCCCATCTCGCCCAATATGTCGAAGGCAAGGTCGCCCGGATGCTCGAGCAAAGCGAGCGGGTGAAGCCGAGCCTTTACGAACACGACATCGCCGACCTCGCGGGCGGCAGGCGCAACAACGCCTTCTTCGCGAACGGGCGGCTCGACCCCGGCGCGGCGGCGCTACTCGCCCAGCGCGAGAGGAAGCTCGAATACGTGCGCCGTAAGGTGCCGCGCGAGGGGCGCATCTTCTTCAGCAATATAGACCTGCCGGGCGACCCGCCGGACAAGAACGAGGTCGAGTAGGCGCTATCGTGAAATCGCGTATTTGCGATGACGTGTTCGCGATGTTGTGATATCTTATTCGGACAGGGACGGGGGCGCGTCACGTGCAGTGACCTTTTGGGAGAACAGGTCGATGTCGTCTTTGCGTCTTTTCCAAGCCGCCTGCGCCCTCGGCGCGCTTTGCACCACCTTCGCCGCTGCCCCCGCGCTGGCCGAAAACGGCTCCGGGCAGGCCGCCGACGTCTCGCTCGTCGCGGCGAGCGCGGATTTCACCACTGGGCAAGAGCGCGACCTTGCCGACCCGCTCGCCGTCTTCGCACCTAAGGGGGACCCGATCCGCCACCGGATCGACTACGAAATCTGGGACTACGCGCTCAAGCAGACCACGCTCAGCATGGGACCGCCCAACCGCAAGATCGCGCGGCGGACCTTCCCGACGCTCGGCTCCTACATCCTCAAGGGCCCGCAATCGCAATACCGGCTCGAAGGCTCGCTGGTGCTTTTCTCCTTCCTCGAAGAGGAAGTCATCGAGAGCTTCACCCTCTACCGCGAAGACCTCGAAAAGGTCGCAGCGACGCTCGACATCGCGGCGCTGCCGCGCAACGAACAGCTCGCCTTCTGGTTCAACCTTCACAACGTCGCGGTGATGGAACAGCTCGCGAAGGCGTGGCCGGTGCGCGAGCCGCGCGCGCTCGAAGTGGACGGCGTACCGCTCGACCAGGCGAAATTCATCACCCTGCGCGGCACGCCCGTGTCGCTGCGCGACATCCGCGAGAACATCGTCTTTCGCCACTGGAAAGATCCCAAGGTCATCTACGGTTTCTGGCGCGGCGAGATCGGCGGGCCGGAACTTCAGCGCAATGCCTTCACCGGCGCGAATGTCGGGCCGCTGCTCGACGTCGCCGCGCTCGACTATGTCAATTCGCTGCGCGCGACCCAGAAACGCGGCGAGCGCCTTGCCGTGGCGGACTATTACGAAGAGGTCGCGCCTTTCTATTTCCCCGATTTCGAAAGCGACCTGCGCGCCCATCTTGCGCGATATGCCGAGGAGGACGTGAAGGAAATCCTCGCGCAGACCAGCGGAGCCGAACCGGCTATCCGGGACCATGAAATCGCCGACCTCGCTGGCGGGACGCGGCCGGCGAGCTACCTCAACGTCGGAAGCCTTGCAGGTGCAATGGACGATCCGCTGCTCATGGGCTCTATCCGTGCTGACCTCGCAATGTTCCAGCTGCTCGAAGATCGCCGGCGCAAGTTGCAGGTGATGATCGCCAACGATGAGCCGGTCTACCGCGTCTTCTTCCCGGACCTCCTCGAGCCCGGCGACGACCCCGACAAGCACGCGGTGGAGTGATCGCCGCCCAATCCAAGCCCCCTTAGTCGAAGATCGCCTCGAGCGTGGGCGCGTGCACCATCGCGCGGTCCTTTCGCGCCCCGCTCCACCAGAAATGGGCGGTCGCACCGCCGGTCAGCGCGCCGAAAGCGGCGATCACGGCGCTCATCAATAGGAACTCGCCGAAAAGAACGTGCGCCAGCGCGCCTGTCGGCAGCGCGCCGGCGGTCAGGCCGGTGACGACATAGGCGCGGCGGCTTTCGCGTCCCGCCCGGTGCAGCCACGCCGTAAGCGGCCAGCCGAGCACCACCATGCCGACCGCCGCCGCTAGAAACCCGGTCCCGAAGGGCAGCAGCATGGCGATCAGGACCGGGCCGGGATCGGCGGCGACGCTCCCGGCTAGCACGACGACCATCAACAGCGTCGGCAGGCTCGTCCCCACCAGTGCGCCGAGAAAGGCGGCCTTCGCTCCGGCCAGCAGGCTTGCCCTTGTGCCCATGCTCCGCGATGAATGGCCCGAGGATGCGCCACTGGCAAGGTGCGCGGGGCCGCTAAGGGGAGCTTCACGAGGATGGATGCGAAGAGGATCGGCCTTGCCCTCGGCCCGTTCGCCTTCGCGCTGACGGCCTTCACCGCGCCGCCCGCCGGGATGCCCGGCGAGGCGTGGCTGGTCGCCGGGCTGGTCGTGTGGATGGCAAGCTGGTGGATGACCGAGGCGGTCCCGCTGACCGTCACCGCGCTGCTTCCCTTCATTATCCTGCCCTTCGGCGGTGTCTCGACCGCGGCCGAGACGGCGAGCACCTATTATTCGCCGATCCTGTTCCTGCTGCTGGGCGGAGCCTTCATCGCGCTGGCGATCGAGCGCACCGGCCTGCACAAGCGCCTCAGCCTCGCGATCCTGCGCGTGGTCGGGGCCGGCGGGGGCAAAACGCAGCTTCTGCTCGCCTTCATGATCGCCGCGGCGCTGCTGTCGATGCTGATCTCGAACACCTCGACGACGCTCATCATGATGCCGATGGCGCTGGCCGTCCTGTCGGGCGGCGCGTCCTTGTCGGGTGCGGTTCCGGCATCCGCCGGAACCTCGGGCCAGGCCGCCCGCTCCCCCGCCCATCCACCCGGCAGCGTATCCTCAAGGGTGGAAGGGCGGGGGAGCGGGCGGCCCGGTAGCGCGGAAGCGTCGCAAGAAAACAACTCCCGGCCTGGTAGCGCGAAGCCGCAAGACGACGCGCCCGATCGCGACGGCCTGTCCGGCGCTCTGCCGATGGGTATCGCCTTCGCCTCCTCGATCGGCGGGCTGGGGACGATCGTCGGCTCGCCCACGAACGCGATCGCGATCGGCCTGCTCGACAGCGGCATCGGGATGCGGATCAGTTTCGCGCAGTGGACGCTTTACGGCCTTCCCATCGTCATTCTCGGCGTGCCTGTCGCAGCGTGGATCATCGCCCGGTTCCAGCGCGTGGCACAGCATCCCTTCGACGTGGTCGCAGCGCGCGCAGCGATCGCGTGCAAGCCCGAATGGAGCGTGCCCGAGGTCAGGCTCACCGCGATCGTCGCGCTCACCTTTCTCGCCTGGATGACCCGCCCGCTCGTCACACCCTACCTGCCCGAGGGTTCATGGGGCGACGGGACCATCGCCATCATCGCGAGCCTCGCGCTGTTTCTTCTCCCCGACGGGACCGGGCGACCGATGCTGGTCTGGCGCGAAGCCGACCGCGCGCCCTGGGGCATGATCCTGATGTTCGGGGGCGGGCTGGCGCTTGCCGCGGGAATGCAGGCATCGGGCCTTGCCGAATGGCTCGGCCAGGCGCTGCTCCCTCTTGGAAGCTGGCCGCTGCCGCTGGTGGCCCTTGCGGTGGTGGCGATGATTATCGTCGTCACCGAATTCGCCAGCAACGTCGCCACGGCCAGCGCGATCATCCCGGTGGTCGCCGCGCTCACTCTCGCGCTCGGGGCGGACCCGATCCTGCTCGCCATGCCCGCCGCGCTCGCGTCGAGCTGGGGCTTCATGCTGCCCGCGGGGACCGGGCCGAATGCAATCGCATGGAGCACCGGGCGCATCCGGATCGAGCGCATGGTGGGGGCCGGTTTCGTGCTCGATCTCGTCGGCGTGGTGCTGATCGTCGCGGGCGTGTGGGCAGTGGCCGCGCTGGTCTAGCCGATGGCTTGCGTGCCCCGGCCCGGCGCGATAATTCGCTTGGGCGAGTCCCGTGCAAGGGAGATGCGTTCCTGCGGAGGTTAGGAACGGGCGCCCCGGGCCTCGCAAGAGAGAGAGCTCCTGCCTTCCTAGGAGCATGCAACAAGGAAGGAATCCGCGATATGCCGGACGCCATAGACGCACACGACACCCCGACTCCGCGCCGCAAGCCGAAGCCGGAGAAGACCACCATCGGCGGGCGCGAACTCAAGCCCTCGACCCTGATGATGGGGCTGGGCTACGACCCGGTCCTTTCGGAAGGATCGCTCAAAGCCCCGATCTTCCTCACATCGACCTTCGCCTTCGAAAGCGCGGCGGCGGGCAAGCGCCATTTCGAAGGCATCACCGGAATGCGCGAAGGCGGGGCGGAGGGCCTCGTCTATTCGCGCTTCAACGGGCCGAACCAGGAAATCCTCGAAGACCGCCTCGCGGTGTGGGACGGGGCCGAGGACGCGCTGACCTTCTCATCCGGCATGACCGCGATCTGCATCCTGATGATGGCCTATGCGAACCAGAACGACGTGATCGTCCATTCCGGCCCGCTCTACGCCGCGTCCGAAGGTTTCGTTGCCAAGGTGCTTTCCCGCTTCGGCGTCACCTATGTCGATTTCCCTGCAGGAGCGAGCCGCGAAACGCTCGACGAGGTGATGGCCAAGGCGAAGGCCCAGGCCGACGAACAGGGCGGCAAGGTCGCGCTGGTCTATCTCGAAAGCCCCGGCAACCCGACCAATGCCCTGGTCGACATCGAGGCGGTCAAGGCCGCGCGCGATGCGGCTCTCGATCCGGCCGAGACCCCGATCGCGATCGACAACACCTTCCTCGGCCCGCTGTGGCAGCGCCCGCTCGATCACGGAGCCGACATCGTCGCCTATTCGCTGACCAAGTATGTCGGCGGCCATTCGGACCTCGTCGCCGGTTCGATCGCCGGGGCCAAGAAGTGGATGGACCCGGTGCGCGCGCTGAGGAACACGATGGGCGGGATCGTCGATCCGAACACGGCGTGGATGCTGCTGCGGAGCCTCGAGACGGTCGAACTCAGGATGCAGCGCGCGGGCGAGAACGCGGCCAAGGTCTGCGCCTTCCTGAAGAAGCACCCCAAGGTCGCAGGGCTCGGCTATCTCGGCATGATCGAGGATGAGCGCCAGCAGGACATCTACGACCGCCATTGCCTCGGCGCGGGATCGACCTTCTCGCTTTTCCTCGAAGGTGGGGAGGAGGAATGTTTCCGCTTCCTCGACAACCTCACCATCGCCAAGCTCGCGGTGAGCCTCGGCGGGACCGAAACGCTGGCGAGCCACCCCGCGAGCATGACCCACCTCTCGGTCCCGCACGCACGCCGCCAGCAGCTCGGCATCACCGACAGCCTCGTGCGGATCAGCATCGGGATCGAGGACGCGGACGACCTCATCGCCGATTTCGAGCAGGCGCTGGAATATGTGTGAGGTGCGCGGCCCCCGCTTTCCGGGCTAGCCTCGCGCAAAGCAGGCCAGGCAGGAGAGCAGCATGACCGACAGGCGCAAACCCGTCTTCCTCGTGATCGGGGCGGGCGCCGGCATCGGCGGGCAGGCGGCGATACGCTTCGCGGCGGGCGGGTATCACGCGGTGCTCGCCCGCCGCAGCGACGAGGAGAGCCTGGCCCGGCTTGTCGGCGCGATCGAGGAGGCGGGGGGCAGCGCGACAGGCACGCTGGTGAACGCGGCCGAGGACGGCGCGATCGAGGCGCTGGTCGAACGGGTCGAGCGCGACATCGGGCCTATCGGGGCGATGCTCTACAATCTCGGCGCGCAGATCGGGAACCGCAGCCTTGCCGACACGTCGCTCCGGACGTTCGAGCTGGGCTGGCGGCTGGCGTGCTTCGGCCTGTTCAGGCTCGCCCATGCGGCCTTTCCGGCGATGGTCGATCGCGCGCGAAACGGCGGTCCGCACGGCACGCTGCTCGTCACCTCGGCCACGGCGGCGATGCGCGGCAATGCGGGGCAGCACAGCCACGCTGCGGCCATGGGCGGGCGGCGTATGCTGTGCCAGACGCTTAACGCCGAATTTGCGCCAAAGGGCATCCACGTCGCGCACGTGGTGGTCGACGGCGCGGTGGATTCGCCCGACACGCTGGGCAAGCTGCTGGGCGACAAATACGAGGCGTTCAAGGCGAGGAAGGGGCCCGAGGGCGTGATCGACCCCGCCGTGCTGGCCGAAACCTACTGGCATCTCGCGCAGCAACCGCGCCATTGCTGGACGCACGAAATCGACGTGCGCCCGTGGAGTGATGTCGCGTGGTGGAACGACAATCCGAACCCGGAGATCGATTCGAAGGGCAAGGGCTTCGCGGGACCGAAAGGCGGCTGACGGGCGGCGGGACTAGCCGCGCGCCCCTATCCCCGCCACGTGCGCCGTTCCTCGCCCGCGCGCAGCACTTCATAGGCGACCTGCAACGCCTGGAATTCGCGCGCGGCTTCCTCGTCGCCCGGTTTCACGTCGGGGTGGACCTGTTTCGCGCGCTGGCGATAGGCTTTCTTGATCGCGTCGAATTCGGCATCGGCTTCAAGCCCGAGCAGTTCGAGCGCGCGCATTTCGTCCGCGCTGCGCGACCCGTCGCCCGACCCGGCCCAGCCGTAATGCGCGCTTTCGGCATAGCCCGCGCTTTCGGCCCTTTCGGCCTTGGCGCGCTCGGCTCGCTCGGCCTTCTCGAGGCCCTCGAAATAGTCCCATTTCGAATTGTATTCGGCTGCGTGGCGCTGGCAGAAATACCAGCGTTCGGGGCTGTTGGGCGCCTTGGGCGCGGGACAATCGCCCTTCTCCTCGCAGCCGTGCCGGTCGCATAGCCGCACCGTCGTCGCCTCGCGCGAGGCGTCGTAGCCGCGCCAGCGCGGAAAGCCCCAGTCGTTCGAGCGGCGCGCGCGGCTCATGCGCGCGGGCCCGGGCCAGTCATGACGTTGGTCGAAGCCATAGGGGTGTCAGTCTAGGGAAGCTGGGCGGATATGGAAAGGATGGTAAAGCCGGGAACCAGTTGCTATATGAAATGTTGCATTGCGGAAGACCCGCATTGCCAAAGCACCGACAGGACCCGCAAAGGGCCGCAGGAAGGAACCCCGTGATGAGCCAGCAACTCGCCTTTTCCAGCATCGCCTCGGTGCTCGCCATGGCGTGCCTGTGCCTCGCCGCAGGGTCGATCCGGCAGGCGGACGCGCCCGCCTACGACGCGCTCGCGGTGGTTTCGGCCGAAGCGTCCGGCCTTCCGGGCTGAAGCGGCCGGCCCGCCCCGCGCGAACGGGACGGGCCTTTGCTCACGATCAGTTGATGACCACGCTCGCCGCGCGGCGATTCTGCGCCCATGCCTCGGGCGTGGAGGCGAGCGCGACCGGGCGCTCCTTGCCGTAGCTGACCGTGCGGATGCGGTCGGGCGAGACCCCGAGGCTCACGAGATAATTCTTCGCCGCATTGGCGCGCCGTTCGCCCAGCGCGAGGTTGTATTCGCGCGTGCCGCGTTCGTCGGCGTGGCCCTCGATGGTGAAGTTCACCTGCGGGTAGCGCGCGAAATACTGCGCCTGCGCCTGCAATGCGGCGGCGTCCTGGCTGTCGATATTGTAGCGATCGGTGTCGAAATAGATCGTCGTCGAGGAACCGACCGCATCGGCGAAATGCTGCTGCGTGCCGACTTGCGGTCCGGTCGGCGTGGTGGGCCGCGTCTGCGGCGTCTCGGGCGCGCTCGTCGCAGCCGGGGCGGGCGGCAGTTCCTCGGGCGCCTTCTTGGAACACGCGCCGAGCGCGAGGGTCGAGGTGATGAGCGCGGCGGTCGCGCAGCGCGAAAGGGAGATGGTCATTGTTCTGCTCTCCTTGCTTGGCCGGGCATCGTTGGCTGGCCCGGGGAGTTCTACACGAAAAACACTGTCAGGGACGAATCGGTCCCCATGCCGGGTCCGACGCGTCGACCGGCGTCGGCAGCCTCCTCTCGTTGCGACCGGTGAGATCGACTTGCCACAGGGACGAACGGCCCGAATTCCTCGCCGTCCGGAAGAACTGGATGATGCGGCCATTGGGCGCCCAGGTCGGCGCCTCGTCCTGCCAGCCTCGGGTGAGCACGCGCATATTGCCGCCCGACGGCGTCATTACGGCGATGTTGAAATCGCCCGCGATCCGCGTGAAGGCGATCTGGTCGCCGCGCGGGCTCCATTCGGGCGTGGCGCAGCGCCCGCCGAAGAAGCTGATGCGCTTCTGGTTCGAACCGTCTGCATCCATGATGTAGCACTGCTGCGCGCCCGAACGGTCGCTTTCGAAGACGATCTTCGACCCGTCGGGCGAATAGGATCCGGCGATGTCGATGCCCGGCGCGCTCGTCAGCCGCTCGGCCTGGCCGCCCGACACCGGCACGCGGTAGATGTCGGTGTTGCCCGCGACCGCCATCGAATAGAGGATGTGCCGCCCGTCGGGCGACCAGCGGGGGGCGAGCGTCGGGTTGGCGTTCTCGGTCACCAGCTGCTGCCGGCCCGAGCCGATGTCGTAGACGTAGATCCGCGGGTTCCCGTCGACATAGGACAGGTAGAGGATCTTCGAATAATCGGGCGAATAGCGCGGGGTGAGCGCCGTCGCGCTGCCCAGTGTGATGAAGCGGTGGTTCGCCCCGTCGCTGTCCATTACCGCGAGCCGCTTGACCCGGTTATCCTTCGGCCCGGTCTCCGCGATATAGGCGATGCGGCTGTCGAAGAACGGGTCTTCGCCGGTCAGGCGGGCGTAGATGAGGTCGGAGCACTTGTGCGCCGCACGCCGCCAGTCGGCTGGGCGCACCACCCAGCCCTCGCGGATCAGTTCGTCCTGCAATGCGACGTCATAAAGATAGCAGCCGACCACCAGCTTTTCATCGTCGCGTGCGCGGACATAGCCATGTACGAGCATCTCGGCGCCCCGGCCCGACCAGCTGCCCCAGGCGGGCGAGGTTATCTGCGGGAATGTGGGCTGCGGCAGACTGTCGGGGCCGACCGGCTTGAACAGTCCGTTGTTCCTCAGATTGGCGGTAATGACCCGCGCGATCTCGCGGCCCAGCGCCTCGGTCCCGTCGCTGCTGGCGGGCGTCGCCCGGTTGCGGTCGGTCGCGAAGGCGGGGATGGCGACCCCGATGTCGGACCAGTCGCTCTCGTCGGTGACGGTGAAGGTCAGCCCGCCCTCGGCATCTTCGCCCGAAGCCTGCGTGCCGGTCGTCTCGACCGCGCCGCCTTCGGCCACCGGCTCGCCGAGGTCGGTGGTCTGGGCCGACAGGGAGGCAGGCGAGGCGCCAAGCGCGAGAGCGGCGAGAAGGGTAAGGGTGCGGTTCATCGTGAAAGGTTCCTATCGAAGCGGGCGCCGCGGATCGACTTCCATGCGTTGTAATATTCGTCCGGGAGATCGAAGGGCGCGGCGAGTTGCACGGCGCGGATGGCGCGTTCGGCGTGGAGCGCCTGCTGCGCGCGGTTGGCGTCGGTGACGCCGCTCTGCCGCAGCACGCGCGGACGGCCCTTGAGGCTGCCGTCCTCATTGAGGTCGAAGGCGAGTTCGGTGACGAGAAGCTCCGCATCCGCCCCGCTCGGCGCAGTCCAGTGCGGGCGGATCTGGCGCACGATCGCCTGGATGATCGACGCCTTGGCGCTGGCGCCGATCTGGGAGGCGGGGATGCGGGTCTCGTCGGTGGTGGTCGAGGAGCCCGAGCCTTCGAGGAAGTTCTCGCCGATGCGGCTGCCGCCCGCAGGCTCCTCGCGCGCGGGCTGGCGCGGCGTCTCGCGCGCGGGCTGGCGGTCGGGGCGGCTGCGCTCGCGGCTTGGCGCGGGCTCGCGGGCAGCCTGCCGGGTGGTGGGCGTCGGCGGTGGCGGCGGGGTTTCGGCGCGCGTCTCGGCAGGAGCGGGCTCAGGACTGTCCGCCAGCGTCGGGGCAATCGCGGCGCGGCTTTCGGGTACGGGATCGGGCGCGCTCGCTTCCAGGGCGACCTCGCTTGCAAGGCTTACCGTCATGCGCTGGCTGACGGGCGGCGGGGGCGCGCTCCATTGCAGCGCCAGCACCGCCACCAGCAAGGCGTGCAGGATCACCGCGACCAGAAGCCCGGTGCGATCCTCGCTGCGCAATGTGGCGGTCTCTCCCATGCTGCTCGTCTCGCTATGGCGGCGTAACTGAACCGTCGGTGACCAGTTCGATTTTCGTGAAGCCGGCGCGGTTCATCTCCCCCATCACGGCCATCACACGGCCATAGTCGAGCCCCCGATCGCCGCGCAGAACCAGCGTCGGAAGCTCTCCGTCACTCTTCCGACCTATCGCCGCGAGCGCCTCGGGAAAGCCGCCCAAGGGCACGGCTTCATCGGCGATGTAGATGCGGCCCTCACCGTCGATGCTGACGGTGACGCTTTCGGGCACTTCCTCGACCGGGTTGGCGCGGCTTTCGGGCAGTTCGATGGGCACGCCGACCGCGGGCAGCGTCACCGTCACCATGAAGATGATGAGCAACACCAGCATGACGTCGACGAGCGGGGTGACGTTGATCTCGGCCATGGCGGCGCGGCGCGAACGGCGGCCCCGCTTGCGGCCCGAGGGGGAAAGCGAGACGCCCATCAGACCTTGTCCAGTTCGCGGCTGAGCCCGGCATGGACCCGGTCGGCGAAGCGTTGCAGCCGCGCCTCGTACTGGTTCACGCTGTTCGAAAAGCGGTTATAGGCGATGACCGCAGGGATCGCGGCGAACAGGCCGATCGCGGTCGCGAACAGCGCTTCGGCGATGCCGGGGGCGACGATGGCAAGGCTCGCGCTCTGCTGCGCGCCGATCTGGAAGAAGCTGTTCATGATCCCCCAGATCGTGCCGAACAGGCCGACGAAGGGCGCGACCGATCCGGTGGTGGCGAGAAAGCCGAGGCGCGACGCGAGCCCGTCCGCCTCGAAAGCGACCTGGCTTTCCATCGCCGCCGCGATCCGCTGGCGCGCGGCATCGGCATCGAGCTTGCCCGCGCCGGTCGATTTCTTCCACTCTTCCAGCCCCGCCGCCGCGACCCGGGCCGAGGGAATCTCGCGCCGCTGCTGTTTCGTCAGGGTCGCCTCGCGGTCGCGGGTTTCCCAGAAATCGACCTCGTAGGCGCGCGACTTCTTTTCGAGCTTGCTCCGCCGCATGGTGAAAGCGACGATGATCGTCCAGGTCCAGATGCTCGCCAGCACCAGCCCGACGATCACCGCCTGCACGACGATGTCGGCGGCGAGGAACAGCTCGAGCGGGTCGAGCCGGGTCGGCCCGACTGCGGTTGCGGCCGCGGCAAGCAGGGTGGTGGGCATGAGGTCAGATCTCTCCTTGGTCCATGAACGCCTTGAAGGCGGCGCGCCATGCCGCCGGCTGGCGGCGCGGGCGGCCTTCGAGGCTGATAAAGCCGACGCGCAGGGTGGCTTCGCACAAATCCTCCTCGCCGCGCCTTGCCACCTGGTGCATCCGGCAGCTCGCCGCGCCGAGTTCGGTGCAGCGCGTCTCGATCACCACGTCGTCGTCGAGCTTTGCGGGGCGCAGGTAACGCAAATTCACCTCGGAGACCGCATAGGCCCCCTCGCCGCTCTCGATCGCGGCGCGCTGGTCTATCTCCAGCAGGCGCAGCAGGTCGGACCGCGCCCGCTCGAACCAGCGCAGGTAATTGGCGTGATAGGTGATGCCCGACAGGTCGGTGTCCTCGTAATAGACCCGCACGGCATAGAGATGCCGCGGGCCATCGAGAACGCCGCCGGGAGGTGTCGGTTGGGTCATCGCGGCGGCACTTAGCTTGTGGTCGAAGGCCATGCCAGCGATGAATGCCCAATCGATGTGAATGCAAGCGGAACGGCAAGGCCCGACACCCGGCCTGCGAGCCTGGTTCGCGTCGTACATACCCCTTTGCCCAAAGCGAAAATCCGCGTTGGATCGCCGCAGGCCGAATCCTACGCCTGTTGGACGCGCGTGCGGCGCAAGGCGTTTTCCAACAAGGGCTCAGCCGCGCTTCCAGATCATCGGGCCGAGGGGTTCGCCGCCGAATATGTGGACGTGAAGGTGCGGCACTTCCTGCCCGGCGTGCGCCCCGACATTGGCGAGCAGGCGGTAGCCCGGCTCGACCAGCCCCTTCTCCCGCGCGACATGGCCGACCGCGCGGATGAAGCCCGCGATTTCCTCGGCCGAAGCCTTCGCGGAAAAATCGTCCCAGCTGACATAGCGGCCCTTGGGGATCACCAGCGTGTGGTTTGTCGCCTGCGGGTTGATGTCCTCGAAGGCGTAGGCCCATTCGTCCTCGTAGACCTTGGTCGACGGGATTTCCCCGCGCAGGATCTTCGCAAAGATGTTGTCGTCGTCATAGGGAAGGGTCGCGTCGATCGGCATTATTCGCTCCTGCTGGCCTTTTCCTCGATGCCCGACAGCCCTTCGCGCCGTTCGAGTTCGGCAAGGACATGGTCGAGCGACACGCCGCGCGCGTTCAGCAGCACGAGGAGGTGGAAGAGAAGGTCCGCGCTTTCGCCGACCAGTTCCGCGTTGCTCCCCGAAACCGCCGCGATCACAGCCTCGGTCGCTTCCTCGCCCAGTTTCTGCGCGATCTTGGGGACGCCCTTGGCGTTGAGCTTTGCCACATAGCTTTCCTCCGGCGAGGCGGCGCGGCGCGAGGCGATGGTGGCTTCGAGGCGGGCGAGCGTGTCCATGCGCGCTTCCCTGCCCTCAAAGCCCCCGCGCGGGCAAGCCCGCATCGCGCATTTTCAGTCGCCGCGCGCCGGCAGGCCGGCATCGCGGAGAGCCTTGTGCGCCTCGGCGATGGAATGCGTGCCGAAATGGAAGATCGAGGCGGCGAGCACCGCGCTCGCATGGCCCTCGCGCACGCCTTCGACGAGGTGATCGAGAGTGCCGACCCCGCCGCTCGCGATGACGGGAACGCTTACCGCATCGGCGATGGTGCGGGTGAGGTCGAGGTCGTAGCCCGCCTTGGTCCCGTCGCCGTCCATGCTGGTGACGAGCAATTCGCCCGCGCCGAGGTCCGCGACTTTCTTGGCGTATTCGACCGCGTCGATCCCCGTCGCCTTGCGGCCGCCGTGGGTGAAGATTTCCCAGCGCGGGCCCGGCTCGGGCTCCCCGCCCTGCACGGTGACTTCGGGCGCGACCCGCCGCGCATCGACGCTGGCGACGACGCACTGGCTGCCGAACTTCGCCGCGATCTCGCGCACGAGTTCGGGCCGGGCGACGGCGGCGGAGTTCACCGCGACCTTGTCCGCGCCCGCCAGCAGCAGCGCGCGCGCATCCTCGACGCTCCTCACCCCGCCGCCCACGGTCAGCGGCATGAAGCACACCTCCGCCGTGCGCTTGACGATGTCGAGCAGCGTGCCCCGCCCCTCGTGGCTCGCCGATATGTCGAGGAAGCACAGTTCGTCCGCTCCGGCCGCGTCATAGGCGCGCGCCTGTTCGACCGGATCGCCCGCGTCCTTGAGGTCGACGAAATTGACGCCCTTGACCACGCGGCCCTCGGCCACGTCGAGACAGGGGATGACGCGGATGCGGACGGTCATATGAGAGGTTCACAATTTCCCGACGCATCACAAGTTTCGCCGCCAAATACGGCGATTCCGATCATGATCGTCGCAAAAATCAACCAACGAAACGTGGTCGTGAGCTTCAAACTTTGGAACGCTGAAATCGCAACCATGTTTGAGAGGGGCAATATGAGAAGGAAGAGCACACCTAGCCCCGCTCCAATCCAAAAGCCGTGCACCTGCCAGCCGTAAGCAACGATCGCAGCAAGCATTAACAATATAGCTATCGGGCTGCTTCCAAAGCTCGGCCTAATTTCGTCGGTCATGTCTGCCTCGCCCCCATCGCGATAGCCGCCGCGAGGTCCAGCTTGCCCTCGTAGAGCGCGCGGCCCGTTATCACGCCTTCGATCCCCTCATGCGCGTGGATCGAGAGGATGTGGATGTCGTCGAGGCCGCGCACCCCGCCGCTCGCGATCACCGGGATGTCGACGCTGCGGGCGAGGTCCACCGTCGCGTCGATGTTGACGCCCTTCAGGAGCCCGTCGCGCCCGATGTCGGTGAAAAGCAGCGAGGCGACGCCCGCGTCCTCGAACCGGCGGGCGAGGTCGACCACGGGGACGTTCGAGACTTCCGCCCAGCCCTCGGTCGCGACCATGCCGTCCCGCGCGTCCACGGCGACGACGATGCCGCCTTCCCACTCGCGCGCCATTTCGCGCACGAAATCGGGGTCCTTCAAGGCCGCCGAGCCCATCACCACGCGCGCGACGCCGAGATTGAACCAGCCCTCGACCGTCTTCGCGTCGCGGATGCCGCCGCCCAGTTGCACGTAACCCGGAAAGCGCTCGATGATCGCCTCGACCGCGGCGCGGTTCTCCGGGCGTCCGGCGAAGCTGCCGTCGAGATCGACCACGTGGAGATGCTCGGCGCCCGCCTCGGCAAAGAGCATCGCCTGGGCCGCCGGGTCGTCGCCATAGGTCGTGGCGCGGGCCATGTCGCCCTCGGCAAGGCGCACAACCTCGCCGCCCTTGAGGTCGATGGCGGGAAAAACGATCATGGCGCTTCCTTGCTGCGTGCGGAACGCGCATCCGCGCGTCCCTTTTTGCCGGGCCAGCCCACGCCCCCGCCCTTCCGCCCTTGAGGATACCATTCCGGGTGGAAGGGCGGGGGCGTGGGCTGGCGCGGCCCGCGAGCGTCAGCGAGCCGCAGACGAGAAACGCGAGCGTTAGCGAGCCGCAAGCAGGTCACGGATACCATGCAAGGAACCTTTCGAGCGTCGCAAGGCCAAAAGCCTGGCTCTTCTCCGGATGAAACTGGACGCCCACCATGTTGTCGCGGGCGACCGCCGCGACAAGGCCCTCGCCGTGGTCGGTGAGCGCGGCGACATCGTGCGGATCGTCGGCGATGAAATGGTAGGAGTGGAGGAAATAGGCTTCGCCTTCCTCGATCACCTGGTGATCGCGCGCGTGCGGCAGCAGGCCGACATCGTTCCAGCCCATGTGCGGAACCTTGATCGCCGGATCGGCGGGCTCGATGAGGCGCACCTCGCCCGGGATCCAGCCGAGGCCTTTTGTCGTGCCGTGCTCGAGCCCGCGCGTCGCAAGGAGCTGCATCCCGACACAGATGCCGAGGAAGGGCGCACCGCCGACATGGACGCGCTCGGTCATGGCCTCGACCATGTGCGGGACGGCCTTCAGACCCTTGGCGCAGGCGCGGAAGGAGCCGACACCGGGCAGCACGATGCGATCCGCGGCGCGCACGACGTTGGGATCGTCGGTGACGGTGACATTCGCCCCGACCTTCTTCAGCGCGTTGTGGACCGAATGGAGGTTGCCCGCGCCGTAATCCACGAGGGCGACGACTTCAGGCATTTGTGTTTTCCGCTCGCCCATCCGGGCGAGCGGTCCTCGCTAGACGCGCAGCAAAGCTGCACCCGCTGCGGGCGGCCGCTTGGCCTTGCGGTCGCTGCGCGACCGATGCTTTCACCCCATCATCCACCGAGCTGGCCCTTCGTGCTCGGGATCGCGCCGGCCTTCCTCGGATCGCGCTCCACCGCCTGCCGCATCGCGCGGGCGAAGCCCTTGTAGAGGCTTTCGCAGATGTGGTGATTGTTCGTGCCGTAGAGCAGTTCCATGTGCAGGGTGATCCCGGCGCTCTGGGCGACCGAATGGAACCAGTGCTCGATCAGCTCGGTGTCCCATTCGCCCAGCTTCTCCTGCGTGAAGCCCGCTTTCCACACGAGGTAGGGCCGCCCCGAAATGTCGAGCGCGACGCGGCTCAGCGTCTCGTCCATCGGCGAATAGGCGTGGCCGTAGCGACCGATCCCGGCCTTGTCGCCCAGCGCCTGCGACAGCGCCTGCCCCAGCGCGATCGCCGAGTCCTCGGTCGTGTGGTGCTGGTCCACGTGGAGGTCGCCCTCGACCTTCATCGTCACGTCGATCAGCGAGTGGCGGCTGAACTGTTCGACCATGTGATCGAGAAAGCCGATGCCGGTCGACACGTCATAGGCCCCGGTCCCGTCGAGATCGACTTGAATCGCGATTTTCGTCTCGGCCGTGTTGCGCGAGACCGAACCCGTGCGCGCCGGCGCGGAATTGTCGGGAAGGCTGGTCATGGCCGCGCTATAGGCGTGTCGCCGCAGGGCGCAAGTGGGGCGACGCCGCTCCGCCGCCCGGCAATTGCGCGAAGCCCGCACGAAACGCTTGACCGCGCTGGCAAGGCTCGCCACGATTCAACGCGATATGAGCGAAGAAACGCCCGACAGCCTGATCCCCTACGACGAGATCGTGCAGGAAGCGCTGCGCGCCGTCGTCGGCCGCGTGCTCGGCGAAATCGAAAGCGGCGGCGGGACGCTGCCGGGCAACCACCATTTCTACATCACCTTCAAGACCGCCGCGCCCGGCGTCTCCATCCCGCAGCACCTGCGCGACCGTTTCCCCGACGAGATGACGATCGTGCTCCAGAACAAGTTCTGGGATCTCGAAGTGCGCGAGGAGGACTTCACCGTCGGCCTGTCGTTCAACCAGATCCCGGCAAAGCTGCAGATCCCCTTCGCGGCGATCACCGCATTCGTCGACCCGGCGGTCGATTTCGGCTTGCAATTCCAGACTTCGGTGGAGGAATTGCCGCACGAGGAACACGAGGACGCGGAAAACGACGGCGAAGCGGGCGATCCCGAAGGCGGGGACGACGGGGACGGCTCGAACGTGGTGACGGTCGATTTCGGAAGGAAGAAATAGCGCCGCGATGGCATCGCCCCACCCCCCGGAACACGACGCGCAGGACAGCGTCGACCGCCAAGACCCGGAGAACCCCGACAGGCTCCCGCCCGCCGATGGTCCCAAGCCCCGCCGGGCGAGCCGGGCGATGCCCAGCCCCGACCCCAACACCAACCTGATGATCGCCGACATCGTCCTGCGCGGCAGCAGCCTGTTCCTGCGCCGCAAGCTGAAGGACCGGATGCTGCTCGAAGAATACGACCCCGATAAGGTCGCCAAGTTCAAGGACGGCAAGGGCCTCATCCGCACCGTCGGCCTGTTCGGGGCGAGCCGGCTTGCGACCGGGTCGCTTCCCGGCCTTGCGCTCGTCGCGGGCGGGCTCGCGGCGAAGACGCTCTACGACCGCGGCAAGGCCCGCCAGCTGCGCCGCCGCAAGCAGCGCAAGGCCGCGCCCGCGCGCGAGACTTGATTTAGCCCCCACGCTTGGGGCAACGGGGCGCATGGACACGCCTCCCCCATCCAGCCCGACCCAATCGCCGGCGCTCAAGCGCCGGGGCCTCATGTTCATCCTCTCCTCGCCCTCGGGCGCGGGCAAGACGACGCTGTCGCGGATGCTGCTTGAGCAGGACCCCGAGATAAAGCTGTCGGTCTCGGTCACCACCCGCCCGCCGCGTCCGGGCGAGGTCGACGGGGTGCACTACCATTTCAGGAGCGATGCCGAATTCGACGCGATGGTCGAAGAAGACGACTTCTACGAATGGGCGCACGTCTTCGGCTATCGCTACGGCACGCCCAAGGGGATCATCCGCGCGGCGCTGAAGGAAGGGCAGGATTTCCTCTTCGACATCGACTGGCAGGGCACGCAGCAGCTCTACCAGAAGGACCAGCAGGACGTGGTGCGCGTCTTCATCCTGCCGCCCTCGATCGACGAACTCCACCGCCGCCTGCGCAGCCGCGCCACCGACAGCGAAGAGGTGATACAGGGCCGCATGGAACGCGCCCGGGCGGAAATCAGCCACTGGGACGGATACGACTATGTCGTCATCAATGACGACGTGCAGCAATGCTTCGGCAAGGTGCGCGAAATCCTCGATGCCGAGCGGATGAAGCGCCAGCGCCAGACCGGGCTCATCCCCTTCGTGCGCGAGCTGATGGCGGGCTGACCGCCCCTCGCCTCCGGCCTTACTGGAGCCGGAACTCCCCGTCGACGTGGCGGAATTCGCGCGGGCCGAGGCTGCGTTCGTGCGCGATCCGGACCGAGTGGATCGCCGCCTCGATCTCGCGCCGCCAGTGGTCGAGGAAGCGGAACAATATCGGGTAGTCCGGAGCCTCGTCGTAATCCTGCCAGACGAATTGCTGGATCAGCGAGGGATAGTCGGGGAAGAAATAGAAGATCTCGGCCGTGAGCAGGCCCTCGCCCCGCAGCTGTCTTTCGAAATCCCGATACGCCATGCGCACTCCTTCGCGTCAGCCTCCTCCTCTCGGGAAGGATGCTGGCGCGAAAGGGTTAAGCAGTCAATTCTTGCGGCCTGCGATTATCCACCGACATTTTCGTGCGGCGAAGCGCGCTTGCACTTGGCAATCCTTGCGCGAGAGTGCCAAGCGCGCCTTTGGGCCCCGGCCCGCGGACCCGGCCCGAAAGGGCCGGGCTCTCTCAGCCTGCGGGGTCGTTGAAGCTCGATGGCAGCGCGGCGTTCACCACCCCGCCGTCGACCGTCAGCGTCTCGCCCACGACATAGTCGCCCGCGCGGCTGCACAGGTAGATCGCGGCGGCCGCCATGTCTTCCGGGCTGCCGATCCGCTTCGCCGGAATGACGCTCGCCGAGGCGTCGGGCGCGTTCTTGGCGGCCCTGTTCATCTCGGATGCGAAAGCGCCCGGCGCGATCGAGGTGACGACGATGTTGTCCTGAATGAGCCGCGCGGCCATGCGCCGGGTGAGCTGGATCACGCCCGCTTTCGACGCCTGGTAGGCATAGGTCTCCCACGGGTTGATCCGCTGCCCGTCTATCGAGGAGACGTGGATGACCTTCGCCGGGTGGTCGCCCTTGCCGCCCACGACGAGGAGTTCGTGGAGCTTCTGCGTGAGGAAGAACGGCGTCTTGACGTTGAGGTCCATCGTCCGGTGCCAGCCGGCCTCGGAGAATTCGAGATAGGGCTGGCCCCACGCGGCGCCCGCGTTGTTGATGAGGATGTCGAGCCTGTCCTCGCGCTTGGCCATTTCGGCGGCGAGCGCCTCGATCCCGTCCATCTGGCTGAGGTCGGCGGGGATGCCGATCACCTTGCCCTCGCCGAAAGCCTTGTCGAACTCGGCAATGGTGTCCTGCATCTGCTCGACCTTGCGGGCCGAGATGTAGACCTTCGCCGCGCCCGCCGAGAGCAAGCCTTCGACGAACATCTTGCCGATCCCGCGGCTGCCCCCGGTGACGAGCGCGATGCGGCCATCGAGGCTGAAGAGTTCCTGCACGTTCATTGCGCTGCTCCTCAATAGCCCGACAGTTCGGCCACGCGGTTCGCGTGGTAGTAGGCATCGCCGAGGAATTCGGCGAGCGCCCGGTCGCGCTTCATGAACAGGCCGATGTCGTATTCGTCGGTCATTCCGATCCCGCCGTGCATCTGGACGCCTTCCTGCACGGCAAGCCGCGCGGTCTTGGCGACCTTGGCCTTGGCGACAGAAGTCATCATGTCCGCGCTTTCCGCGCCCGCGTCGAGCAGTTGCTGGGTCTTGATCGTGACCGCGCGGGCGATCTCGACTTCGGAATAGAGGTGCGCGGCGCGGTGCTGGAGCGCCTGGAATTCGCCGATGAGCTTGCCGAACTGCTTGCGCTGCTTGAGATAGTCGACCGTGCGATCCATCGCCCCGCGCGCGACGCCGACGCCTTCCGCCGCCGCGCCGATGCGCCCGGCGCGCAGCATCGCGTCGAGCACTTCGCGCCCGCCGTCGACTTCGCCGATCACGGCATCGCCGTCGAGTTCGACGCCGTCGAATTTCGTGTGCGTCGCCATCGAGGAATCGACCAGCCGCACCGCGTCATGGCTCATGCCCTTAGCGTCCTTCGGCACGGCGAAAAGGGTGATGCCGTCGGTCTCGTTGTCCGCACCCGAAGTGCGCGCGGCGACCACGATCATGTCGGCGCTGCCGCCGTAGACGACGAAGCTCTTGGAACCGGTCAGCCTGAAGCCGTTGCCCGACTTTTCCGCGCGGGTGGTGATGCGTTCGGGGCGGTGCTTGGCGGTCTCGTCGATCGCCACGGCGAAGACGGAATCGCCCGCGACGAGGCCGGGAAGATAGCGGCCCTTGAGGTCGTCCGAGCCGTGCTTCAATGCGGTCGCGGCGAGCACCGAGGAGGTCAGGAACGGCGACGGCGTGAGGTTGCGCCCGATTTCCTCGAGCACGATGCCCGCCTCGACGTGGCCCATGCCGAGCCCGCCGTCGGCCTCGTCGACAAGGATGCCGTTGAAGCCGAGTTCGGCCATCTGCTTCCACAGGTCGTGGCCGAAGCCGTCCTTGCAGTCGCGGTCGCGCCAGTGGCGCAGCTGCTTGGCGATATTGCCTTCCTCGGCCATGAAGCTGCTGGCGGTGTCGGCCAGCATTGCCTGGTCTTCGTCGTGGTAAAGGGGCATGGCGGGCGGGTTCCTCTCTCTTGTCTCAGGTCGTCTGGGTGTCGGATGGTCAGCGGGCCGCTCCCGTCTCGCCGGAAGCGGCCCGCCCGTCATTCGTGATGCGCCGGATCAGCCGCCCGGCAGTTCGAGGATGCGCTTGGAAACCACGTTGAGCATGATTTCCGAGGTGCCGCCCTCGATCGAGTTCGCCTTGGTGCGCAGCCAGTTGCGCGCCGGCTTGCCGCCGCCGGTTTCCTCGCTCTCCCATTCGAGGCTGCGCGAGCCGCCGGCTGCCATCATCAGCTCATGGCGGCGCTTGTTGAGCTCGGTCCCGGCGTATTTCATCATGTTGGGCTGCGCGGGGTGGGTCTTGCCCGCCTTGATCTCGTCGAGGAACTTCTCGCCCATGCAACCATAGGCGAGCGCGTCGACGTCGAACATGGCGAGCTCGGCGCGCAGCACGGGGTCGAGCTCGTCGCCGTTCTGCGCCGCATGACGCTTCATCGCCGCGCCGATCGCCGCCGTGCGGTCGCCGCCGCCCGCGCCCGAGATCATCTCGCGCTCATGGCCGAGCAGGTATTTCGCGACGTCCCAGCCGCGATTGACCTCGCCCACCTGCGCCGGGATGTCGTCGCCATAGGACTTGGGAACCTTCACGTCCTCGAGGAAGGTCTCGCAGAAGGGCGAATTGCCGCTGATGAGCTTGATCGGCTTGGTGGAGACGCCCTGCGTTTCCATGTCGATCAGCATGAAGGTGATGCCCTGGTACTTGTTCTGCTTGTCCGTGCGAACGAGGCAGAAGATCCAGTCGCAGTGATCGGCGTAGGAGGTCCAGACCTTCTGGCCGTTCACCACCCAGTGATCGCCCTTGTCCTCGCCATAGGTCTGAAGGCTGACGAGGTCGCTGCCCGAACCCGGCTCCGAATAGCCCTGGCACCAGCGGATTTCGCCGCGCGCGATTTCATTGAGGAAGCGCTGCTTCTGGCCTTCCGTGCCGAAATGCAGCAGCGCCGGGCCGAGCATCCAGATGCCGAAGGACGAAAGCGGCGGGCGCGCGTTGATGCGGGCCATTTCCTCGCGCAGCACCTTGGCTTCAGGAGCGGAAAGACCCGCGCCGCCGTATGCCTTGGGCCATGCCGGGACGGTGTAGCCCTTTTCGACGCAGGCGTCGAACCACGCCTTCTGCGCATCGTTCTTGAAGGTGGCGTTGCGCCCGCCCCAATAGACGTCGTCCTCGTCGCGGACGGGCTCGCGCATTTCGGCCGGGCAGTTCGCCTCGAGCCAGGCCCGCGTTTCCATGCGGAATTGTTCCAGATCGCTCATGATCCGACTCTCCTCGTTTGTTCGTAAGCTCCCACTTGACCTTTACGTTAGCGTGATTTTCGCGGGCGCCGCAAGCGCTCTTGGCTTGCGAAACGGGCAAGCCGGGATGCCGTAGCGTCAAGGTGAGCGCGATTGACGAAGCCGCGCCGGAAGGCCACTCTCGCGCCCGAGAGAGATGGAGAGGACAAGGGCATGATCGCGAGGTCCGGATTCGCCGGAAGCGCCCCCGCGCCGCGCGCGAGAGGGGGCGGCGCGTGAGCTTCGTGAAGGGCAAGCTGCCGCTCGACCTCAGGTTCTTCAACGGGCTCGGCGCGGTCGCCTTCGGGGTGAAGGACGGCGGGTTCCTCTATTTCCTGCTGCCCTTCTACAATCTCGTGCTGGGTGTCGATGCGTGGCTCGTCTCGCTCGCGCTCGCCACGGCGCTGGTGATCGATGCCTTCGTCGACCCGCTGATCGGGCACTTGTCGGACCGCACCTATACCCGCTGGGGCAGGCGGCTGCCGTGGCTCTACGTCGCGCCGATCCCGCTCGCGCTGATGTGGACCCTGTTGTGGTCCCCACCCTTCACCGGCACGCCCAGCTTCTGGGAAATCGTCGCGCTCGCGGTCGGGGTGCGGCTGCTGCTGTCGGCCTGCGAGGTTCCCTCGGTCAGCCTCGTGCCGGAAATCACCGACGATTACGTCGCGCGCACCACGCTGTTCCGGTTCCGCTTCCTGTTCGGCTGGGTCGGCGGATTGCTGATGATGCTGCTCACCTTCGCGGTCTTCCTGCCGACCGAGGCCGCGCGGATGCAGCCCGAAGGCTATGCGACCTACGGCGTGGTCGGCGCGATCGTGATCGCCGCTTCGGTGATCGGCTCGGCCGCGGGGCAGCACCGCTATGTCGCGCAGCGCCCCGCCGAGCCGCCGGGGCGCTTTTCGCTGTCCGATGCCTTCGGCGAGATCATCGACGCCTTCCGCGAACACGCCTTCGTCATATTCGCGCTGGGGGGACTTGCGACCTATGTCAGTCACGGCGTGACGCTGTCGATCACGATCTACGTGACGCAATATGTCTGGCAGTTCTCAGAGCGCGCCTTCGTCGTCTATCCGCTGGTGCTGGGGCTGTCGGTGGTCTTCATGTTCCTGCTCGCAGGGCCGCTCCACCGCCGTTTCGGCAAGCAGATGACCGCCGCCATCGGCGCGCTCGCCGCGCTCGGGATCATGGCCATCCCCTATACGCTCTTCCTCGTCGGGATGTGGCCGACCACGGGCGGGACCGCCTCGACCATCGGCTTCATGACCTTCATGGTCCTCGCCAACACGGCGGGCGTCATTTCGAGCATTTCGGCGACCTCGATGGTGGCCGAGATCGTCGAGGCTTTCGAGGAACGCACCGGCAAGCGGGCCGAGGCGACCTTCTATTCGGGCAACTGGCTGATCCAGAAATGCGCCACCGGCGGGGGCATCATGCTGAGCGGGCTGATCGTGTCGATGATCGGGCTGGAGCCGGGCACGCCGCAGGCCGAGGTGAGCGATTCGGTCGCGGCTTGGCTCGCGATCCTCTACATCCTCGTCACCGCGGTGCTGGCCGTGTTCGCCGCCTTCTGGCTCGCGCGTTTCCCGATCACGCAGGAACAGCACGAGGCCCGCGTCGCCGCGCGCCATGCGCGCATCGCGGCGGGCGAACCCGACCCGCTCGCCGCCGAGCCGCGCGCGGCGGCCAAGGCTGCCGCGGCGCCGGCCAAGGAGCATCCGCAGACCGGGTGACAGGCATAGCCCCTCGCAAATAGGAGCTTGGCGCTGGCATTTGCCTCTGCCACGGTCGACCCATCAGATTCGATTGCAATTAAGGACGAGAGAGGAACTCCCCCATGGATTTCGAACCCACCGAACGCCAGGTCTATTGGCGCGACCGCGTGCGCGGCTTCATCGAGAAGCACATCCGCCCCAATGTCCCCACCTATGACGAACAGGACCGCGAAGGCGACCGCTGGAAGGTCCTGCCCATCGTCGAGGAGCTGAAGGCCAAGGCCAAGGAAGAGGGCATCTGGAACCTGTTCATGCCGCCGCGCAATGACAGCCACCACCATGTCGACGACAGCTTCGAATTCGAAGGGCCGGGCCTCACCAACCTCGAATACGCCCTGTGCGCCGAGGAAATGGGCCGCATCGGCTGGGCGTCGGAAGTGTTCAACTGCTCCGCGCCCGACACCGGCAACATGGAAGTCTTCCACCGCTACGGCACGCGCGAGCAGAAGGAGGAATGGCTCCGCCCGCTGATGAACGGCGAGATCCGTTCCGCCTTCCTGATGACCGAGCCTTACACCGCGTCCTCCGACGCCACCAACATCGAAACCCGCATCGAGCGCGACGGCGACGAATACGTCATCAACGGGCGCAAGTGGTGGTCGTCGGGCCTCGGCGATCCGCGCTGCAAGGTCGCGATCGTCATGGGCAAGACCGATTTCGAGGCCCAGCGCCACGCGCAGCAGTCGATGATCCTCATGCCGATCGACACCCCCGGCGTGAACATCCTGCGGCACCTGCCGGTCTTCGGCTATGACGATGCGCCGCACGGCCACATGGAAGTCGAGATGAAGGACGTGCGCGTTCCCGCCTCGAACATTCTCCTTGGCGAAGGGCGCGGTTTCGAGATCGCGCAAGGGCGCCTCGGGCCGGGCCGCATCCACCACTGCATGAGGACCATCGGCGTCGCGGAAGAGGCGCTGGAGAAGATGTGCAAGCGCCTGCAGGAGCGCGAGGCTTTCGGCAAGCCGATCTACAAGCATTCGGTCTGGGAAGAGCGCGTCGCGCGCGCCCGCATCGACATCGACATGACGCGCCTGCTCTGCCTCAAGGCCGCCGACATGATGGACAAGGTCGGCAACAAGGCGGCGAAGCAGGAAATCGCCATGATCAAGGTGCAGGCGCCGATGATGGCATTGAGGATCATCGACGACGCGATCCAGGCCCATGGCGGCGGCGGCGTGTCGGAGGACTACGGCCTCGCGCGCGCCTATGCCAACCAGCGCACCCTGCGCCTTGCCGACGGGCCGGACGAGGTCCACGCCCGCTCCATCGCCCGCATGGAATTCGGCAAGCACGCCCCGCAGGAAGGGCCGACCGCGAACGCGCTGCGCTCCGGCCCCGCGCCGGCGAACGACAGCGAGACGCTGAGCTCGGGCGACATGGGGGTCGCGCGCTGACGGGCTTTCGCCTGCTGGCAGGCTCGATCACTTGATACGTCGGGGGACCGCCCTTGCGGGGGTTCCCCGGCTTTCCCGAAACACCGCCACGCCTGCTTGAAGGGCGGTCGGGAAATCCAGATTCAGACGGAGAGGAAAAGTCATGGCCAAGGCCGCCATCCTTGAAAAACCGGGCGAGGGTCTCGTCATCGGCGAGGTCGAATACGCCGATCCCGCCCCGCACGAAGTGCTGATCGACACGAAAGCCTGTGGCCTCTGCCATTCGGACCTGCACTTCATCGACGGCGCCTATCCCCACCCGCTCCCCTGCATCCCGGGGCACGAGGCGGCAGGCGTGGTCCGCGCGGTCGGCAGCGAAGTGAAAACGGTGAAGCCGGGCGATCATGTCGTCACCTGCCTTTCGGCCTTCTGCGGGCATTGCGAATTCTGCGTGACGGGCCGCATGGCGCTGTGCCTCGGCGGGGACACGCGCCGGGCCAAGGGCACCGCCCCGCGCATGACGAGAAGCGGCGGCGACACGGTCAACCAGATGCTCAACCTGTCGGCCCTGTCGGAACAGATGCTCATCCACGAACACGCCTGCGTCGCGATCGACAAGGATATGCCGCTCGACCGCGCCGCCGTGATCGGCTGCGCGGTGACGACCGGCGCGGGGACCATCTTCAACGCGGTGAAACTCACCCCGGGCGAGACGGTCGCGGTGGTCGGCTGCGGCGGCGTCGGCCTCGCCGCGATCAACGCGGCGAAGATCGCGGGCGCATCCAAGATCATCGCCGCCGACCCGCTCCCCGAAAAGCGCGAGCTCGCCAAGGTATTGGGCGCGACCCACGCGGTCGATGCCCTGGCCGATGACGCGGCGAGCCAGATCATCGAGATCTCCGGCGGCGGGGTCCATTACGGGATCGAGGCGGTCGGGCGGCAGGCCAGCGCCGACCTCGCGGTCAAGTGCCTGCGGCGCGGCGGGACCGCGGTGATCCTCGGCATGATGCCGCTCGATTGCAAGGTCGGCCTCGGCGCGATGGACCTGCTCGGCGGCAAGAAGCTGATGGGCGCGATCATGGGCATGAACCACTTCCCGGTGGACCTCCCGCGGCTGGTCGATTTCTATATGCGCGGCCTGCTCGACCTCGACACGATCATCGCCGAGCGCATCGCGCTTGAGGACGTGAACAAGGGCTTCGACAAGCTGCGCGAGGGCCATTCCGCGCGCAGCGTGGTGGTGTTCGATTGAGGACGAAGGCAATGACAGACGCACCCCAGATCGACTTCGACAAGGAAATGGTCGGCACGGTCGAGGTGAGCGAGAAGGACAAGCTCGACCTCGACGCGCTCACCGCGTGGTTCGAGGCCAATGTCGAAGGTTTCGAAGGGCCGATCAGCTACACCAAGTTCAAGGGCGGCCAGTCGAACCCGACCTACAAGATCGAAACGCCGGGGGCGAACTACGTCCTGCGCCGCCAGCCTTTCGGCAAGCTGCTGCCCAGCGCCCACGCGGTCGACCGCGAATACACCGCGATGACCGGGCTCTATCCCACCGGCTTTCCGGTCCCGCGCACCTATGGCCTGTGCGAGGATCCCGATGTCATCGGCTCCAAGTTCTTCGTGATGAGCATGGCCGACGGGCGCAGCTTGTGGAACGGCGCGCTGCCGGGCTGCGCGAAGGAGGAACGCCGCGCGATCTACCACGCGCTGATCGACACGATGGCGGACCTGCATCTCAACAAGCCGGACGAAATCGGCCTCGGCGACTACGGCAAGCCGACCGATTACTGCGCGCGCCAGATCGCGCGCTGGTCGAAGCAGTATAAGCTGTCCGAAACCGAGCATATGCCGCAGATGGAGCGGCTGATCGAATGGCTGCCCGAGACGATCCCGCCGCAGCACAATTCTAGCGTCGTGCACGGCGACTACCGGCTCGACAACGTGATCTTTCACAAGACCGAACCGCGCATCATCGCCGTGCTCGACTGGGAGCTGTCGACGCTGGGCGATCCGATCGCGGATTTCAGCTATCTCATGCTCAACTGGCACAACCCGGCCGACGGGCGCGCGGGGCTGCTGGGGCTCGACCTCGAGGAGCTGGGCATCCCCTCGCAGCAGGAGGCGGTCGACCGCTATGTCGCGCGCACCGGCTATCCGGTGCCGCCGATGGACTGGTATTTCGCCTACAACCTGTTCCGCCTTGCCGGGATCATGCAGGGGATCAAGAAGCGGGTGATCGACGGGACCGCCTCCAGCGCCCACGCCAAGGCGATGAGCGACCGGGTCGCCCCGCTCGTCGAACGGGCTTACGAATTCGCGGTGAAGGCCGGGATGCCGGAATAGGGGCGCGCCGCCTGCCGCACGGGTTGGCCGTCCCGCCGCTGATCCCTGCGCAGGCAGGTTCCCTGCCCGGATGCCGCTCCGCCGCGTGAGCGCGCCATGTCGCTCGTCGGCCGCCTTGTTCGCGCATGATCTGCGCGCCTCGGTGCGGACCCGCATGAAGGCCCTGCCTGCGCAGGGGCTCGCAAAGGGGGCCGAACGGAAACGCTTTCGCTCAGAACCCCGCGCTGACGTTCACCACCGCGCCCGCATCGGCGGGGGCATCGGCGAAATGGCCCGGCTGGTGGCGGTAGAACAGGCTGACGGTGGCATTGCCGAAAGCGCGCGCGCCCCACGGGCCCTGCCCGAAGGCGAAGGGCGTGGACCACGCCAGCTCGCCCATCACCTCGCGCCCCGCCGGTTCGAGCGAGACCGCCTGCCGCGCGATCACCGGGCTGCGGCTCGCATAGTCCCACCCGGTCGCAAGGTCGAAATCGAGCGCCCCGCCCTCGACCCGCAGGGGCTGGCTGAGCCTGAAGCCGATCCTGTCGGCAGCGCCGAACGCGCCTGCCTTGGCAAGGTCGAGCGACCAGCCCTGCGTCAGCAGGGCCGAGCCCTCGCCGACCAGCGCCCCGGCGCGCGGGCGCGTGATCCCGCCGCGCACGGCGCCCGACAGGCTCCAGCCGGGGGCGACTTCGCCCGCCAGCGCGCCGTCGATGAAAACCGTATCCGCCCCCGAAATGCCGAAAGCGCGGTGGAAATGCGCGCCGAGCAGTGTCTCTTCCTCGGCCAGCCAGGTCGCGGAGAGCCGCGCCTCACCGCTGCCGAAACGGCGGTCGGCGGCGAGCGCGATGCTCGTCGTCGCACGGGTTTCGGGAAGGCCGTAGATGACCTCCTCGGCGCGGCGGTTCTCGCCCAGCCATGCCCGCCCGCGCTCTGCCGAGAGCGTGATGCCCCATGCGCCGAACCCCTGCCGCGCGGCGACGGCAAGATCGCTGCTGCCAGTGAAGCCCTCGTCGAGCCCTGCTTCGGGCGCGATCTGGAAAGCGGGGCGCGGCGGGGCCTTCCCGGCCCCGCCGCGCGCTCCGCCGCCAAGCTGCCGCGCCAGCCCGAGCGCGCCCTGCCCGAGCGCAAAGCCCGCCTCGAGATCGTCGCCAAGCTGCCCCGTGACGCGCGCGGCGAGGACGCGCGGGCCGTCCGCCTCTTCGGGCGCGAGGCGCAGTTCGCGCGACCATTGCAGGCCCGCCGCACGCTCCGTCTCGCCCAGCGTCAATGCGAAGGACAGCGCCTCGCCCCCGGCGGCGCGGGTGAAGCCGGGCCGCTCGACCGCGCCCGCGAGCCGCCGGACCTGCGCCGCGCCGCGCGCGCGTCCGCCGAGTTCGCGGCGATAGGCGCGCTCATACCGGTCGAGCACCACGCCCGTCAGGCGGATTGCACCCGGCGCATCGCCCATCGCCGCCGAGCCGACCGCAATATCCTCCCCCGCGGCGAGCGCCACCCCGCTCCCGGCGAGAGTGGTGGTCCCCTGCGGCGCAAAGGCGGCGGCGATGTCGAGGATGCCGCGCCCGTAGATCGCATCCACCCCGCCCGCCCCGGCATCGCGCGCCGAGGTGAGCAGGATCTCCGCGATGTCGGCGCCCGAAAGGTTGGGAAACGCCTCGGCCAGCAGCGCCACGGCCCCCGACACCTGCGGCGCGGCGAAGCTCGTGCCCGAGAACAGCGTGACGAACTGCTGCCCGTCGATCGTCTCGATGAAGAGATCGCCATTGTCGTAGACGCAGCAGATCGCCTCCCCCCGCGCGGCGAGATAGGAGGCGGCGAGGGAACCCGCGCGGTTGCTGAAGTCTGAGATCGTGCCCGCATCGTCGACCGACCCGACGATGATGACGTTCGCCCCGCCCGCATCGGCCAGCGCCCGGGCGAAGGGATCGGGTTCGAACGGGTCGATGTCGGGATCGGACCCGTCGCCCCCGTTGCCCGCCGCGACCACGATGACCAGCCCCGCATCGGACGCGCGGCGGACCGCGTCGAACAATTCGCGCGAGATACCGCCCCCGCCGAGCGAGAGGTTCACCGCCTTCGCTCCGTTCGCCACCGCGACATCGATCCCGCGCGCGATGTCGGCATCGAGGAAGCGGCACGACAGGCTCGGGTCGGCGAGCGTATCGCCCGCACAGGAGCCTGGCTGGTCGGCTCTCAGCGCGAGCACCTGCGCTTCGAACGCGATGCCGAGCACGCCGTCCCCGTTTCGCGCCGCGGCGGCGACGAGGCTGACATTGGTGCCGTGATCGTCTTCGGGATCGATCCCGCGGTTTCCGGCCACATCCTGCGAGGCGGGATGGACGCGGCCGGCGAATTCGGGGCTGTCGGAATCGAGCCCCGAATCCACCACCGCGATCACTTGCCCCTCCCCGGTGAAGCCGTCGCGCCACGCGCTGTCCGCGCCGTGGAAGGCCGGCCCGTCGGAGCGGCGGAATTCGGCCGTGTCGAAATTGGTCGGCGGCGGCGGCGGAGGCGGAGGGGGTGGAGGAGGCGGCGGAGGGGGCGGGGGCGGCGGGGGAGTGGACACGACACCGCCGCCCCCGCCCCCTCCGCCGCCGCAGGCCGCAAGCGCCGCGCAGGCAAGCGCCGCCAGCGCGGCGCGGCCCGCTTTGCCCGGCGCCGTGCAGCGCCAACGCACCGGCGCGCGCGGATCGGGGGCAGGAGCGTTCGGGCTGCGGGGGGCGTCGGCACGAGCGGTCATGGTGGCCCCTCCTATGGCCGGGGGGTGGATCTGGGGTGAACGGTCTGCCCGGGATAGCAGCCTCGCACGCGCCCGTCGCTCATCTTTGCCGCCAAAGCGGTTGTGTCTCCCGCACCGCCCTGCCCCGGTGCGCCGCGCCTGGCGATCCAAGGCGCTTGCCCAGCCCCGTCCGCCCGGCTAGCAGCCCAGCCGACAGCGCGAAGCGGAGGCTCCATGACCGACACTCTCATCACCCAGATCGAGCAAGCGTGGGAACACCGCGCCGACATCACCCCCGGCAGCGAAATCCGCGGCGCGGTGAGCGATGCGCTGGAGATGCTAGACAGCGGCGCGGCGCGCGTCGCCGAGCCCGACGGGAACGGCGGCTGGAGGGTCAACCAGTGGCTCAAGAAGGCGGTCCTGCTCTCCTTCCGCCTCCACGACAACCGCCTGATCGATCACGGATCGGGCGGGGCGGCGGCCTTCGACAAGGTTCCCAACAAGTTCGCCGGCTGGGGCGAGCGGCGCTTTCGCGAATGCGGTTTTCGCGTCGTCCCCGGCGCGGTCGCGCGGCGCGGCAGCTTCATCGGCAAGGGCGTCGTCCTGATGCCGAGCTTCGTCAACATCGGCGCCTATGTCGATGAAGGCACGATGGTCGACACCTGGGCGACGGTCGGATCCTGCGCGCAGATCGGCAAGAACGTGCATATCTCGGGCGGCGCTGGGATCGGCGGGGTGCTCGAACCGCTGCAGGCCGACCCCGTCATCATCGGCGACGGCGCCTTCATAGGCGCGCGCAGCGAAGTCGCCGAAGGCGTGCGCGTGGGCGAAGGCGCGGTGCTTTCGATGGGCGTCTATCTCGGCGCCTCGACCAAGATCGTGAACCGCGAGACGGGCCAGATCCACCGCGGCGAAGTGCCGCCCTATGCGGTCGTCGTGCCCGGTACGCTGCCCGGCAAGCCCCTGCCCGACGGCTCGCCCGGCCCGTCGCTCTATTGCGCGGTGATCGTCAAGACGGTGGACGCGCAGACCCGCGCCAAGACCGGGATCAACGAACTGCTGCGCGACTGATCGCAGCGTCAGGCCGGGGCTTTTCCCGGCTCATTGCCCTCCCCGCCTCGGAACAGGCCAGCGGCGCTCCCGTTGGTCTGGCGAGACAGTTTTCCAAGGGGAGGCAATGACATGGCCGACAGCAAGACCACCCACACCGGCGCCGACGGCGCCACCCATATCGACGACGACGCCGCCCGCGCGGGCACCGAAACCGGCCGGGTGCGCTGGATCCTCATCATCTCCACCCTGATCGCGATCGTCGCGATGAGCATCGCGTGGATCGTCCCCGCGCTTCAGGAAGGCGACGTCGAAAGCGCCGAACTCGCGACCGAGCGGGTCGATGAGATGCGCGAGGACGGGGTTGCCGAAGAGGACATCCCCGCGGTCCCCACGACCCAGCCGAGCGCGCCGGAATCGACCGTAGAGGAGCCGGTGACGGGCGAGTGAAGAAAGCACGATGAGCAACAGCTTCCAGACCGGCCAATACGTCAAATGGAACTGGGGCAATGGCGAGGGCAAGGGGCAGGTCGAGGACCGCTTCGAACGCGAGGTCACGCGCACCCTGCAGGGCTCCGAGATCACGAAGAAGGGCGACAGCGACAACCCGGCCTATCTCGTCAAGCAGGAGGACGGCGACCGCGTCCTCAAACGCGGCAGCGAGCTTGAGGACTGGGACCGATCGTGATGCCCCCGGGACCAGCCCAGCCTCGGGACCGATCTTTTACTCGCCGTCCGGGATGAGCGTCTCGATCGGCGGCTCGCCCCGCACGCTTGCCGCGTAACGCTCGGCCTCGCGCATGACGCGCACCGCGTTGCGGCTCGCGATCATCTCCAGCTCGGCCTGTGAATAGCCGCGCCGCGCCAGCTCGGCGAAGAGCGCGGGATAGCCGGTGACGTCCTCGAAGCCTTCCGGCCCGCTCGGCATCCCGTCGAAATCGCCGCCGATCCCGATCGATTCGATCCCTGCCACCTCGCGGATATGGTCGATGTGGTCGGCCATCTGGGCGATGGTCGTGACGGGCTCGGGATTGGCCGCGTCCCATTCGTCCATCGCCGCTTTCACCTTCTCCGGCTGGCCCTGATAGAGCGATTCCTGCCGCGCCGCTTCCGCCTCGCGCTCCGCGAACCAGAGGCGGCGTTCCTCGCTGACATAGCCGGGCAGCGCGACCACCATCACGATCCCGCCATTATAGGGCAGGCGGCGCAGCACGCTGTCGGGCACGTTGCGCGCATGGCCGTTGACCGCGCGCGCGCCCGAATGGCTGAAGATCACCGGGGCCTTCGCCACTTCGAGCGCGTCGAGCATCGCCTCCTCGCTGACATGGGAGAGGTCGACCAGCATCCCCAGCCGGTTCATCTCGCGCACCACGTCCTTGCCGAAATCGGAAAGCCCGCCGTGCTCGGGCGTATCGGTCGCGCTGTCGGCCCAAGGCGTGTTGCGGTTGTGGGTGAGCGTCATGTAGCGCGCGCCGAGTTCGTGCATCTGGCGCAGCACGGCAAGGCTCGATCCGATCGAATGGCCGCCTTCCATGCCGATCAGCGAGGCGATGCGGCCGCTGCGAAAGGCGTTTTCGACATCGTCGGCGGTGCGCGCGAGGACCAGTTCGTCGTAGCGCGCCACCAACCGCTTGGTCACGTCGATCTGTTCGAGCGTCATCTGCACCGCCTCGGCCTCGGTCAGCGAGGTGGGCACATAGACCGACCAGAACTGCGCCCCGACCTTTCCTTCGGCGAGCCGGGTGAGGTCGGTGTGCATGGTGCGGCCCTGCGGGTGCGTTTCGCCGGTCATGGTGGTGTCGGTGAAGTCGAACTCGCCAAGCTGGTTGTCGAAGCGCGCGCGCAGCTGGATCGGCACGTCGTTGTGCCCGTCGAACACGGGCGCGACCTCAAGCGCGGCATTGGCGGTGTCGACGGCGGGGTCGAACACGGTCTCGGCGCGCTCGGCCTCGGGGCCGGTGGTGCGCGGTTCGGCGCTTTGCGGGGGCGCATCCTGGGCCAGTACCGGCAGAGCGGCGGCTCCGGCAAGAAGCGCGGCGAACAGCGGGCGGGCGGCGGCGGCGTGTTGCATCATCTCGGTCACTCCCTCTAGGACCTGCAGGGAAAGGAACTCCCATGACGCAGGACGGGTCCGGCAGCGGGCATAACGCCGACGCGCTGATCGAACAATTGCAGCTCCAGCCGCACCCCGAAGGCGGGTGGTATCGCGAGACGTGGCGCGCGCCCTCGGTGACGGGCGAGCGGGCGGCGGGGACGGCGATCCTGTTCCTGCTGAAAGCGGGCGAACCCTCGCACTGGCACCGGGTCGATGCCGAGGAGCTGTGGATCTGGCAGGCGGGCGACCCGCTCGAATTGCGGCTGGCGGCAAGCGACGAGGCGCAAGTCACGAGCCTCCGGCTCGGCGCGGACGTGGCCGGCGGCGAAGCGCCGCAGGGCGTGGTCCCCACCGGCCATTGGCAGGCGACGCGCCCGCTGACGCCCCAAAACGGCGCGCACGGCTGGTCGCTGGTCAGCTGCGTGGTCGTGCCCGGCTTCGATTTCGCCGGGTTCGAACTGGCCCCGCCGGGCTGGGAGCCGGGTCAGGGCGCGTAACGGGTCGCCCATGACCCCGAAAGACGCGATCCTCGGCCTGCTGGAGGCGCGCGGCGAGGGCAGGACAATCTGCCCGAGCGAGGCCGCAAGGGCGCTCGCCGGGAGCGAGGACGACTGGCGCGGGCAGATGGAGGCTGTCCACCGCGAAGTGGACGCGCTTCACGCCGCAGGCGAAATCGCGCTGTCGTGGAAAGGGCAGCCGCTCGGCCAGCGGCGCGGTGCCTATCGCATCGCGCGCCGCTGACCGGGCAGGCCAATTCGTCAGCTGAGGTGCTTCGACACCGCCGCCGTCATCTTGAACATCGAGATCTGGTCGTTCCCGATCACCGCGCCGAGCTTGGCGTCGGGATTGATCTGGCGCTTGTCCTTCTGGTCCTGGAGACCATTCGCCTTGATGTATTCCCAGACCTTCGAGGTCACTTCGGCGCGGGTCATCGGACCCTTGCCGACCACCGCTTCGAGATCCCCCGAAAGCTGGACGGGTTTCTGCAGCGCATTATTGCCAGCCATCATCCTTCTCCTTTTCTCATGGCAGGTAAGTCAAAAATCGTCGTCCGCCGGGGCGTAGTCGTCGGCGGGTGTCCCGGTGAAGGGCGCATGGAGCACGGCGCAGGCCGTGACCTGTCCGGTGAGCGCCTTGATGATGTCATCGCGCGTGGCGCCGGGCATGGTCGTCAATGGCAGGTCGGTGGCGAAAGCCTGGAACACGTAATGCCGCGTTTCGCCCAGCGGCGGATTGGGCAGCAGCCATTCCGAATTGCCCTGCGCGTTCTTGCCCGTGCGCGGCGGGGTTTCGCCTTCCAGCAGCTTGCCCTTCTGCCCGGGCAGGCCCCAGACGAGCCAATGGCATTGCGGCTCCGCCCCTTCGCTCGAGGCGTCTTCGACGACGATCACGATTTCCTGGCTGCCCGGCGGCGGCGCGGTCCATTCGAGCGGCGGGGCGACCGCGTCCTCCTCCTTGGCGGTGAAGCACGGGTCGAGCTGGTCGCCGGCGGCGAAGGCCGGGCTCGAGAGGGCGAAGCCGCCCTTCGCCAGCGTGCGCTCGTCCCCCAGCCGCGCGATGGCGAGGCCGGGGTGGCGCGCGCCCGAGGGCAGCTTCGATGCGATCCATTGCGGCAATTCGGTCATGACTCGGTCGATTCCATTCCTTCGTGCTAGTGCGGTTGCCCCCCCGATAGTAGACGGGGCCGGGTCTTTTTGCCCCGGTTTCTGCGGAAAACCCGCCGGACAAGGGTGCGAAACGGCATCGCGAGCGGCCCTTGGGCGCGGCGATCCCCGCCCGAACGCCCCCGCCCGCTTGCCGAAGCAGCCTCTACATTGCATGAAGAGCGGGGATTCGCACCCTTGCGGGCCTGCCTAAACCATCGTCCTTGCTGTCCTTTCCGGAGTCGCGCTTTCCATGAAGATCGGTCGCACCGCGCTTACCGCCACGCTCGCGCTCGCTCTCGCCGCTTGCGGCGGCGGCGGATCGAACCCGCCGCCCACCTCCGGCGGGCCGAGCCCCACTCCGACCCCGACGCCGACCCCGACCCCGACGACCGCCGCCTGCACCGCGGCGGAGGAAATCGACTTCGCCAATGCCGTGCTCAATGAATGGTATCTCTTCCCAGACCTGCTCGACGACACGGTGAACCCGGCCGATTTCAACGACGTGCAGGACTTCCTCGACGCGCGCGTCGCCCCGGCCCGCGCACAGGACATCGACCGCGGCTTCACCTTCGCCACCTCGATCGAGGAAGAGAACGAGCTGATCAATTCAGGCTCCAGCGCGGGCTTCGGCGTGCGGCTGGGCTATGACACGGCGAACGACCGCGTCTTCGTGCTCGAAGCCTTCGAGAACGGCAACGGCTTCGCCGCCGGGATCGACCGGGGGACCGAGCTGCTGGCGATCGGCACGGCGTCGACCAACCTCCAGCTCGTCAGCAGCCTCATGGCGTCGGGCGGCCCGCAGGCCGTGGTCGATGCGCTCGGCCCGTCCGATCCGGGAGTGACGCGCGTCCTGCGCTTCCGCACCGCGGACGGCACGGTGATCGAGCAGAGCGTGGCCAAGAGCGATTTCTCGCTCGACCCGATCTCCGACCGCTACGGCGTGCAGATCATCCAGGACGGGGCGAAGAAGGTCGGCTATCTCAATTTCCGCACCTTCTTTCCCTCCGGCGCGGACCGCCAGATCGAGGACGCGTTCGAACGCTTCGCGCAGGAAGGCGTCACCGAGTTCATCATCGATTTCCGCTACAACGGCGGCGGCCTCGTGCGGCTTGCCGAAGTGATGGGCGATTTCATGCGCGGCCCCAACACCGGCTCGGTTTTCAGCCGGACAGTCTGGCGCGACAGCAAGTCGGACCGCAACCGGACCGACAGCTTCGAAAGCAGCGTGCCCTTCTTCAACCCGCAGACCGGCCAACTCGGCGCGGCGGAACCGATCGCCTCGGTCAATCCGGTCAAGATCGCCTTCATCGCACGCGGCGGGACCGCCTCGGCCAGCGAACTGGTGATCAATTCGATGAAGTCCTATCTCGGCAACAATATCGCGCTCATCGGCACCAACACCTTTGGCAAGCCGGTGGGACAGTCGGGCTTCGATCTCGATTCCTGCGATCTCAGGATCCGGGCGGTGACGTTCAAGACCGTCAATGCCGACGACGAGGGCGACTACTTCTCCGGCCTCGCCACCACCGTGCCCAACACCTGCGCGGCGGCGGACGACATCTTCACCCCTCTCGGCGACCCGGCGGAGGATTCGGTCGCCAAGGCGCTCGACTTCCTTGCCGGGCGGTCCTGCACCGCGATCAGCGCCCGGCGCGATTCCGATATTTCCGGGGCGAGCGCCGAGGCCCAGCGCGCGACCGTCGATCTGGGCGACACGCGGCGGATGCTCCAGCCGCGCCGCCCCAACCCGGCGCAGTTCGAGATTCCGGGGCTGTTCTAGGAGGCTTTGTCGCCGCCGCCATTGCACCGCTCGCAGCGGGAGATGGCAGCGGCGATGACGGTTTCGGCGCTGGCGGGCTTGGCGATGAGGTCGGCATCGAGCTCGCGGATGCGTTCGTCGTGGCGGTCGAGATCGCCCGAATGGAGCACGTAGGGAATGCCGAGCCGGCCCAGTTCCTCGGCCACCGGCAGGCACGTCTCGCCCCCTGCAAGGCTCACGTCGAGCACCGCGACATCGACCCCGCCCAGCGTCGCCAGCCGTTCGAGCGCGCCCGCGCAATTCGAGGCGGGCACGGCATCGCAGCCCATATCCTCGGCCGCGAATTCGAGGTCCATCAGGATGATCGGTTCGTCTTCGAGCAGCAGGATCGAGCAGGTTCCCGCCATCAGATCGCCCGCGCGGGGACCGTGATCGTCGCGGTCAGCCCGCTTTCCTTCCATTCGCGCTCGATCCGCCCGCGCGCCGTCGCCAGCATCCGGTCGACGATCGCGGTGCCCGTCCCGGCCTCGATCCGCGCCGGGTCGACCGGCGGGCCGCCCGCTTCCTCCCAGCGGATCACCAGCGTCGCGTCCTCGCCCGGTGTCTCCCACGCGACCCGCACGCGGCCATCGGGCGCGGTCCACGCGCCGTGCTTCATCGCGTTGGCGGCCATTTCGTGCAGGATCATGCCGACGATCGAGATGATCGCGAAGGGCAGCCGCGCGTTCTCGCCATCGAGCGTCAGCCTCTCGCCGCCCTGGTCGTAGGGGGAGAGCACGGCGCGGATCGCCCCGCCGATGTCGATGCTGCCCGATGAGGCATCGTCAAGCGTCGTTTCATAGGCCCGGCCCAGCGCCTGAATGCGGGCGTTGATCTCGGCCGCTTCAGACTGGATGCCGCGCATCCGCCCGGTGACGTTGACGATGCCGGAGATCACCGCGAACATATTTTTCATCCGGTGCGACAGCTCGCGCGCCATTTCCTTGGCGTGCTGTTCCTCCGCCCGCGCGGCGCGCACGTCGGAAACGTCCCACTGGCTGCCGAAGAAATAGACGAGTTCGCCCGCGTCGTTGTAGATCGGGCCCAGATGGAGCGCGTTCCAGAAGGTCGTGCCGTTCTTGCGGTAGTTGAGCAGCTCGACCACCACCACGTCCTCGTTGACGATCGCCTCGCGGATGCGGGCGACGGGCTCGGGGTCGGTCTTGGGCCCCTGCAGGAAGCGGCAATTGCGCCCGAGGATTTCCTCCTCCGAATAGCCGGTCAGCTGGCGGAAGGCACGATTGGCGAAGACGATCGGCTGGTCGGGCAGGTGCGGGTCGGACAGGCAGATCGCCATGCGGGTCTGGGCCATGGCCTGTTCGAACAGCACGCCCGATGCGCCCGAAAAGCGGTCGCCGCTGCGTGCACCTGCGCCGCCCGTGCGGAACCTCTCTGGCGCGTCATCGAATCGCATCGATGCCTGGTCGCTCAGCCTCGGCTTGTCCTGGTCGTCAGTGCTCACGTCTCGTCTTTCCCACGGCCTCGTCCGCGCCGCGCGCGCTGGCGCGGATCACGAACATAGGTTGCCTTTTTCCAACACCGGATTCCGCCCCCGGGTTCCGAGGTTCGGGCAAGTGCCTGATATGTTGATATATTTCCTGCGACCCGTTCGCAGGTGCGCGCGCGCTCACCCCTGTTGCGGCACCGTGTCATAGGCCGGGATGTCGCCGAGCGGCACCCAGTCCTGCTTGCTCTTCGTCCAGCAATGGAACGCAGGCGCGAGCTTCGAGGTGTCGTCGAGCGTTCCGGCCTTGACGAACATCAGGCCGGGCGGATGGTCGATCCGGGTGAACAGCGCCGAACCGCAGGTATCGCAGAACTGGCGGTGGACGGGTGCGCCGCTGTCGGCGGTGTCGTCATAGGTCTTCACCGCGCCCGAAATCGCAATCGCGTCCTCGCGCACGCCGATGATGATCGACAGCGCGCTTCCGGCCTGGCGCTGGCAGTTCTTGCAATGGCAGGTGACGCACATGACGGGATCCTCCGCCAGCGTGTATCGCACCTTGCCGCACAGGCAGCCGCCGCTGCGCGTTTCGTCCTCGCTCATGCTTCTTTCTCCCCCTCGTTGCCCCGTCATCGTGTCACAGATCGCCCCCGCGCGACAGCAGGAAAGCGAGGAAACCGACCGCGAACAAGCCGTCGATCACCACCGCGCTCGCCACCAGCAGCGATCCATCCGCACCGAAACCGAGCGGGGCGAACAGGGCGGCGGTTCCGACCTTGGCGATGACCCCGCCCCACAGCACGGGCGCAAGCCGTTCGGGATCGCGCGCGGCCTGGAAATAGACGACCCCGAAGGCGAAGATAAGCAGCCCGACCAGCCGCGCATCGACATCCGCCTCGGGGGAAAGCATGGCGAGCAGGCCGACGACGAAATTGAACGCGGCGGCGAGCCACAGGAAGATCCGCCAGCCCTGCCCCACCGGCCTGCGCCCGATCGGCGCGCCGAGACGCCCATCGCTCATGGTGCCTGAGGCCCGGTGAAGCCCTGCGCGTCGGTGAAGGCACAACCGCGAAGGTCGCGCTCGCCGACCTCGGCGGTGGCGGTGAAGGGATAGGTCCGGTCGCTCATCCCGTCGCTGCATTCGCCCGGCGTGATGGTGACGGTGACGCCCTCCCCGCTGTCCAGCGCGCCGGTGAAGCCGAGCCCGTTATTGCCGGCGAAGCGTTCGACGGCAAAGCGCGTGCCCTCGATGTTCTCGGGCGTGGAGTAAGCCGCGACCCCTTCGGCCTGGTCGATCGTCATGCCCCAGAACGGCTCGGTCCCGGTGACTTCGATCGTCTCATTCTCGGCAATGCCCGAAAAGGGCTGCGTGTCGCGGCTGATGGCATCGCCCTCATCGCCCGAGCAGGCGGCAAGCGATACGAGAGCCGCAAGCGCGGCCGGGGCGGCGAAGGCGGGTGGCGACATCGGTTCTCTCTCTCCTTGCGCCCCGTCTAATCGCTCGATCGCGCAGATGCAAAAGGCCCAGATGCAAAAGGCTCAGCCGCGCATACGCAAAAGGCGGACCCGCACGGGCCCGCCTTTCTCGCAAGTCGGCGATGAACCGAAGCTTATTCGGGCATCAGCACCGTGTCGATGACGTGGATGACCCCGTTCGAGGCTTCGACGTCGGTCGCGGTCACGGTCGCGGTGTTGCCCGCGGCATCGGTCAGCATGACCTCGCCGTCGACCAGCGTGGCGGTCAGCGTCGGGCCGCCGACCGTTTCGACGACGAGGCCCTCCTCGCCCGCGTCCTCGATCGCTTTAGTGACCGCGGCGGCGTCCATCGAGCCTTCGATGACGTGATAGGTGAGGATCGACTTGAGCTTGTCGGTCTCGTCGGTGGTGAGCGTTTCGACCGTGCCTTCGGGCAGCTTGCCGAACGCCTCGTCGGTCGGGGCGAAGACGGTGAACGGGCCATCGCCCGACAGCGTCTCGCCCAGTTCGGCGGCGTTCACGGCGGCGACCAGCGTGGTGAAGTCGCCATTGCCCTGGGCGACCTCGACGATCGTGCCGGGCGAGGTCGCGTCCTCGCTCATCGCAGTTTCGTCGGCCATCATCGTGTCGTCGGTCTCGGCCGCGTCGTCGGCGCAGGCGGCAAGGCCGAGAGCGAGCAGCGAAGCGGCGGTGATCTTGAGCAGTTTCATCGGGGTAGCTCCTGGTTTTTCAATCGTGACGAGCGCGCGCAGGATGCACGCGGTCCTTAAAAACAGGGTCGGTGTCCTTCCCCCACCCTGACCTGCCCAATGCGCGAAGGCGCGGCAATGTTCCGAAATTCGCCATAATTTCGACACAGATGGGCGCGGAACCGCCTGCCGCTTTGGCGGTTGCTCGCGACATGGACTGGACCCCGACACGCGCCCGCGCGCTCGAGCGCCTCGCCCGATTCCTCCCGCGCGCAGGCAGCGACTATGCCGAAACCCGCGGCTATGACGACGGCCCCGTCGGCGAGGCGCCGGGGGAGCGCGGGGGGGCCAATGTCTCGCAATTGTCGCCCTGGCTCCACGCCGGGCTGGTGGGCGAGGCCGAGGTGATCGAGGCGGTCCTGCGCCAGCACAGCCCGCGCGAGGCGGGCAGCTTTGTCTCCGAGGTGTTCTGGCGCGTCTATTTCAAGGGCTGGCTCGAACAACGCCCGAGCGTGTGGGAGGCTTACAAGCAGGGGCGCGAGGCGGCCTTCGCGCGCGTCGAAGCGAACGCGGGCCTGCGCACCGCCTATGAGGAAGCGGTGGAGGGCCGCACCGGGATCCCCGCCTTCGACACCTGGGCGCGCGAACTGGGCGACCACGGCTACCTCCACAACCACGCTCGGATGTGGTTCGCGAGCATCTGGATCTTCACCCTGAAGCTCGATTGGGAACTGGGCGCGGATTTCTTCCTGCGGCATCTCAAGGACGGCGATGCGGCTTCGAACACGCTGTCGTGGCGCTGGGTCGGCGGGCTGCACACGGCGGGCAAGACCTATCTCGCGCGCAGCGACAACATCGCGCGCTACACCGCGAGCCGGCCGGGCGGGCCGCTCGCCGCCGAGGAGCTGGCCGATGAGGCCGAGCCTCTGACCGAGCCGCGCGAGCATGGCCGCCGCTCGCTCGACCTTCCCGGCCCGGTCAGTCCCGATGCCCTGGCCGAGCCCTATGCGTTGCTGCTGCACGACGAGGCGGCGCACCATGTCCCGCTGGCCCTGTCGGCCCCGCCTGCGCTGGTGATCGGCGCGGCCCGGCCCGAAGCGCGCTCGCCCCGCCCGGTCGGAGCGGGCGCGACCGCGTTCGCGCGCGGGGCGGTGACAAGCGGGATGGACGAGGGGGCCCGCGCCTTCGGCTGCGGGTCCGTGTGGTGGGAGGACGGGGGCGATCTGTCGGCGATCCTCGCCGAAGCGGGGATCGAGCGGCTTGCCGTGCCCTACCTGCCGACCGGCTGGACCCGCGACGCGCTGATGCCGCAGATCGCGCCGCTGGTCGAGGAAGGGCGCGTGGCGTGGATACTGGGCGACCTCGCGCGAGCGACCTGGCCGCACGCGCGCGCCGGGTTCTTCCGGGTGAAGAAGCAGATCGAGCCGATCCTCGGCGAACTCGGCATCACCGGCGCGAACCCGCCGGAAGGGCTGCCCGGCTGAGCGCCTATTTCGCCCCGGCGCGCGCGCCTTCCTCGCCGGGTTCGAGCTTGCGGATCATCTTCACCTGGCAGCGCTGCGTGCCCAGGTTGGGGTCGGGCACGAGCAGGTCGACCTCGAGCCCGCTGCACACCCGCCCGACCCCGCTGATGGTGTCGAAAGCGATCGAGCGGGCGAAGGTCAACTCGCGGCACGGGCTGAAGAGCTCGAACAGGAAGGTGTCGCTGGCGCGCACGTCGACATAGATGCGGCTGGAGCCGTCCGGCCCCTCGGGCGCGTTGCGGAAGCCGGTGACGTTGCGCGGATAGAAGCATTCGCGCCCGCCCTCCTCCCCCGCAGCGAGCTGGCTGGAGGCGGTATCCTCGACCGGTGCGCAGGCGGCCGCGAGCGCGGCGAGGCCGAGCGCGGCGCAGGTGGCGGGGCGGAAGCGCTTGAAGTGGGTCTTGCCGGGCATGGCCCGACCATAACATGGATTCCGGCGCAGGCCTGACGGCCCGCCGCGCCTGAGGCACGTGCGGGCCGGATTGCGGGCCCCGCGGGACGCGCGCTCACATCACCTTGTCGGGGCGCGCGTCGTGCTTGTGCTTTTCGCCCTTGCCGAAATGGCGATCGAGCCGCTGGGCGAGCGTGTTCGCGGCCTTGCGCGCGGCATCGTCGACCTTGCTCGCCTTCGCCGTCACGCCGATCGGCTTGCCGCCGCGCGGGCGGGCCTCGATCGTGCAGTGCTTGTCGTCGGCGCCGTGCTTGGCCCCGTTGTCGTCGGCGACATGGACCTCGACCCGGGTCAGGCGGTCCTCGTAGCGGGCGAGCTTCTGGCGCACCGCCGCCTCGATCCGCTCCGCGACGTTTTCGGTCCCCATGACCGAGCTGTTGGTGTTGAACTGGAACTGCATCGCGGCTTTCTCCTCTCTTCTTCTCTTTCAACGCTCATCCTACTCAAGGACAGCGCCACCATACAAGCTGGGGAGTGAACCGGGGATTGCGAGAGCCTATTCGCCCGAAGCCGCTTCGGCCGCCTCGGCTTCGCGGCGGGCGGCGCGTTCGGCGTCGGCCTTTTCGCGTTCGAGCGCGGTCTTGCGGGCCTGTTCGGCAAGCCCGCGCCAGGTCTTTTCGGAGCGCAGTTCGCGATCGCGCACATTGGCGAGCTTGGCCTTCTTCGCCGCTTCGGCGGCGGCTTCGGCGCGTTCGAGATAGAATTCGTAGGTCTGGGCCATCGGGGGGCCTCCTGTCGGTTGGTCGGGCGAAAAAGGGCGCTGGGAAGAGGGGGCGCGCGGCGAGCCTTCCTTGCCGGAAGGCCGCCGCGCGCCGGGCCCTTCGCGTCAGTCCGCCGCGACGAGGTTGACGGCGCTTTCCTTGCCGTTGCGACCGGTTTCGACCTCGTAGTTGAGGCGCTGGTCGCGATCCAAGGTCTGCATCCCGGCGGCATGGACCGCGGTGATGTGGACGAAGCTGTCCGAGCTGCCGTCGTCGGGCTGGATGAAGCCGTAGCCCTTGTCGGTGTTGAAGAATTTCACGGTGCCGGTCTTGGCCATAAGTCGTTCCTTTCGAAGAACGTTAGTGTTGCACCGAGGGCGACATTGCCCCCGGGTCGTGCGTCAAATCGTTCAGGGGAAAGGAAGTCGTCGTCTGGTTTACGCCGGGGGACTTAGGCGCATGAAAGCGCGGCCAGGCGGCGAGTCAAAATACGAAGTCCGTCGCAAATTCCGACGTCAGCGGGGAGTGTGTAGCACGGACTGGCGGATTCTCCTAATCGGAGTCTTTGTTTCATGCCCGCGCATCCGCGCGGGCGTCCTCGGTGCTGTTCCCGCGTTTTTGTTTGCGCAGCCCATCCGGGCTGCGATGTCCTCGCGCCTTGCGGCGCTGCGGGCGGGCGGTCGCCCTTGCGACGCCTGCGGCGTCGGACCAGATCTGCCCTCGCCCGGTTGCGGAAGAACCGGGCGCACAAGGCCCCGCATAGTCGCGCAAGAACGGTCGCGCCGCGACCGCGAGGCCACGCGGCCGAGCCGCAGGTGCTCGCGCGAAGCGCGAAACAGCACCGAGGACGTGCGCCCGGATGGGCTCACGCAAAAAAAGAAGTTTACGAAGTTTACACCCTGTCACCTTTCCTCATCCCGCGCATATTCCTGTAATAGCGCCATAATCTCGGCATCCGTGGGGGCGGACGGACAGGGGAGTGCGGCCCTTTCCAGCCCGTCGGCGGCAAAACGCCGGATCGCCTCAAGCTCGCCCGGGTCCTCAGGGCTGGCCGCGCCGGTCTCGACGCTCTCGCCTTTCTCGATCCTTTTCAGCAGCGCCTCGAAATCGCGCGCGTGGCGTTCGGCCATGGGGCCGAGCCGCCCGTATCTCGGATTGCCGCCGAGCGTGACGCGATTCAGCAGCGCGACCGTCAGCCGCTCGTCATACCTGCGATAGGAGCCGACCTGCTCGCCCTGGAAGAACACCGGCACCTCGACCCCGTTCAGCGCGCGGTCGAGCGCGGCATGAGCGAGCACGTCATAGGAATGGTGAAAGGCAACCTCCCACGCGAGATCGAAGGGCTGGCCCTTCAATCGCGAGCGCAGGCGATAGGCCGACTGGCGCGACTTGCCGACCGAGCGCGCGGCCTCGGAGACCGAATGCGTCGCCGAAAGCGCGCGCAGGAAGGCGGCCTGCGTGGCGAGGGTCCACCCGTCGACACGGGTCTTGCGCTTTGTGGAGGGGGTCGCGGACGAGCGCGAGGCGGAGCGGAGGGCCGGCGTCTTGTGGGGCATCCGGGGAGGATGACTTGGGGTGGGGGTGTAGGAAAGGAGAGATTAGCTCATCGCATTTCATAAGGTCTCGCGGCAATCTCAGAAAAAGTGCATTAGAAACCTTCGCTCCTGTTCTCTACAGCGTTCGAAGGCTGATTTCATGCACGTGTTCACAGACGATAGCGACACCTTTGGCAAGAACGGCTTTATCTGTTTAGCTGGTTTTATATCCTCGGATTACGCTTGGGAAAAATTTAGCCAGAGATGGTGTGACAAGTTGGATGAACATGGAATGAGCGTACTCCACACTTCGGACTTTCTGGCGGGTGAAGGGGAATACCGTGAATTGTCACACTCCTACGAAGATCGCTTAGACATCCTTAGCGAATTCATGGACATAATACGAGATGAGATTGACTGCGGAATATTCTCAGCGATAAATGCTGGTGAATATCGTAACACCCTCAAGGACGCAAAAAAGAAGCTAAAGCCAGAAGAGTTTCTATTTCGAAGGATATTGAGACTATCTTTCGATTATATGGCTAGCGAGGAAATATCGGAATCGCTTGGATTTTGGATCGACGATAGCGAAAAGACCTCGAGCCGCTTTCTTTCGATATGGTCCAAGACCAAGAAGCATTGGAAAGGCGAAAAATCGATGCTGGGTTCTATAGCATTCGGCGACGATCAGGCTTTACCGCCCTTACAAGCAGCTGACGTATTCGCGAACGTCATGGTTCGGGCTTATGCTTCAGGGTTAGATCCTTGGCATGGGAAAAGCCCATTCAATCGGATGTTCATCCACCCAAAAACACATGCAGTTTCTCGAAAGATCAAAGGCGAATTCTGGGATGCCAAAAATCTGATTAGACTGAAAGACGGTATCTTGGAGATGGCGAAGCCCAGAGCGGGCTAGTGCAAGACAGCAGGAGTCTTAGCCCATCTTGAGCGACGAGGTGGCAGTAGCGCCCCGGATGATTGTAGTCTCTTTCGCCAGCACCTTGACCTTCCCTCCTCCCGGAGGAGGGGCAGCGAGACTTGGGGAGCGTAGCGAGCCTAGTCGCAGCGGGGTGGTGGGTCCGCCGCCACGGGGAAGCGCGGCGGATGCTTGCGGGTCGGACGGGTTCGGGCTTTGAAAGCGTGGCGGGCGGACGCGTCGTAAAGCGAGCAACCACCTCCAACCCCCTCCTTGGGAAGGAGGGGGCTAAAGAGAACGCTCACCCCTTCACAATCCGCTCCGCCAGCACCGCCACCGTCGCCCCCAACAACTCCACCTTCAGCTCGTTGTAGGCGCTCCGCCCGTCCGGGGCCAAGGTCAGCCGCTGGGTCACGTCGTAATTGCCGTCCATGCGGTACTGGATCGTCAAGAGGTTGCCCTTGGCATAGAGCTCGACCGGCCCGTCCGCGTCGGTCAAGGTGCCCTCCCAGCGGCCCTCCCCCACTTCACGGATTTCCCAGCGGCGGGTGCGCGGCTCCTTGTCGCCTTCGGTGACGACCTGCACCAGTTCCATCACGCCGGGGCGCAGCAGTCGCCCGGTGCTCTCGACCTGCACGGCAACCGTGCCGGAGAAGACTTTGGACAATTCGCCGCGCCCGGTGCTTGTCCCGGCGAAGAACACCAGCGGGTCGAAATAGGGCGCTTCGGCGCGGGGGACGGGGTCGAAGCCCTCGTCCGGCAGGCTCGCGCAGGCCATGAGCGCGAAGGGCGCGACAAGCGCGGCGAGGAGCGCGGGGATGCGCCTGCCGGGCCTCATGCGCCTTCCCCCGCCTTGGCCCCTGCCTTGGCCCCCGCCTTGGCCCCTGCCCCGGCCCCTTCCGCGCCAAAGCTGCCCGCGGGCCACGTGATCAGCAACGCGCCGCGCAGGTCTCCGGGGGCGAAGCCGGTCGCGGCGTCCTCGGGATAGAGGCTCTCGATATGGGCCTTGAGGTCCGGGTCGATGTCCTTGCCGTGGCAGGTCGAGCAGGGCTGTTCGGCCATGGGGATGGCGCTCATGAAATGGACCCGCCCGTCCTCGGCGCGCCAGATGCGGCGCGCGGGGGCTCCGTCCGCGATCGGCTGCGCGGCGAGTTCGTCGTATTGCGCCTGCATTTCGCCCGGCACGCCGCCGGCCGGGTTGCGGTTGCGCGCGGCGATGCGGCGGACTTCGGCGCCGCTTTGCTCGGACGCCGCCTCGGCCAGCGCGGGGGCGACCTGCTGGCACACGCTGACCGCGTTCTTCGGTCCGCCCGCTTGAAGCGCGCTTGTGAGCTGCGTCTTGAGGTCGGCGGCGAAGCCTTGCGCGATAGGGGCGGAGCGCGCGGCGACCGCCGCCTCGTCGAGCGGCGCGGGTGGCGGGGCAGGGTCGCTCTCGCCCGCACAGGCGGCGAGCGCCGCTCCGGCCCCCGCGAAGCCGAAAACCCGTCCGGTGATACGCGATGCTCTCATACGTCCCTCCCTGCGGCGGCGGACCTTACACGATCACCTCGTTCGCCGCGCTGAAGAAATAGCGGCTGCGCGAAAAGTCGATGAACTTCGCCTCGTCCGCGGCGAGGATCGCGGCGTGGCGGCGGCCTTCCTCGGTCTCTCCGACGCGGGCGAGCGCGGCCTCGCTGTCGAACCAGATTTCCGCGATGCCGTCATAGTCCTCGCCCTCGCCGTTGGGGATGCCCTGCGCGCTGGCGAAGCGGCGGGCCATCTCGCTGGTCAGCGTATGCTGCTGGACATAGCGGCGAATGCCGAGCGCCTCGCTCGCCGCGGCGACAAGCGGGGCGTGGGTCTCGCGCCAGTAGCGCTGGAACGCCTCGCGGCTCATGCCCGGCAGGCGGTGGAGGCAATAGGTGATGCGGATCATGGCGCGCGCTCCCCGGCGGGGCCGGACCCGGCAGGGGCGTCAGCCCCGCCGGGCCCCCTCAGGCCCTATTCCGCCTTCATTCGGCGGCGTCCTCGGGCAGGTAAAGGCGGCGGCCCTTGGCGTCGTAGAGCTTCGCCATTTCCTCCATGCCCTTCTCGGCCTCTTCCACCGCCTCGGGCGAGGTCGCGGCGAGGAAGCTGTCGGGGTCCGAATTCTGCTTCGCCGCAAAGTCGCGCACTTCCTGGCTGATCTTCATCGAGCAGAACTTCGGCCCGCACATCGAACAGAAATGCGCCGTCTTCGCGCCTTCGGCGGGCAGCGTCTGGTCGTGATACTGCTCGGCCGTGTCGGGATCGAGGCTGAGGTTGAACTGGTCTCGCCAGCGGAACTCGAAGCGGGCCTTGCTCAATGCATCGTCGCGCACCTGCGCGGCCGGGTGGCCCTTGGCGAGGTCGGCGGCGTGGGCGGCAAGTTTATAGGTCACGACCCCGACTTTCACATCGTCGCGGTCGGGCAGCCCAAGGTGCTCCTTGGGCGTGACGTAGCAGAGCATTGCCGTGCCGTACCAGCCGATCTGCGCCGCGCCGATACCGCTGGTGATATGGTCGTATCCCGGCGCAATGTCGGTGACGAGCGGCCCGAGCGTGTAGAACGGCGCCTCGCCGCACGCCTCGAGCTGCTTTTCCATGTTCTCCTTGATCTTGTGCATGGGCACATGGCCCGGCCCTTCGATCATCACCTGCACGTCCTGCTCCCAAGCGCGCTTGGTCAGCTCGCCCAGAGTATAGAGCTCGGCGAACTGCGCCTCGTCGTTGGCGTCGGCGATCGAGCCGGGACGCAGGCCATCGCCCAGCGAATAGGCGATGTCGTAGGTTTTCATGATCTCGGTGATCTCGTCGAAGTGCTCGTAGAGGAAGCTCTCCTTGTGATGCGCGAGGCACCACTTCGCCATGATCGAGCCGCCGCGGCTGACGATGCCGGTGACCCGCTTCGCCGCCATCGGCACGAAGGGCAGGCGCACGCCCGCGTGGATGGTGAAATAATCGACGCCCTGCTCGGCCTGTTCGATCAGCGTGTCGCGGAAGATTTCCCAGGTCAGCTCCTCGGCGACGCCGCCGACCTTTTCGAGCGCCTGGTAGATCGGCACGGTCCCGATCGGCACGGGCGAGTTGCGGATGATCCATTCGCGCGTGTCGTGGATGTTGCGGCCCGTCGACAGGTCCATGATCGTGTCCGCGCCCCAGCGGGTCGCCCAGACCATCTTTTCCACTTCCTGCGCCACGTCGCTCGCCACGGCGGAATTGCCGATATTGGCGTTGATCTTGACGAGGAAATTGCGCCCGATCGCCATCGGTTCGCTTTCGGGGTGGTTGATGTTCGACGGGATGATCGCCCGCCCGCGCGCGACCTCGTCGCGGACGAATTCGGGGGTGATGTAGTCGGGGATCGACGCGCCCCAGCTTTCGCCGTCGCGCCGCACATCCTTCGCGATCTCGCGGCCCAGGTTCTCGCGCTCGGCGACATATTCCATCTCGGGCGTGATGATGCCCTGCCTTGCATAGTGCATCTGCGAGACGTTGCCGCCAGCCTTGGCGCGCAGGGGGCGCTTCACGACATTGGGAAACTGCGCGACGCCGCCCGAGCGGTCGGGGCCGAGCTGGCCGTTGTCCTCCGGCTTGACCTCACGGCCCTCGTAATCCTCGACATCGCCGCGCGCCATGATCCAGTCGCGTCGCAGCGCCGGGAGACCCGCGTGAATGTCGATCGCGGCATCGGGGTCGGTGTAGGGGCCGGAGGTGTCGTAGACCCGGACCGGCGGCTCCCCGCCTTCGAGCATGATCTCGCGCATCGCGACGCGCACGCCGCTGCCGGTGCGCGCGCCGACGTGGATCTTGCGGCTGCCGCGAATGGGGCCGGTGGTGACGCCGATTTCTACGGGGGAATTGATGTCGGCCATGCGAAGTCTCTCCTCGTGGACGGAGAAAGCGGTTCGCTGGCGTCAACCAGACCACTCCCTCCGCCGATGCTAGTCGGTTCAGGTTCGACGGGTCGTGTGGAGCATACCCACACCTCTCAGCCCATGCGTCCCCACCGATCTGCGGCGGCGACGTGCTGGCTCCCCGGGGTGCGAACCTTGTAACGCGCCGCGCGACCGATTCCAAGCATTTGCGCCGGGCCGTCCTTGGGCTAGGCATGAGGCGGGGTCGCTAGCCAGGGGATCAATGCGTGGCGAGTGATGGATCTAGGTCAGGGACGGCGGGCGATTTCGCGCAGGTGGAGGCTTTCGCGGGGCTGGGCGAGGCCGCTCTCGGGGCGCTGCGCGCGGCGGCGCGGATCGAGGCGGTGCGGGGCGGCGAATTGCTCGTCCGGCACGGCGAGACCGCCGACACGCTCTACATCGTCGCCACCGGGCGGTTTCACGTGATGCTCCCCGATGGGCGCGTGGTGGCCGAGATCGAGCCGGGCGAGCCGGTCGGCGAACTCGCCTTCTTCGCCGGCGGCACGCGCACCGCCGATGTCCGCGCAAGCCGCGACAGCACGGTCTTCGCTCTCACCCGCACGGCCTATGACGCGGTTTCGGCAGAGCACCGCGAGATCGCCGACACCATCCTTGCCGAGATCGCCCGCCGCCTCGCCCGCAGCACGGCCGGGTCTGCCGCTATGCCCGCGCGCCCCGGAAGGGTCGTCGCGCTGCTGCCCGCAGGCGGGAGCGCGATACCCGAAGGGCTGGCCGACCGCCTCGCAGAGCACTTGTCGCGCCACGACGATATCCGGCTGGTGCGCGCCGCCGACCGGCCCGATGGGCTCGACCCGGCGAGCGAAGCCTTCGGCGACTGGATCGCCGGAGTCGAAGCGAGCGCCGCGCGGGTGCTGCTCGTCGCCGAGGGCGAAGAGGCGTGGGACCGCGCGATCGCGCGCAATGCCGACGACCTGTTGCTCCTCGCCCCGCTTGCCGGAACGGACACCTCCCTGTCCGCGCTCGAAGACTACGCCCTCCCCCGTTTCTTCGAACAGGACCGGACGCTGCTGCTCTGGCGCGAGCGCGCGGGCGAGGCGATCGCGGGCACGGCGCGCTGGCTCGATCCGCGCCCGGTCAAGCTCCACCACCACGTCGCGCTCGACGAGGAGGCGGGCATTGCCCGGCTCGCGCGGTTCATGGCGGGGCGGGCGAACGGCATCGTGCTGGCCGGCGGCGGGGCATTGGGCTGCGCGCATCTCGGGGTGATGCAGGCGCTCATCGAAAACAGCATCCCGATCGATTTCTACGGCGGGACCAGCGCCGGGGCGGCGATGGCGGGCGCGCTCGCGCAGGGGCTGACGCCCGACGAGGTGGTGGTGCAGATGGAGGAGATGTTCATCGCGCGCCGGGCGATGAAGCGGGTGACGCTGCCGGTCCATTCCTTTCTCGATGCGCGGGTCTTCGACGAGGAACTGCGTCGCCGCTATCCGGCCGGAGACATCGCCGACCTGCCGACCGGCTTTTTCGCGGTGTCGACCAATCTTTCGACCAACGCGGTCCATGTCCACCGCCGCGGGCCGCTATGGGAAGCCGTGCGCGCCTCGGGCTCGCTGCCGACGATCCTGCCGCCTTTCGTCACCGAGGAAGGCGAGGTGCTGGTCGACGGGGGCGTGCTCGACAACGTGCCGGTCGAGATCATGCGCGCGGCGAAGACGGGGCCGAACGTGGTGGTCGCGCTGCGCGCCGATGCCGGGGCGGCGTGGCGGATCGAGGCGCGCTATGGCGACGTGCGCAGCCCGGGGCGGCTGGCGCGCGACCTCATCCTGCGGCGGCGGCCCGAGCGCGCTTTCCCGAGCCTCGTCGAGATCATGTCGCGCTCGATGGTGGTCGCCTCGGAAAGCGCGGTCCGCGCCGCGCTCGACAGCGCCGATGCGCTGCTGGTCCCGCCGATACCCGAGACGATGCAGCTGCTCGACTGGCACAGGGGGCGCGAAGTGGCCGAGGCCGCGCGCCGCTTCACCGCCGGGGAAATCGCCCGCCGCAGCGACCTTGCCGCGATGAAGGCGGCCTGATCACCCCGAAAGGCACATCCGCATCCCCCGGCGAGCGACAGCGAAGCCGGCCTCCTCCACCTTGCGGCTTTCCGCGCTCGCCGGATCGCGCAAGGGGTTGGTGTGGTTCATGTGGATGAAGTGGACCTTGACCCGCTCGGTCGCGGGCAGCGGGGCGAGCCGTTCGATCACCGCCTTCACCCGCGGGTGCGGCACTGCGCTCATGTCGCGCCCTTCGAGTTCCCCGTCATCCCAGAAGGTCGCGTCGATCAGCGCGAAATCGACCCCGGCGACAAGCTGTTCGAGGCTGCTGCCCGAGGCGCTCTCGAACTCCTCCCAGCTGTCGAGGTCGGGCAGGTAGAGCGCGCGCCGATCGGGCGTCATCACGATGAAGCCCACGGTCTCCGAATATTCGTCGCGGTGCGGCACGCGGATCGGCAGCACTCCAAAATCGTCCGACAGAACGGTGAAGGCGCCCTCGGCCATTTCGGTGAGCGCGATATTGCCCTGCTTCACCAGTTGGCTCCACGGACCGTTGTCTCGCAGGAAAGCGGCCATGCGTTCCATGGCGAAGACCGGCACGCCCCTCGCCCCCGCCGCCTCGGTGCCGAGGTAGGCGAGGCCGAGATAGTGGCCAATATGCGCGTGGGTGAGGAAGATGCCGTCGATCCCGAGACCCTCGCCCCGCGGCGGTTCCACCGCGTCGAGCAGGGCGAGCTGCCCGGTGATCGCGGGGGTCGCGTCGAAGAGGTAGCGCGTCCCCGCCTCGCGGTCGACCAGCGCGAGCGAGGTCGGCCACAAGGGCGGGCCATGGTCATCGCCGTTGCCGATCTGCGGCGCGCCCGCGTCCTGCCCGGTGCCCAGCACCACCAGTTCGCGCGCGCAGGCTGCTGGCTCATCCGCCGCGATGCTCGGCTGCCCCAGCGCCAGCAGCGCAGCGAGAACCGCCGCCCCTCCCCTTACACAACCCATGACCGTCCCCCGCTTGCGAAAGTTGCGCGCGCAGGCATGGCCGTTATGGAAAGGCGCAGCAAGAGAACACGGCAAGAGAGGAGCCGCCCTTACATGACCCGCACCACCCGTATCGCCCTTTTCGCAGCCGGCCTCGCCGCCTCGGCCTCGCTCGCCGCCAGCGCCGCGAACGCCCGTCCGATGACTCCCGAGGACGTCGCCAAGCTCGAAGCGCTGGGCGCGATGGCCGTCTCGCCCGACGGCAAGAGCATCGCCTTCACCACCGGCTCGCGCCCCGACGTGACCGAGGGCGAGGCCGACGGGGGTTATCGCGGCGAACTCAAGATCGCGACCGGCCCGGACGATGCGCGCGCCTATCTTCCCGCCGACATCAGCCCCGGACAGGTCGCCTTCACCCCCGACGGCTCGATGGTCACTTTCCTGTGGGCCAAGGGCAGCGAGGACACCGCCGTGTGGGGCGTGCCGGTCGCGGGCGGAACCTACGAGAAACTCGCCGCCGTGCCGGGCACGGGCGTGCGCTCCTACGAAATCGCGCCCGATGGTTCTGCAATTTATATGCTCGCAGGGCCGGGCGAGGACGAACAGCGCACCGCGCAGAGAAAGGGCGGCTTCGATGCCAAGGTCTACGAGGAGGAATTCCGCCCTGCGCGGATGTTCGCCGCACAGCTTGGCGAGACGCTCGACGAAGACCCGCGCGAGATCCCCCTTCCCGGCTTCGTCAGCGCCTTCGACGTCTCGCCGGACGGCAAGCGCGCGCTGATCGAGACCGCGCCCACTCCGCTGGTCGACGACAGCTACACCCAGAAGCGGGTGAATATCATCGACCTTGCGACCGGCGCGATGACCGCCGTGGTCGCAACGCCGGGCAAGATCGGGGACGTCGAATGGTCGCCGGACGGCTCGCAACTCTCGCTCATCGCGGGCGTCGACATGAACGATCCGGCGGCCACCACGCTGCACCTCGTCGATGCCTCCACCGGCGAATATCGCGCGCTCAACGCGGGCGCGGCCGAGGCGGCGGTCGATGCCGAATGGCTCGACAGCGGGCGGCTCGCCGCGGTGATCCACGTGGGCGCGCAGGCCCGCCTGAGGCTCTACGATCCCGATGGCAGCGTCGCGCAGGAATATGATCCGCAAGGGCTCATCCTCACCCGGCTCGAGGCGGCGGGCGGCACTCTCGCGGTCGCCGCCGATTCCCCGCGCCACCCGAGCGAGCTGTTCGTCTGGAAAAACGGCGCATTCGAGCGCTGGACGACGCACAATCCGTGGCTTGCCGAAATCGACTTCGGCACGCAGCGCACCTACACCTACACCGCCGCCGACGGTCAAACCATCGAGGGCGTGCTGATCGAGCCGGTCGGCGGTGCTCCGAAAGGCGGCGCGCCCACGATCATGAACATCCACGGCGGGCCGGAAGCGCATGAGAGCAATGGCTGGCAGACCGCCTATTCCAAGCCCGGACAGGTCGCCGCAGGTCAGGGCTATGCCGTGTTCCTGCCGAACTATCGCGGCTCGACCGGCTACGGCGTGGCCTTCGCCAAGCAGCACCAGGGCAATTACACCGACCCCGAATTCCGCGACATCGTCGATGCCAAGCGCGCTCTGGTCGCCGAAGGCATCGCCGATCCGGACCGCACCGGGATCACCGGCGGGTCATACGGCGGCTATGCCAGCGGCTGGGGCGCGACCTATTATTCCGACGAATTCGCTGCCTCGGTCATGTTCGTCGGCATCTCGAACCAGGTGTCGAAATTCGGCACGGGCGACATTCCCTACGAGATGTACAACGTCCATTCGCGCGCGTGGCCGTGGGACGACTGGCTGGGGATGCTCGAAGTCTCGCCGGTCTATCACGTCGACAAGGCGAACACCCCGATCCTCATCATGCATGGCGAGGAAGATACGCGGGTCAATCCGGGCCAGAGCCTCGAGCTCTATCGCAGCCTCAAGGTGAGGAAGCCCGAAGTGCCCACGCGGCTCGTGTTCTATCCGGGCGAAGGCCACGGCAACCAGGGCGCGGCGGCGCGCTATGACTACAACCTTCGCATGATGCGCTGGTTCGACACCTACCTGAAGACGGGCGACCGGCGCGCCCCGCTGCCCGATCCGCGGCCCGAACTGGCCGAGGGCGCGGCGGGCTCGAGCATTGAGGAATGAGGCCGACCGGCGGAGCGGCCCGATGCCGCTCCGCCGCCTGGACGCCGATGACGGGCAGCCCTCGCGACAAGGTGGGGGAGCTGACCGCCCCGCCCTCAAGCAGCGCAGCGGTAGGGCGGACTAAAATTCGCCCTCAAGCAGCGCAGCGGTAGGGCGGACTAAAATTCGCCCTCAAGCAGCGGTTGCGAAGCACAGCCGCAGGCTGAACCGGTAGGGCAAACTAAAACGTGTAACCGACGCCCAGCCCGCCGATGAACTGGTCCGCGCTGCCGCGGATCGAGGTGTAGGGCGTATCCTCCCCGTCGCCGAACAGGCGCGAATAGCCGGCAACGCCATAGATGCTGAAACCGCCGTCGAGGCTGTTGCCGCTGAGGTCGTAATTGACGATCGCGGTCAGCCCGGCGCTGTTGAGCCCGCCATCGGCCTGGAACTGCGGCAGGCCGCTCGCGGCGCTCTGCTCGGGGCTGACGGTGTAATAATAGTCCGCGAAATCGTCGTCGACGAATTGCAGCCCGGCCTGAAGGTTGATCACCGTCGCCCGGCCGATCGGCGTGGTGTAGGCGACGTTCGGTTCGACCAGCATCCCGCTGTGCGCGCCGAGCACGTCCCAGCGCACCTGCGCGCCGACGGTCAATGAATCGAAGCGGTTGAACACGCGCGGGATGTTCACCCCGGCATTGGCACCGACCTCGGCCGCGATGTCGAGCTTACCCGCGGCCTCGACAACATCGTCGGAAATGCGCGCCTGGCGATCGTTGCGGATGCGGAAGGCCGGGCCGAACTGGAAACTTGTCCCGCTCGGCTGGCCCGGCACGGCGCGCTGCGAAAGCAGGTTGAGCGTAATGCCCGGCCCGTTGGGCGACAGTCCCACGCCGCCCAGCCGCCCGACGATCAGCGGCAGCGGGAAGGCGATGTAATCGTCCGATCCTGCATAGCTCGGCACCATCCCGACACCGAGGCCGAGCGTCACCCAGTTCTTGTCGAAGACCGGCTTCATGCCCTGCATACCCGTAGGCATCGGGCCCTGACCCGGCCCCTGCTGCTGGCCCTGCTGCTGCGGTGCGGGCTGCGCCTCGCCTGCCTCGGCCCCGTCCTCGGAAAGATCGAACCCTCCGGCAGAACCCGCAGCCAGCAGCGCCGGGCGGAGCCCGCCTTCCTCGGCGGCGAGCGTCGCGGCCCCGGCTTCGGCACCAGTTGCGGCTGTTGCGGGCGCGGCGAGGGCAAACCCGACCGCACAAGCGGTGGCGATCGGGAGGACGGCAAGGCGAGAAGATGTCACGGCAATACAGCTCCTGGAGACATGGGAAAACGGCGGACAGGTGGGGCGCGCGGAACGCGGGCGAAGCGGCAGGCAGATCCTTTCGCACCTGCCTTTCGCCCGTGCCCCGCCCTTGCGCAAGACCCTGTTCAAGCGGCGTACTTCTTGGCAATGGTATATCATGAATTCGTAAAGCCACCCGCCCGATCATGCAATTACCGCAATCAATCCGCAGCGAGCCTCCCTGTTCCTGCGCGCGCTTTCTCCGGTGCGCCCCGCGCCGCTCCGCATTGCCCCCCTCGCCGCCGTGCCCTAGGGCTGGGACGGCATGAGCGAGACGATTCCCTCCCCCGGCGACATAGACAGGCTCGATCTCGTGATCGTCGGCGGCGGGCTGGCGGGCGGCCTTCTGGCGCTCGCGCTCACCCGCATGGCGCCCGGTGTGCGCTTCCTTCTCGTAGAAGCGGGCAAGACGCTCGGCGGGAACCACCGCTGGAGCTGGTTCGAAACCGACCTCGCGCCCGAAAACGCCGCGCTGCTCAGCGAATTCCCGCTCAAGAGCTGGGACGAAGGCTACGACATCGCCTTTCCGGGCTACGGCCGGACCTTGGGCACGTCCTACCGCTCGCTCGCCTCGGAGGATTTCCACCGCCACCTCGCCAATGTCCTGCCGGGCGAAAGCGTGCTGCTGGGCAAGCGGGTCGCCGAACTCGACGCGGGCGGCGTCACGCTGGTCGACGGCAGCCGCATCGGCGCGCGGCGGGTCGTCGACTGCCGCACGTTCAAGCCGTCGGACAAGCTCGCAGGCGGGTGGCAGGTGTTCCTGGGCCAGCACATCCGCTGTCACGAACCCCACGGGCTGACCCGCCCCGTCATCATGGACGCGACGGTCGATCAGCTCGCCCCGCACGGCAACGGCGCGGCCTATCGCTTCGTCTATGTCCTGCCGCTTTCCGAAGACGAGGTCTTCGTCGAGGACACCTATTACGCCGACCATCCGCGCATGGACCGCGAACAGCTCGCCGCGCGCACCCGCGCCTATGCCCGCGAAAAGGGCTGGCGCGGCGAGGTCATCGGCAGCGAGACGGGCATCCTGCCGGTCATCTCGGGCGGCGATTTCGATGGCGTGATCGAAGACCTGCGCATTCCGGGCGTCGCGGTGGCCGGTTCGCGCGGCGGCTTCTCGCATCCGCTGACCAGCTACACCCTGCCGTTCGCCGCCGCCAATGCGCGCGACATCGCGGCGCTGCTGGCCGAGTGTCCGGAGACGAGCGCGGAGGATCTCGCCTTCTTCTGCGAAGAGCGCGCGCGGCGCCACTGGCGCGAGACGGGGTTCTACCGGATGCTCTCGCGGATGCTGTTCGAAGCCGCCGATCCCGAACGCCGGGTCAACGTGTTCGAGCATTTCTACGGCCTGTCGGGCGATCTCGTGGAACGTTTCTATGCCGGGCAATCGACCTGGCCCGATCGTTTCCGCATCCTAAGCGGCAAGCCGCCCGTAGCTATAGGCCGTGCGATGCGCGCGATGGTCTCGCGCGGGAAGCCTTTCAGAATGGAGAAAACGGCATGAACGCCGAAACGCCGATCGCCCCCACGAATCCCTCGGGGACCGGGATCGACCCCGCCATGGCCGAACGTTATGCAGGCAAGAAAGCCTGCGTCATCGGGGCCGGTTTCGGCGGCATGGCGCTCGCCATCCGCCTGCAATCGCACGGCATTGCGACCACCGTCATCGAGGCCCGCGACAAGCCCGGCGGGCGCGCCTATTTCTGGGAAAAGGACGGCTTCACCTTCGATGCCGGGCCGACCGTCATCACCGACCCGCCCTGCCTTGAAGAACTCTGGCAGCTCACCGGCCACGACATCGCCGAAGACGTCGAGCTGATGAAGGTCATGCCCTTCTACCGCCTCAACTGGCCCGACGGGACGAATTTCGACTATTCGAATGACGAAGAGGCGCTGAACGCCGAGATCGCCAAGCTCGAACCCGACGATGTCGTGGGCTACCAGCGCTTCCTCGAATATTCGGAACGCGTCTACGAGGAAGGCTATCTCAAGCTCGGGACCAAGCCCTTCCTCGATTTCAAGACCATGCTCAAGGCCGCCCCCGCGCTGGTCAAGGAACAGGCATGGCGCAGCGTCTATTCGATGGTGTCGAGCTATGTGAAGAGCGAGAAGCTGCGCGAGGCGCTCTCGTTCCACACGCTGCTGGTCGGCGGCAACCCGATGAAGACGAGCAGCATCTATGCGCTCATCCACAAGCTCGAAAAAGACGGCGGCGTGTGGTGGGCGCGCGGCGGCACGAACCGGCTGATCGCAGGGATGGTGCGCCATTTCGAACGGCTCGGCGGCACGATGCGCGTCGGCGACCCGGTGGTGCAGGTCCACACGCTCGGCACGCGCGCCACGGAGGTCGAGACGAAGTCGGGCTGGAAGGAGCGCTTCGACGCGGTCGCTTCCAATGCCGACATCATGCATTCCTACAAGGACCTGCTATCGGGCTCGCAGAGGGGTCAGAAAATGGCGAAGTCGCTCGGTCGCAAGAGCTATTCCCCGAGCCTCTTCGTGGTCCATTTCGGGCTCGAGGGCACGTGGCCGGGCATCGCGCACCACATGATCCTGTTCGCCAACCGCTACAAGGGCCTGCTCGACGACATCTATTCGAACGGCGTGCTGCCGGAAGATTTCGCGATCTACCTTCACCACCCGACCGTCACCGATCCGTCGATGGCGCCTGAAGGCATGAGCACCTTCTACGCGCTCGTGCCCGTCGCGCACATGGGCAAGATGCCGGTCGACTGGGACGAGGTCGGCCCGAGGCTCGAGAAGATGATCCTCGACGAGCTCGAACGCCGCCTGATCCCCGACATCCACAGCCGGATCGTGACCAAGTTCAGCTACGCGCCCAAAGATTTCGCGCAGGACCTGTCGGCCCACATGGGCAGCGCATTCAGCCTCGAGCCGGTCCTGTGGCAGAGCGCCTACCTGCGCGGCCACAATCGCGACGACGTGATCGAGAATTTCTACCTCGTCGGCGCAGGCACGCATCCGGGCGCAGGCATCCCCGGCGTGGTCGGCAGCGCCAAGGCGACGGCGGGCATTGTGCTGGAGGATTTGGCCGCTAAAGCGACCGCATGAATGGAATGAAACGGCCCATGCGGCGCCTCGCCGTCTATTGCGGCTCCGCCTCGCCCGCCGATCCGCGCTATATCGAACTCGCCGAGGATGTCGGCGCCGCTCTTGCCCAGCGCGGGATCGGGGTCGTCTATGGCGGCGGCCGCCTCGGCCTGATGGGCGCGGTGGCGAAAGGCGCGAAGGCGGCAGGCGGCGAGGTCATCGGGATCATCCCCGAAAGCCTCGTGCGCGCCGAGGTCGCCAACCACGACTGCGACGAACTGATCGCGGTCGGCGGTATGCACGAGCGCAAGCAGAAGTTCACCGACCTGTCCGACGGCTTCGTCACCCTGCCGGGCGGGGTCGGCACGATGGACGAATTGTGGGAAGCGATGAGCTGGGCGCAATTGGGCTACCACTCGGACCCGGTGGGCCTTCTCAACGCCTACGGCTTCTACGACGATCTCATCGCCTTCAACGCGCATATGGCGAAAGTCGGCTTCGTAAGGCCCGCGCACCAGAACATCCTGATCCATGCGACGCGGCTGCCCGACCTGCTCGACAAGATGGAAGCTTATGAGCCTCACACCCCGATCTTCCGCATGAAGGCCGAGGACCTGTAAGGGGACACGGCGCGCGATGGGGGTGGAGCCATCCTTCGAACCGACCCGCCGCGAGGCGCTCGTCGAACACGCGCGCCTTGCGATCAAGCATGGCTCGCAGAGCTTTTCCGCCGCCGCCCGCCTGTTCGACAAGCCGACGCGCGAGCGCGCATGGCTGCTCTATGCCTGGTGCCGCCGCTGCGACGACATCGCGGACAATCAGGTGATGGGCGGCGAGCTGGGCGACCAGTCCGATCTCGCCACCCGCCTTGCCCATATCCGCAAACTGACCGCGCGCGCCTTCGCCGGCCAGCCGACCGGCGATCCCGCCTTCGATGCGCTCGGCGTGGTGGCGAAGGAATGCGGCCTCACTCCCGCCATGGCCGAGGATGTGATCGCCGGATTCCAGCTCGATGCGGAGGACTGGCGCCCCCGGACCGAGGCCGACATGATGCGCTATTGCTACCACGTCGCGGGCGCGGTGGGCGTGATGATGGCGGTGGTCATGGGGGTGGACCCTGCGGACAGCGACACGCTCGACCGGGCGAACGATCTCGGCCTTGCTTTCCAGCTGTCGAACATCGCGCGCGACATCGTCGAGGACGACGCGGCGGGGCGGTGTTACCTGCCGATCGAATGGCTGGTCGAACAGGACATCGAGCCGGGCCAGCATACGAAGCCGCACCACCGCCGCGAACTCGCCGCCATGGCCGCGCGCCTCGTCGCGCTGGTCGAGAAGCACGAGGCCGCCGCGCGCATCGGGGCTGAACGCCTGCCCTTCCGCAGCCGCTGGGCCGTCCTGTCCGCCGCGCGCATCTACGGCGCGATCGGGCGCAAGGTCGCCAAGCGCGGGACCGACGCGTGGAACTCGCGCACCTACGTGCCGCGCTGGGAAAAGGCGCTCTACGGCGCGCGCGCATTCCTGTCGGCGGCGATCAACCGCGAGAAGCATCCCGACGGTCCGATCACCTGGGGCATCAAGGATTTCCGGCCCGATCCGGCTTGAAGCGGTGAGGCCGCTGGCGTAGCGCTGGCGGCATGAGAGGAACCCCCATTTTCGCCGCCGCGCTGCTCGGCCTTGCCGCCGCGCCGCTCGCCGCCCAGAACCAGCCGCCTGAGGAGGCCGAGGCCATCCTCGCCGCGCAAGCCTTCATGCAGGCCATCGGGAGCGAGGACAAGGCCGCGCTCGCCGATCACCTGATCCCCGAAGCGACGATCTTCGTGCATGACCGGATGGACCCGGCGACCCCCAAAGTCACGATCATCCCGGCCGCCGATCACCTCGCGCGGTGGGCGAAATCGACCCGCCGCGTGTCCGAGGAGATGGCGATGGAACTGGTCCTCGTCGAAGGCGACATGGCGCAGATCTGGGGGCCCTATGCCTTCCGCGTCGAGGGCGAGATCAGCCATTGCGGGATCAATTCGCTGAGCCTCGTGAAGCGCGACGGCAAGTGGATGGTCGGCAACACCAGCTTCACGATGGAGCCGCCCGGCAAATGTGCCGAGATCGGCGCGCCGGGGCTGGGCGCATGATCGCAAAGCTCCTCATCGCCAATCGCGGCGAGATCGCCTGTCGCATCATCCGCACCGCGCGCGCCATGGGCGTGGCGACGGTCGCGGTCTATTCCGACGCCGATGCGAAGGCTCTGCACGTGCGCTCTGCTGACGAGGCGGTGCATATCGGCCCCTCGCCCGCCGCCGAAAGCTACCTCGTCGGCGAGAAAATCATCGCGGCGGCCAAGGAAACGGGCGCTGAGGCGGTGCATCCGGGGTACGGCTTCCTGTCGGAGAACGCTGCCTTCGCGCAGGCCGTGATCGACGCCGGGCTCATCTGGGTCGGGCCGAAGCCTTCCAGCATCGAGGCGATGGGGCTGAAGGACGCCGCGAAAAAGCTGATGCGCGAGGCGGGCGTCCCGGTGACGCCGGGCTACGAGGGCGAGGACCAGTCGGTCGAGCGGCTCGCCAAGGAAGCGGAAGCCATCGGCTACCCCGTGCTCATCAAGGCGGTCGCGGGCGGCGGCGGCAAGGGGATGCGCAAGGTCGATGCCCCCGGCGATTTCGCAGCCGCACTCGAATCCTGCCGCCGCGAGGCGCGCGCGAGCTTCGGCAATGACGAAGTGCTTTTGGAAAAGTGGATCACCTCGCCCCGCCATATCGAGGTGCAGGTGTTCGGCGACTCGCACGGCAACGTCGTCCACCTGTTCGAACGCGACTGCTCGCTGCAGCGCCGCCACCAGAAGGTGATCGAGGAAGCCCCCGCCCCCGGCATGGACGAGGCGACCCGCGAGGAAATCTGCGCCGCCGCCGTGCGCGCCGCCAAGGCGGTCGATTACGAAGGCGCTGGCACAATCGAATTCATCGCCGATGCCAGCGAAGGCCTACGCGCCGACCGCATCTTCTTCATGGAGATGAACACCCGCCTTCAGGTCGAACACCCCGTCACCGAGGAGATCACCGGGGTCGATCTGGTCGAATGGCAGCTGCGCGTGGCAAGCGGGGAGCCGATCCCGCTGAAGCAGGACGACCTCTCCATCAACGGTCACGCGGTCGAGGCGCGGCTCTATGCGGAAGACCCGGCGAAGGGGTTTCTGCCGAGTACGGGGCGGTTGGAGGACTTCTATCTGGCCCAGCGCAATCGGCGGGACGGCAACCTGCGCGTCGATACGGGCGTCGAGGAAGGCACGGAAGTCTCGCCCTTCTACGACCCCATGATCGCCAAAATGATCTGCCACCGCCCGACCCGCCTCGAAGCCATTGAGACGCTGGCGACACAGCTTGGCCGTTCGCATTGCTACCCGGTGAAATGGAACGCGGGCTTGCTTCGCAACCTCGTCCTCGCCGAGGACTTCAAGGCTGCGAAGCTCGACACAGGGTTCATTGAACGCAATCTCGCCGAACTGATCCCGCCGACTGCGGCACCCGACGATGCGCTCGAAGCTGCGGGCCTGCTGATCGCTGCAATGGCGAATGGAAAACAGGCAGAGGATTCGCTCGACCTTGACGATACGTGGCGCCCCCGGATGGTGGGCTTCCGCTTGAATGCCGAGCCCAAGCCGCTGTCAGTCCGTGTTAGGCACGGTAATGAGGTGGTCGAGGTGGACGTCAGCACGCAATCCATATGGGATGTGCCGATTGCCCGGGCGAAGGCCGATGGGATATTCGTCAGCAACAACGACGGCTGGTCGGGGCTGTTCAGCGCGGCGCGCCACGACGGCACCGGCCAAGCCTCCGCCGCCGATGGCGCGATTATCGCTCCCATGCCGGGCAAGGTCATCGCGGTCGATGTCGCAGAGGGTCAGGCCGTCACCGCAGGCCAGCGGCTCATGGTGCTCGAGGCGATGAAGATGGAGCACGCCCTCACCGCGCCCTTCGACGGGACCGTGACCGCCCTCGAGGCCAGCGAAGGCGGGCAGGTGCAGGTCGAGGCGGTGCTGTGCGTGGTGGAGCCTGCGGGGGAATGACAATGGCCTGCGCATCCCAATCGGTTGCGCAGCAACCGCAAGGGCGACCGCCCGCCCGCAGCGCCGCAAGGCGCGAGGATTTCGCACGCCGGATGGCGTGCAGAAAAACAGACTCATGACTTGGGCGAAGGAACTCGAGGAACTCAAGCGCCGCGAGGCGTTGGCGGAGGAAATGGGCGGGCCGGACAAGGTCGCGCGGCAGCACTCTCGCGGCAAGATGGACGCCCGCGCGCGGCTCGCGGCGCTCGTCGACGAAGGCTCCTTCCGCGAGATCGGCAAGATCGCGGGGCGCGGGCACTACGACGAAAACGGCGATCTTGAGAGCGTCACCCCCGCCCCCTTCCTCTTCGGCAAGGCTCTCATCAACGGAAGGCCCGTGGTCGCCACCGCAGACGACTTCACCATTCGCGGCGGCGCGGCGGACGCAGGCATCGCGCGCAAGATGGTGCAGGCCGAACAGATGGCGCACGAGCTTCGCCTGCCGATCATCCGCATGATCGACGGGACCGGCGGCGGCGGCAGCGTCAAGACGCTGGAGCAGATCGGCGCGACCTATATCCCCGCCGTGCCCGGCTGGGGCGATGTGGTGACCAACCTCGACACCGTGCCGGTCGTCGCGCTCGCGCTCGGTCCGACCGCAGGCCTCGGCGCGGCGCGGACCGTCGCCTCGCATTACTCGATCATGGTGAAGGGCCTGTCGCAAATCTTCGCCGCCGGCCCAGCCGTGGTCGAGGCGATGGGCGAGGCGTACAAGGACGGCTCGGCCAGCCACGAGGACGCCAAGGAAGCATTGGGCGGCAGCGCGATCCACACCCGCAACGGTGTGGTCGACGACGAGGTGGGATCCGAGGCCGAAGCCTTCGCCCGGGCGCGGCATTTCCTCTCCTTCATGCCCGAACACGTCGGCCAGCTCGCCCGCCGCGCGGAATGCTCGGACCCCACAGACCGGCGCGAGGAAGCGCTGCTTTCCCTCGTCCCGCACGATCCGAAACAGGTCTATTCGATGCGCCGCGCGCTCGAGATGATCCTCGACAAAGGCACGGTGTTCGAGATCGGGCGGGGCTGGGGCCGCGCCGCGATCACCGCGCTCGCGCGGCTCGACGGCTGGCCGGTCGCAGTGGTGGCGAGCGATCCGAGCTATCTCGGCGGGTCGTGGGAGGCGAAGACATCCGAAAAGGTCGAACGCTTCGTGAAGCTTGCCGACCAGTTCCGCCTGCCCATCGTCCACCTCGTCGACAATCCCGGCTTCATGATCGGGCGCGAGGCGGAGATGGCCGGGACCATCCGCTACGGCGTGCAGGCGATGAACGCGATCTACAAGGCCAGCGTCCCGCTTGCGAGCGTCGTCATGCGCCGCGCCTACGGCATCGCGGGCAGCGCGATGAGCAATGCGGAGAGGTATCAGTACCGCTTCTGCTGGCCGAGCGGCGACTGGGGGAGCCTGCCGATCGCGGGCGGGCTCGAGGTCGCCTACAAGGCCGAACTCGAAGCCGCCGAAGACCCCGAAGCCGAACTCGAAGCGATCAGGGAAAGGCTGGCGAAAGTCACCAGCCCCTTCCGCAGCGCCGAACGCTTCAACGTCGAGGACATCATCGACCCGCGCGACACCCGGCCCCTGCTGTGCGAATTCGCGGGGCTCGCCTGGCGCAGGCTCGAAAGCGAACGCTAGACCGGAACGAAGGGCCGCAAGTCCGGAGTCGAAGCCAAAGGCGCAGACGTGCACAGCACACCTGCAAGGACGCCCGCAGCGATGCGGCCTTCAGGTCGCAAGAGCGAGGAAATCGCACCCGCGGATGCGGGTGCGCAGATCAGGACGCAGGCTCAGCGCCGAAGCCCATCGCGGGCTCGGGCGGGCCGAACAGCTTGCCCTTCTCGCTGAACAGCACCAGCGCGAGGCAGGTCAGCCCCGCCGCCAGCAGCGACAGCGCGAGCGGCTGCGCGGTCCCGTCATAAGCATAGCCGATTCCCGCGCCCAGCACTGCCGCGGTCGTCATCCGCACGAAGGCGTGGACCGAACTCGCCGCCCCGGCGATGGCGAAAAAGGGGTTCATCGCGATCGAGCCGAAATTGCTCCCGATAAAGCCGAGCAGTGCCATGTTGATCGCCATCAGCGGGACGAATTGCCACAGGCTTTCATCCGGCTGGAAGGCGAAGAAGACCTGCACCGAGGCGACCGCGATGAAGGCGAACAGCGCGGTGTGGCTGACCCGCCGCGCGCCGAAACGTTCGACGATCCGCGAATTGGACCAGCTCGCCAGCGCCATCGAACCGGCGCACACGCCGAACACGACGGGAAACAGATCGCCCGCACCGAAGGTCTCGGTAATCAGCTGCTGCGAGGAATTGATGAAGCCGAACAGCGCGCCGAACACCAGCGAGGAGCCGAAGACATAGCCGATCACGCTCGGCAGGCTCAGCGCGCGGGCCATGTTGCGGGCGATCGGGACGACCTCGATCGGCTGGCGGTTCTCGGGCGCGAGCGTTTCGGGCAGGCGGAACCAAACCCAGCCGCCGACCGCCGCGCCCAAAAGCGCCATCGCGCCGAACACCGCGCGCCAGTCGGCGACCAGCAGGATCAGCTCCCCGATGCTCGGCGCGACCGCCGGGACCATCAGGAAGATGACGAAGATGAGGCTCATCATGCGGGCCATCTTGTCCCCACCCACACGGTCGCGGATGATCGCGGGCGGCAGGGCGATGATCCCCGCCGCGAAAAAGCCCTGCGCCGCGCGAATCGCGATCAGCGCGTCGAACGTGGGGGCGAGCGCGCTGGCGAGGCTGAGGGCGATGTATATGCCGATCGACACGAGCAGCACGGGGCGCCGCCCGAACCGGTCGGCCAGCGCGCCCGGAGCCAGCGCGCCGATGCCCGCAGTCAGCAGGTAGACCCCGATCACGAATTGCCGCTCGTTCCCCGGCACACCGAGGTCGAGCGCAAGCTCGTCGAGCGCGGGCAGGATCGCATCGATGCCGAAAGCCTGCAGCGCCATCAGCAGCGCCATCAGCCAGATCAGCTCGCGTTCGCCCAGGCGCGCGGGCGCAGCAGAGGGTTGGGCAGTCGTCGCCATGCCCGGCCCCATGCCCGCAGGCTCGCCGCTTGACCACTCTTCTTTTCGCATATGCACAAAATCGCAATCGCATGGAAAAGTTCCAATGGGTAGCAGGAGAAAACTTTTCCCCGCATGGCGAGCAGCCTATCGTCGCGCGCGTGCCGCCCGACCCGCCCGCCCTCGACGATGACGCCCTGCCCGAAGAAGCGGACGGGCTGCGCAAGATCATCCATGTCGACATGGACGCCTTCTTCGCCAGCGTCGAACAGCGCGACAATCCCGAGCTTCGCGGCAAGCCGGTCGCGGTAGGGGGCGCGAGCGGGCGCGGGGTGGTCGCCGCCGCGAGCTACGAGGCGCGGGCGTTCGGGGTAAGAAGCGCCATGCCATCGGTCACGGCGAAGCGGCTGTGCCCCGATCTCATTTTCGTCAAGAGCCGCTTCGACGCCTACCGCGAGGCGAGCCGCCAGATCCGCGCCGTGTTCGAGCACCATACCCCGCTGGTCGAGCCCCTGAGCCTCGACGAGGCTTTTCTCGACGTGACCGAGGACCGCCTCGGCATCGGCAGCGCGACCCGCATCGCCGAACTGATCCGCCAGGAAATCCGCGCCAAGACGCAGCTCACGGCGAGCGCGGGGGTCTCCTACAACAAATTCCTCGCCAAGCTCGCCAGCGACCAGAACAAGCCCGACGGGTTGTGCGTCATCCGCCCGGGCGAAGGGGCGGCCTTCGTCGCGGGACTCCCGATAAGGCGCTTCCACGGGGTTGGACCCAAGGCCGAGGAAAAGATGAAGCGCCTCGGCATCGAAACCGGCGCGGACCTCGCGGGCAAGGACATCGCCTTCCTGCGGGAACATTTCGGCTCCTTCGCCGAATATCTCTTCCGCGCCGCGCGGGGCATCGACCTGCGCCCCGTGCGCCCGCACCGCATCCGCAAGTCGGTCGGCGGAGAGCGCACCTTCTCGCAGGACATCGGCGGTGCGGACGCGCTGCGCGACACGCTCGAGGACATCATCGACATCGTGTGGGAGCGGATCGAGCGGGCCGAGACGCGCGGGCGGACGGTGACGCTCAAGCTCAAATACATCGATTTCCGCATTGTCACGCGGGCGAAATCGATTCCCTCTCGTCCCGGGGATTGGGTCGAGGACAAGGCCCGCTTCGCGCAGCTTTCGCGCGACCTGCTCGAAGAGGCGCTGCCATTGCCCATGCCGATCCGGCTGATGGGGCTGACCCTCTCCAATCTCGACCGCGGCAAGGCGCAGGAGCCGCGCCGCGACGAGGCGCAGCTCTCGCTGCTCTAGCCGCGCCCTGTGCCGCGCGCCCGCCCCTGCGCCTTCCACGCCGCGATCCGCGCTGCGGTGACGGGCCCCAGCGGTTCGGGCAGCGAATCGGCCGGGAAGAAGCGCGCCTCGATCACCTCGCGCCGGTCGGGCCTGGGCCGCGCCGTGCTGGTGGCGGCGAAGAGATGCGCGCTGTGGGGCGAGCCCGAGACGACCTCCTCGATCACCGCGACGAGTTCGAGCCGGGAGAGCTCGATGCCCAGTTCCTCCGCGATCTCGCGGCGCGCGGCGGCCTCGGGCTCCTCGCCCCTGTCGATGCCGCCGCCGGGCAGCATCCAGCCGCGCGGGCCGTAGGAATGGCGCAGCAGCAGGATTTCACCCGCACCGTTCTCGATCACGACCGCGCAGCCCGCGAGCCGCGTCCCGCGCCAGAGCCGCCAGCGGTGGCGCACGTGAAAGGCGAGCGGCAACAGGGCGCGATGGAGCGCGGGTGGAAGGAGGCGTTCGACCGCCTTCGCGATCAGGTGAAGCATTGAACCGGAATGGCCTCTTGCGCGGCGCGCGCAAGCAGGCGGGCGACGGGAAGGTCGCTTTCCCCGCGCGCCGCCGCTTCGAACACGGCGCGCTTGTCCTCGCCCCGGATGACGAACATCAGCCGCCCGGTGCGAAGCAGGGCGGGGATGGTCAGCGTGATCCGGTCGAACGGCGCTTCGGGCGGCAGCGGGTCGGGAGTCAACCGCCGCACGTGCCGGGGGTCGTGCGAGTCGGGATCGGTGTTCGGGAAAAGCGAGGCGATGTGCCCGTCCGCGCCCATGCCGAGCCATGTCAGCGCGAAATGCGGAGGTATCGCGTCCTCGGCAAGCGCGACGACGCGCGCGCCGACCGGCTCGAAGAGAGCGCGGATGCGGCCCGTGTTCGAGGCCGGGTGATCCTCGGGCACGATGCGGTCGTCGCCCGGCCAGACAGCGATGCGGCTCCAGTCGAGGTCACGCTGCACCAGCGTCTCGAACACCGGGAACGGGGTCGAGCCGCCCGGCACGCTGATCGCAACCTCGCCTTCCCCCGCCGCGAGCGCTTCGCCGAGCGCGCGTTCGATGAAATCGGCAATCGCGGCTGTATCCGCATCGGGCAGGAATTCGATCACGTGTGCCCCCTACCAGCCAGTGCGGACATGAAAAAGGGGCCGCTGCCGGCAAAGCCGCAGCGGCCCCCTCGCATGGTGTGGCCGGATCCGATCAGCCGAGGATCGAGTTGAGGAACCACACGCGCTCCTCCGCCATGTCGGTCCAGTCGTCGACGAGGCCATCGGTCGCGTTGTCGCCGGTTTCCTCGCACAGGCCCTTCAGCTTTTTGAGCCGGTCGATGACCTTGGTGTTGTCGTCGCGCAGTTCTGCGACCATGTCCTCCGCCGAAAGCGTCGTCGCGTCCTGGTCCTTGATCGCGGTGTGCTTGGCGATCGAACCGATCGAGGTCAGCGTGTCGCCGCCCTGCTTGCGCACGCGTTCGCCGATGTCGTCGATCTGGTCGCGGATCTCGATCGCCTGCTCGTCGAACAGCAGGTGCAGGTCGCGAAAGCGCGGACCCTTGACGTGCCAGTGGAAGTTCTTGGTCTTGGTGAACAGGGCGAAGTGATCGGCAAGCAGCCCGTTCAACTCGGCGATGAGGGCGGCTTTCGAATTCGATTGGTCGGCCATGGGCTTTTCTCCTTTTCTGCGTCCTAGGTTCAGATGCGCATCCGTGATTGCGAATGAATTGCAAAGACTTGCATCATTATGTTTCATGGGATCAACGGGCGAAGGCGCAGATCGTTTCCCCGAAAAGACAGGTTGCAATGATCGGCTAAGTCGATCACCAAACCGCGTAACGCGCGTTCAATCCGATGAAGAGCGCCGCAACGAACAGCAAGACCGCCAGCGCCAGCCGCAGCGCGCGCAGCGGAACGCGGGCGAGGTCGCGCGCTCCGGCGAACCAGCCGAGCGCGACCGCCGCCCCGCCCCCGATCGCCCCGCCGATCACCGTCACGACCGGGTAGACCGCCTCGGCCGCCAGCGCGAACACGGCGAAGCGCGCCGCGTCCCCAACCTGCCGGGCGAGCAGGACAATCCCGATCGCGCCAAGCGAGCGGGTCGGCTCGGCCGGGCGCTTCACCCGCGCGGGCCAAGCGAGTTCGAAGGCCGCGATGGCGAGCGCGAAGGCGACCAGCATTTCGGCGGCGCGCTGCGGCAGGATGCCGGCAAGGCCCGCGCCCGCCCACGCCATGAAAGCCGCGCTCGCCAGCGAACACGCAAGGCCGAGCGCGAGCAGCGCGCCCGATTTTCCCAGCGCATCGGACAGCTCCGCCACGAGCAACTGGTCGCGCCCGCCCAATGCGATGGCGAAGACCAGCAGCAGGGTGAAGAGGAAACTGTCCATGCCCCCCATCCTTACCACCCCCGCGCGCGAGCGAAACGGCCTGCGTCCCTGCAAATCGACAGGTGGCGCGGCGCGCGCTTCGCGCCTAGGCTCTCGCCGCAAGGTTCAAGGGAGAGGCAATGAAACTCGAACAGGGAATGGCCGCCGTCGTAACCGGAGGCGCGTCGGGGTTGGGCAAGGCGAGCGCGGCGGCGCTGGCCGAAGCGGGGCTGAAAGTCGCGATCTTCGACATCAACGACGAGGCGGGCGAGCAGCACGCCGCGCAGATCGGCGGGACGTTCCACCATGTCGACATCATGGACGAAGAGAGCGTGGAGGAAGGCTTCGCCGCCGCCCGCGCGGCCAACGGGCAGGAACGCGTGACGGTCCACTGCGCGATGGCATCGAAGCGCGGCAAGACGCTCGGCTGGGACAAGGCAAGCGGCGGGTACAAGCGCCTGCCGACCGAGGACTATGAATTCGGCGCGCAGGGCATCCTCGTCGCGAGCTACCGCGTCGCCAGCATTTCCGCGCTCGGCATGGCGAATGCCGAGCCCTTGAACGCGGACGGCGAGCGCGGGGCGATCGTGCTCACCGCGAGCGTCGCGGCGCAGGACGGGCAGATCGGGCAGGTCATCTACGGTTCGTGCAAGTCGGGGGTGAACGGGCTCGTCCTGCCGATGGCGCGCGACCTGATGGACGTCGGCATCCGCGTGAACTCGGTCATGCCCGGCATCTTCGCGACTCCGCTGATGCTCGGCATGAAGGATCGCAACCCGGCGATGTGGGAGCAATTGAACGCCTCGGTCCCCTTCCCCAAGCGGCTCGGCGAGCCGGAGGAATTCGCCTCGCTGATCCTCGAGATCGCGCGCAATTCCTACATCAACGGGCACCAGTTCCGGCTCGACGGGGCAATCCGGATGCCGCCCCGTTGATTTTTCCCCGCGCGGAGTTTTTTGCGCTCACGGCCAGTCGGCTTCCCCGACGCCTTGCGCGGGGGCGGCCTGACCGGCCGGCGCGCAGTCGCGCTTGCGAGCCTCTGGCTCGTTAAGCGCACATCATTGGAAGGACGGACAATGGCAACGCAGACGAACGAATATCCGACCCGTGCCTATGGCGCGACGTCGCCCGACAGCGGCGTTGGGCCGATGCAAATCACCCGGCGTGGCCTGCGCGAGGACGATGTGCTGATCGAGATCAGCCATTGCGGCATCTGCCATTCCGACCTCCATTCGGCGCGCAACGACTGGGGGCGCACGACCTATCCGATCGTGCCGGGCCACGAGATCGTCGGCACGGTGGCCGCCGTCGGCGACAAGGTCACGCGCCACGCGGTCGGCGACAGGGTCGCGATCGGGTGCATGGTCGATTCCTGCATGGAATGCACCCATTGCGAGGCCGATCTCGAGCAGTACTGCCTCGATGGGGGCATGACCGGGACCTATAACGGAACCGACCGGCGCGACGGGACACCGACCTATGGCGGCTATTCCGAACGCATCGTCGCGCGCGAGGAATTCGTGCTCAAGGTTCCCGAGGGCCTGCCGATGGCCGAGGCCGCGCCGCTGCTGTGCGCCGGGATCACCACCTATTCGCCGCTTCGCATATGGAAGGTCGGCCCCGGCACGAAGGTCGCGGTCGCCGGGCTCGGCGGGCTCGGGCACATGGGCGTGAAACTCGCCGCCGCGATGGGTGCCGAAGTCACCGTGCTTTCCCGCAGCGAAAGCAAGCGCGCCGACGCGGAAAGCCTCGGCGCGCACGCTTTCCTCAACACCACCGACAAGGCGGAGATGAAGGCGAAGGCGGGGTATTTCGACCTCGTGCTCAACACCATTCCCGTGCGCCATGACGTCACGCCCTATCTCCACCTGCTGCGAGTCGACGGGGTGCAGGTTCTCGTCGGCGTGATCGATATGCTGCCCGAGATGCACAGCGCCGTGCTGCTGGGGCGCAAGGTGCTCACAGGGAGCGGGATCGGCGGGCTTGCCGAAACGCAGGAGATGCTCGATTTCTGCGCCGAAAAGGGCATCCTTCCCGAGATCGAGACGATCCGCATCGACGAGGTTCCGCAAGCCTACGACCGGATGGAGGCGAGCGACGTCAAGTATCGCTTCGTGATCGACATGGAGAGCCTGCGCGCGGACTGACCGCGCGAGGGTCATTTTCGGCAAATTGTCCGGACAATCCGCGTAGCAAAACTGCGTGTGGCGTTTGTGCAACGCAACATAAAAATCGTGAGACCTGATACCATGACACGCTTGCGCAAGCGGTGTCATTGATGTGACAGCTTGCAGCCGTTGCACGGGCCCGCTCTGAAAAGAGGTCCGGCATTGAAATATCGCAGGCGGAACGCACCACCTCTCTTTCAAGGAGCGTTCCACATGAAGAAGACCTATATCCACGCCCCGCTGGTCCTCGCGATCGCCGCGGCTTCGGCTCCGGCCATGGCCAAGAGCGATGCGCTGCCGGTGAGTTCGGCCGCCTCCGCGCTCGCGATCGCCGACGACGAGGCCGCCATCGAGCTGGCCGAACGGCTCGACGCGATCGCGCCCGATGCGGCCGCCGGCAGCGAGACCATCGCTCTCGAAAGCACCGCGACCGGCACGCTGGGCGCCAGCGATTTCGCCCTGACCTCGGCTTCGGCCTCGGCTTCGGCTGCCGCGACCGCCCCCGCTTCCAGCGAAATCGCCGTGACTGCCGCTGCGGCCGCCGCCGCGCAGGGCGAAACGGGCGGGCGTTCGGACAGCTTCACCGTCACGCTCAACCAGGACGCCTTCTTCGGCTTCTACCCGGCGTTCAACGGGCTCATCCCGATCAGCGACAATGTCGATTTCAGCTTCTACGGCATCATCTGGACCACCGACGCCTTTGGAACCGGCCTCGGCAGCGACCTGTGGACCGAATTCGGCGCGGGCGTCGCGATCTATTCGGGCGATTTCGTGATCAAGCCGCAGATCGGCATCACCAACGGGGCGCTGCTTTCGGGCGGCGTTCTCGATGCGAACGACGTGCCGACCGGGACCGGCGGCAATTTCGCCGACGGCATCGTGCCGAGCCTGACCGTCAATTATTCCGGCGAAATGTTCGAGGCGGAATTCTACGGCGGCTACTACGCGGCGCTGCGCAACCGGAACGACGACGCCGCGCTCGACTTCCTCCACACCTGGATCAACGCGGGCTACAAGTTCTCGGACAATGTCTCCGCCGGCGCGCACTACGAGCTGCTCAGCAACACCCGCAACACTTTCCCCGGCGGGTCGACAGCAGTCGCGTATCAGTGGGTCGGGCCCTATGTGCAGTTCTCGACCGACAACGGCTTCTTCGCCCGCTTCACGGCCGGCGCGGATATCGAGGACGGCAACGACGGCGATTTCTACAAGCTGACCGCCGGCTTCTCCTTCTGAGGCACACCGGGCGGGCGCACCTTCCAGCCGATGGCGCGTCCGCCCGTCTTAGTCCGGCGGGACGGGAACGCCCCCGCGCCTCGGCGCGGGGGCGCTCTTGCATTCGGGCGGCGATCACGTTCCAAAGCGATATTCGATTGCGAATTTCCGCAACTGAAAAGTGCCAATTGCAGAATCGGAAAGCCGGATTGCGCAAAAAAGGCTGTTCCTGAAAATTCGATTATCGTAATCGTGTAAATGACATCGCTTCCCTCGGCGAGTCACGCTAATCCGTCTCCACCCAACCAAGGAGGAAACGAACATGAGCCTGCACATCGGCGATACCGCCCCCGATTTCACCGTCGACACCACCACCGGCCCCATCACCCTGCACGAATGGGCGAAGGGCAGCTGGGTCTTCTTTTTCAGCCACCCGGCCGATTTCACTCCCGTGTGCACGACCGAGATGGGCATGACCGCAAAGCTCGCCGACGAATTCGAGAGGCGCAATGTCAAGCCGCTCGGCCTGTCCACCGACACGGTCGAGGAACACCGCGCCTGGATCGCCGATGTCGACGAGACGCAAGGGGTGAGCCTGCAATTCCCGATCGTGGCCGACCCCGATCTCACCATCGCGCGCAGCTATGACATGATCCACCCGGACGAGAGCGAAACCGCCGCGGTGCGCTCGGTCTTCATCATCGATCCCGATATGAAGATCCGCCTCATCATGACCTATCCGATGAGCGTCGGGCGCAATTTCGACGAGATCCTGCGCGTGATCGACAGCCTCCAGCTGGGAGATCGCGCGCGCATCGCCACTCCTGCCAACTGGACGCCCGGTGGCGACGTCATCATCCCGCCCTCGATCGGCGACGAGGAGGCGCGCAAGCTCTTCCCGCAGGGATTCAAGACGATCAAGCCCTACCTGCGGACCACCCGGGTCGAATGACACCGGCCGCGGCCATCCGCGCGGGGAACGGACCGGCCCGTCCGGCCGTTTCCGCGTGGAGCCGCCGCCCTCGTGATGCCGAAGCGAAACCGGGAGATTACCCGATCAAAGCCGCTATCGCCTTCGTCACGGGATTGAAATCGGACCGCGCCATTCGCCTGCCCTCGAAGAGGACCGAGAATGTTTGAACAAGCCGACGCGTTGCTGCTGGCCCGCATCCAGTTCGCCTTCACGGTGAGCTTCCACTTCTTCTTCCCCGCTTTCACGATCGGGCTCGCCAGCTACCTTGCCGTGCTCGAAGGGCTCTGGCTCAAGACCGGTCGCCAGCGGTTCATGGACCTCTACAAGTTCTGGCTTAAGATCTTCGCGATCAGTTTCGCCATGGGCGTCGTCTCGGGCATCGTGATGAGCTACCAGTTCGGGACCAACTGGTCGGTCTTCTCGGACGTGGCCGGGCCGGTGATCGGCCCGCTGATGGCCTACGAGGTGCTGACCGCCTTCTTCCTCGAAGCGGGCTTTCTCGGCGTGATGCTGTTCGGGATGAACCGGGTGGGCAAGAAGCTTCACTTCGCCGCGACCTGCATGGTCGCGGGGGGCACGTTCCTGTCGGCCTTCTGGATCCTTTCGGTCAACAGCTGGATGCAGACGCCCACGGGCTTCGAAATCGGCGCGAACGGACAGATGCTCCCCGGCGGCAGCTGGTGGGACATCGTCTTCAATCCCTCATTCCCCTATCGCCTCGTCCACACCGTGCTGGCGGCCTACCTGACCACCGCCTTCATCGTCGGCGGCGTGGGCGCGTTCCACCTGCTGCGTGAGCGGGCCGCGCGCCGCAAGGGAGAGGCGGGCGAGCCCAATCGTCACGCGCGCACCATGTTCTCGATGGCGATGTGGATGGCCGCGCTGGTCACGCCGCTGCAGATCGTCGCGGGCGATTATCACGGGCTCAACACGCTCGAACACCAGCCGCAGAAGGTGATGGCGATGGAGGGGCATTACGATTCCTACCCCGACGGCGCGCCGCTCTACCTGTTCGGCATTCCCAATGACGAGGAGCAGCGGCTCGATTACGCGGTCGGCATCCCGAAACTGTCGAGCCTCGTGCTCAAGCACGATCTCGACGCGCCGATGGCCGGGCTCGATACGATTCCCGACGACGAGCAGCCGCCGACGGCCATCGTGTTCTGGTCTTTCCGGATCATGGTCGCTCTCGGTTTCCTGATGTTGGGCGTCGGGCTGTGGAGCCTGATCGCGCGCTGGCGCGGCAAGCTTTACGACTGGCCCTGGCTACACCGCGCGGCGGTCGTCATGGCGCCGTCGGGGCTGATGGCGGTGCTCGCCGGGTGGATCACCACCGAGGTCGGCCGCCAGCCCTATGTCGTCTACGGCGCGCTGCGCACCGCCGAGGCGGCAAGCCCGCTTTCGGCGAGCGCGGTCGGCAGTTCGCTGGTCGCCTTCGTGGTGATCTATTTCGCCGTCTTCGGCGCGGGCGTGTGGTATATCCTGAAGCTCATGGGCGCAGGGCCGCATACCGGCGAGCCGGGGGTCAAGCGCGGCGACAGGGGCCCGATCCGCACCGCGGGGATCGCGCCTGGCCTGTCGCACAACCCGGGCGATGACGGGAATGTCGGCGTGCTGGCGGAGCCGGCCGAATGACCTACAGCGTCGACCTCACCGCCGTCTGGGCCTTCATCATCGCCTTTGCCGTCTTCGCCTATGTCGTGATGGACGGGTTCGACCTCGGCATCGGCATATTGTTCAAGTTCTTCGAGGCCGGGCGCGAGCGCGACCGGGCGATGAACTCGATCGCGCCGGTATGGGACGGGAACGAGACATGGCTGGTGCTCGGCGGCGGCGGGCTGTTCGCGGCCTTCCCGCTGGCCTATGCCGTGATCCTTCCCGCGACCTACCCGCTCATCATCGCCATGCTGCTGGGCCTCGTCTTTCGCGGGGTCGCCTTCGAGTACCGCTGGCGCGATCCCGGCCACCGGCGCTATTGGGACGCGGCCTTCACCGGCGGCAGCATCGTCGCCGCGATGGCGCAGGGCATGACGCTGGGCGCGCTGCTGCAGGGGATCGAGGTCGAGGGCCGCGCCTTCGCGGGCGGGCCGTTCGACTGGCTCACGCCCTATACCCTGCTCACCGGGGTCGGCACGCTCGCAGGCTATGCCCTGCTAGGCGCGACCTGGCTGGTGTGGAAGCTGGACGGCGAGGCGCAGGACCATGCGCGGCGGCTGGGCAAGTGGGCGGCGGCGGCGACGATCGTGCTGATGGGCGCGGTGAGCATCGCCAATGTCCTGCTCAACGAGGAATATGCCGCGCGCTGGCTGACCGCGCCGGAAATCTACTACGTCTGGCCGGTCCCGCTGCTGACGGCGGCGGTGGCGGTGATGCTGTGGCGCGCGCTGTCGACCGACCGGCACTCCAAGCCGTTCTGGCTCTCGCTCGCGCTGTTCCTGTTCGGCATGGCGGGCGTCGGCGTGACACTGTGGCCCCATGTCGCCCCGCCCTCGATCACGATCTGGGACGCGGCCGCACCGGTTTCGAGCCAGCTTTTCATGCTGGTCGGCACGGTCATAACCATGCCGCTCATCATCGGTTACACCGGCTGGGCCTATTGGGTGTTCCGCGGAAAGGTGGGGGATGAAGGCTATCACTGAGCCGGAGGACACCCCCGCCGAGATCCCCGCAGACGAAAGACCGCTGTGGCAGCGCCTTGCATGGATGGCGGCGATCTGGGGCGCGAGCGTGGCCGTCCTGGGACTTGTCGCGTGGCTGCTGCGGCTGTGGGTCGCGCCATGACCGGCAAGCAGCCGATTGCCGGAGCCTGCCCGCTTTTCTAAACTCCCTTCGCAAGTCACGCGAAGGGAGAGAATCGTGCGCAAATGGATTTTCGCGGCGGCGAGCGTCGCGGCAATGGCGGCCACCGGCGCTCAGGCCGAGCCGCGCTACGAAGCGGAAATCACCCGCACCACCTACGGCATCCCGCATATCGTCGCGCCCGACTGGCGCGGGCTCGGCTACGGGGTCGCCTATGCCTATGCCCAGGACAACCTGTGCCTCATGGCCGAACAATTCGTCACCGTCCGGGGCGAGAGATCGCTCCATTTCGGCCCCGAAGGCCGGCTCGGGCCGGGCAATCCGGACATGGGCAATCTCGAATCCGACGTCTTCTTCCGCGCCGCGATCGATCTGCCAGCCCTGCGCGAAGGATGGAAGGATGCCGCACCCGAAGCGCGTGCGGTCGCGCAAGGCTATGTCGCAGGCTACAACCGTTTCCTCGCCGATGCCGGGCCTGAGGGCGTTCCCGAGGCGTGTCGGGGCGAGGAATGGGTCCGCCCGATCGGCGAAGACGATATGCTCGCCTATCTCGAAAGGCAGATGATCATGGGCGGCCTGCTCGCTCTGGGCAGCGGCATCGCCAACGCCGCCCCGCCCGAACCCGCCGAGGCGCCCGCCAAGGCTGCATCGCTCGATTTCGACGCCTTCCCCTACCCGGTGAAACCCGAATTGGGCAGCAATGGCTGGGCCTTCGGCGGCGAGGCGACCGCGAACGGGCGCGGCATGGTCATCGGCAACCCGCACTTCCCGTGGAAAGGGCCCAACCGCTTCTGGCAGATGCACACCACCATCCCCGGCGAATACGACGTGATGGGCGTCGGGCTAGCGGGGGCGCCGTTGCCCTTCCTCGGCTTCAACAAGGATGTCGCCTGGACTCACACCGTCACCGCCGCGCGCCATTTCACGGTCTATGCGCTGACGCTCGATCCCGCCGATCCCACGCGCTATGTCCTCGACGGCGAAACGATCGACATGGAGGCGCGCGAGGTCGCCGTGCCGATGCCCGGCGGCGCTGAGCCGGTGACGCGCACGGTCTATTTCACCCGCTTCGGCCCGGTCGTCTCGATCCCCGGCACGCCTTTCGTATGGGGCAAGTCGATGGCCTTCGCGATCCGCGACGCCAACCGGTTCAACCAGCGCGCCTTCGAGGCGTGGATCCGCATCGGCAAGTCGGAAACCGTGCACGAGATCGAGGACGCGGTGAGCGAGACGCTGGGCATTTCCTGGGTCAACACGATCGCGGCCGACCGCGCGGGCGACGCGCTCCATGCCGATATCACCGCCGTCCCGAACGTGTCGGCGGCGAAGATCGAGGAATGCTCGACACCCTTCACCGCGCTCGCCGCCGCGCGGGTGACGCTGCTCGACGGGTCGCGCTCGCAATGCGCGTGGGACGTGGCCGAGGGGACGGCGGTGCCGGGCCTGATGCCCGCGTCGGACCAGGCCTCGACCATAAGGCGCGACTATCTCACCAACAGCAATGACAGCTACTGGCTGAGCAACCCGCGCGCGCCGCATCCGGAATTGTCGCCCATCCTCGGCAAGCACGAGGAGGCGCTTTCCCTGAGGACGCGCTCGAATTTCCTCGAGACCGAGGCGCTGCTTGCCGGCGGCAAGATCGACCACGAGCGGGCGAAGCGGCTGGTGCTGGCGAACAAGAGCCTTGCCGCCGACATGGCGCTCGAGACGGTGCTGGACCTGTGCGCAACGCGCGAGACGCTGGAAGAAGCCTGCGCGGCGCTTGCCGGTTGGGACCGGCGGTTCGATGCCGACAGCCGCGGCGCCTACCTTTTCGCCGAATTCTGGATGAAGGCCGAGCGGATGCCGGGGCTGTGGCAGGTCGCCTTCGACCCCACCGACCCGGTCGCGACCCCGCGCGATCTGGCGGACGGCGGCGCTGCGGCGGAAAAGCTGCTCGATGCTCTGGGCGAGGCCGTGGCCGAGCTGAGCGAAAACGGCATCGCGCTCGATGCGCGCTGGGGCGACGTGCTCGCCTTTCGCGCGCCCGAAGGCGAGATCGCGATCCACGGCGGCCCGCACCAGGCGGGCGTGCTCAATATGCAGGTGATCGTCGATGCGATGAAGGTGCCGGGCGGGCTCGAGCCGCTCCACGGGTCGAGCTACATCCAGATCGTCGGCTTCGACGAGGACGGCCCGGTTGCCGATGCGATCCTGACCTATTCGCAGTCCACCAACCCCGCCTCGCCGCATTTCGACGACCAGACCCGCCTGTTCTCGGACAAGCAGTGGGTGCGCCTGCCTTTCGACGAGGAAGAGATCGCAGCCGAGGCGATCGGCGAGACGATCACGCTTTCCGAATGAGCGAACGCGCCGGATGCGGGTGCATCCGGCGCGCCTGGTGAGGGGGCCGGGCGCTGGCGCGCCCGGCCTTGTCGGGATGTGGCCTATGCCGCCTGCTTGATTTCGACCAGCGTGAGGCCGAAGATCAGATCCTCGCCCGCGAGCGGATGGTTGCCGTCGGCGGTGACCGAATCTTCCTTGACGTCGGTGATGACGAGCTGGATCGGCTGGCCGTCGTTCTGCTGGGCCGACAGGGTCATGCCCGGCTGCGGCTGGGCATCGGGCGGAAGGTTGGCGCGCGGGATCTCCACGATCAGTTCCTCGCGGCGCGGGCCGAAGGCGTGTTCGGCATCGATCGTCACCGTGTCCTCTCCGCCGACTTCCATCTGGGTCAGCGCGCTTTCGATCTGCGGGAAGATCTCGTCATTGCCGAGCGTGAGCGTCTGCGGCCCCTGCCCCTCGGTCCCGCCGACGACTCGGCCTTCCCTCGTCTTGACGACATAATCGATCGCGACGGTATCGCCGGTCTTTGCGGTTGCCATTGTAATCCTTTCCTTATCCGGATGTTCGTGTTCTCCGGCAGCCCGAAACCGGTCCATTCGCGCAGGCGCGCGCAGGGCATCTCGTCTCGCGCGCGAGTCTCTCAATCGAAGCCGTCGGTGTCAAATGAAGCCGGACGCGGCCTTTTCGGCACTTCGCGCGGGCTCGCTCGTTGGGCCGGCATGATTGTAATCTCACGCACGCAACCATCTCTCCCGCCAGCCGCGCGAGGCCGCCCGTGAGCGCGCCGATCCTCGTCATGGGCGCGACCTCGGGCATCGGCAAGCTCGCGGTGAAGGAGGCCGTCCGGCGCGAGCTTCCCGTGCGCGCATTCGCCCGCAGCGCCGACAGCCTCGAGACGACCCGCCTCGTCGAACCCTTTCCCGGCGATGCCACCGACAGCGCCGACGTCACCCATGCGTTGAAGGGCGTGCGCGCGGTTATCTACGCGCTGGGCATTTCGGAGAGCGTCTCGATGCTGTGGCAGAAGGAGACATTGTTCTCCACAACGACCGAAATCCTCGTCGAGGCGATGAGCGAGGCCGGCGTGCGTCGGCTCGTCGCGGTGACGGGCTACGGCGCGGGCCGCTCCAGGCAAGCGATGAGCACGCTGGAGCGGCTCGGCCACCGCGCGCTGCTCGGGCGGGTCTATGCCGACAAGGACCGGCAGGAGCAGATTATCCTCCACTCCGCGCTGCAATACACGATCGTGCGCCCGGTGATCCTCACCGGCGGGCCGAGATCGGGCAAGGCCAAGGTCAAGCGCGATCCATCGGGCTGGCACAACGGCATCGTCAGCCGCGCGGATGTCGCGGCCTACCTGGTCGATGCAGTCGAGAAGGACCTCGACATCGGGCGCGACGTAGTGCTCGCCCGCTAGCCGCGCCCCGGTCGCGGCAGGGCTCGCTTGTGGGAGCCCCTCCCCTCTGATAGCTTGCGCGGTGCGGGGAGAGGGAGAACAGGTTGGAGGACGAGCACGCCCAGCTCGTGCGCGAAGCGGTTTCGTCGGACCAGGCGGGACGCTCGACGCTCGCCGCATCCTGGTGCCGATCTGCCCTGCATCACGGGCTCGACCCCGCCAAGGGCCCGGCTGCCGACCGCCTCGATGCAAGCCGCCTCGCTCTCGCCAGAGGAGCGCGCGAGGAACTCATCCGCCATGCCGGCCCGGTGCTCGACCGGATCGCGCAGACGCTGGTGCGCAGCGGGCGCTGCATCCTGCTGACCGATGCCGACAGCCTGATCCTCGAAGAGCGCATGGAGGACGCCGACCGCGTCCATTTCGACCGAGCGCGGCTGGTGGCGGGCGAATGCTGGTCCGAAGCGGCCGAAGGGACCAACGGGATCGGCACCTGTCTCGCCGATGAAAAACCCGTCGTCATTCACCGCGACCAGCATTTCCTGTCCGCCAACGTGGCGGTGAGCTGCCACGGCGTGCCTATCTACGACGCGGGCGGGAGCCTCGTCGGCGCGCTCGATGTCTCGACCAATCGCTATGACCACGACCGCGACACGGCGGCGCTCATCATGAACGTGCTGGCGGGTGCCGCGCAGGAGCTCGAGCGGCTGCTGTTCGGCGCGGCCTATCAAGGCTGCCGTATCGTCCATCTCGACGGGGAAGGGCACGCAGGGCCGAGCGGAGGCGGGCTGGTGGCGATCGATCGCGACGATCTCGTAATCGGTGCCGATCGCAACGCACGGCGACGCGACCTGCTTTGCAAGGTGAGCGCGAAAGACCCGGTTCCCGTCGCCGATATCCTCGGCGTGCCCGACGAAGACCCGCTTGCCGCTGCCGAGCGCCGCGTGCTGCGCCAGGCGCTCGCCCGTTCGCGCGGGAATGTCGCCGCCGCGGCGCGCGATCTCGGTATCGGGCGGGCGACCTTCTACCGCCGCATGGCCCGCGCCGGGCTCGATTGAGCCTTTCGCGCAGGGCAGCGCTGCGCTTTTCCTTACGGACCTGTCTCACCGGTGAGACACTTGGGGGCGGCGAGCGACCTCGCCCCCCTTCCCCGCAGCGTCCGTTGAGGCATCCTGCTCCCCGTCACCAACGACGCCCCGGGCCAACCGGAGCGCACAAGCGGGAGGAGGAAACCCCATGGATATGCAGACCAATGCCGCGACACTGATGCGGCCTTCGCTGAAAGAGCATTACGACAATTTCATCGGCGGGCGCTGGGTTCCGGCGAAAAGCGCCGCGACTTTCGAGAACGTCTCGCCCGTCACCGGCCGGGTGATCGGCACGGTCGCGCGCTCGCAGGCCGAGGACATCGAGGCCGCGCTCGACGCCGCCCACGCCGCCCGCGCCGCATGGGGCGCGACCCCGGTCGCCGAACGCGCGCTGATCCTCACCCGCATCGCCGACCGGATGGAGGAGAACCTCGCTGCGCTGGCCGAAGCCGAGACTTGGGACAACGGCAAGCCGATCCGCGAGACGATGGCCGCCGACCTTCCGCTCGCGATCGACCATTTCCGCTATTTCGCCGGCTGCATCCGCGCGCAGGAAGGCAGCATTTCGGAAATCGACGCGAACACCATCGCCTACCACTTCCACGAGCCGCTGGGCGTGGTCGGCCAGATCATCCCGTGGAACTTCCCGCTGCTGATGGCGACGTGGAAGCTCGCCCCGGCACTGGCCGCGGGCAATTGCGTGGTGCTGAAACCCGCCGAACAGACGCCGGCCTCGATCATGGCACTGATGGAACTGATCGGCGACCTCCTGCCCGATGGCGTCGTCAACGTCGTCAACGGCTTCGGCCTCGAAGCGGGCAAGCCGCTCGCCTCATCCAAGCGCATCGCCAAAATCGCCTTCACGGGCGAGACGACGACCGGGCGGCAGATCATGCAATATGCGTCCGAGAATCTCATTCCGGTCACGCTCGAACTGGGCGGCAAGTCGCCCAACCTGTTCTTCGACGATGTCATGTTCGAGGACGACGACTATCTCGACAAGGCGATCGAAGGCTTCGTCATGTTCGCGCTGAACCAGGGCGAAGTGTGCACCTGCCCCTCGCGCGCGCTGGTGCAGGAATCGATCTATGACCGCTTCATGGAGCGCGTCCTCGCCCGCGTCGCCGCGCTGAAGCAGGACAACCCGCTCGATCCCGCGACCATGGTGGGCGCGCAGGCTTCGGCCGAACAGCAGGCGAAGATCCTGTCCTATCTCGACATCGGCCGCGAAGAAGGCGCCGAAGTGCTCGCAGGAGGCGGCATCGCGCAGCTTTCGGGCGAATGCGAGGGCGGTTTCTACGTCCAGCCCACGGTCCTCAAAGGCCACAACAAGATGCGGGTCTTCCAGGAGGAGATCTTCGGCCCCGTCGTCTCGGTCACGACTTTCCGCGACGAGGAAGACGCGCTTTCGATCGCCAACGACACGCTGTTCGGCCTCGGCGCGGGCGTGTGGAGCCGCGACGTCAATCGCTGCTATCGCATGGGCCGCAGTATCGAAGCGGGCCGCGTGTGGACCAATTGCTACCACGCCTACCCGGCCCACGCCGCGTTCGGCGGGTACAAGCAATCGGGCATCGGGCGCGAAACGCACCGCATGATGCTCGACCACTACCAGCAGACCAAGAATATGCTGGTTTCCTACGAGCCGAAGAAGCTCGGGTTCTTCTGAAGGAAGAAGAAACGGCCATGACCGGGCGCCTCTCGAGGGTCGCACCGACGCCCGGTCATGCCGTCAACAACAGCCAACCCGCAAACGGGAGGAGGATTATCATGTCTACCGCTTTCATCATGCCGTCGATGAACATCATGGGCGAGAACGCTCTCGCCGATGCCGCTGCGACGCTCACCGGGCGCGGCTTCACCAGCGCATTGATCGTCACCGACGAAGGGCTCGCAAGGCTCGGCGTCGCCGATGACGTCGCGAAAGTGCTCGAAGATGCAGGCATCCGCGCCGCGATCTTCGACGGGGCGCAGCCCAATCCCACGACCGGTAATGTCGAGGACGGCCTTGCGCTGCTACGCGACCACGAATGCGACCTCGTCGTATCGCTCGGTGGCGGGTCGAGCCATGACTGCGCCAAGGGCATCGCGCTCGTCGCGGCCAATGGCGGCGAGATCGCCGACTATGAAGGCATCGACCAGTCGCCGCAGCCGCAGGTGCCGCTGATGGCGATCAACACCACCGCCGGGACGGCTGCGGAGATGACCCGCTTCTGCATCATCACCGATGTCGAGCGGCACGTGAAGATGGCGATCGTGGACAAGCACGTGACGCCCTTCCTGTCGGTCAACGATCCCGCGATGATGGTGGGCAAGCCCGCCGCCCTCACCGCCGCGACCGGCATGGATGCGCTGACCCACGCGATCGAAGCCTATGTCTCGACCTCGGCGACGCCGATCACCGATGGCTGTGCGCTCAAGGCGATGGCGCTGATCTCGCAGAACCTGCGCGATGCCGTGGCCGACGGGACCAATCTCGAGGCGCGCGAGGCGATGGCCTATGCCCAGTTCCTCGCAGGGATGGCGTTCAACAACGCATCATTGGGCTATGTCCACGCGATGGCGCACCAGCTGGGCGGCTTCTACGACCTGCCCCACGGCGTGTGCAACGCGGTGCTTCTGCCCCATGTCGAGACTTTCAACGCGGCGGTTTCGGCCGGGCGGCTGCGCGATGTCGCGGCGGCGATGGGCGTCAATGTCTCGAACATGGACGAACGCCAGGGCGCGGAGGCCGCAATCGCGGCGATCCGCCAGCTTTCGGCCGATATCGGTATCCCGGCGGGCCTCGCCCAGCTCGGAATGAAGGAGGACGACATCGCCACGCTCGCCGCGAACGCGATGAACGATGCCTGCGGCTTCACCAATCCCCGGACCGCCAACCAGGAGGAGATCGAGGCCATTTTCCGCGCTGCCGCCTGAACCTCTCCCAAGGCGAGCGCGCTGCGCCCGGCGGTCCCCCAAAGGACCTGCCGGGCGCTTTTCTTAGCGGAAGGGGCAAACAGGTTCGGCGACAGGCGATTGACATTTGCGCGCGGAGCGCGAGGGTCGCGCCATCCATCCCGCGCAAAAGCAAGCGATTCCCCTTGGCGGAGTCGATGCTTTCGCCTCACCGGACCAGACCCGACCGAAGGACCAGACCCTTGCGCCTGATCGCCCTTATCATCGCCTTCCTTTTCTCAGTCCCCGCCGCTGCACAGGGCATCCAGCAGACCAAGGGCGATTTCGAGGACAAGTTCCGTCAACTGGACGAGGTGCTCCCCGACCCCAACGTCTACCGCAACGCGAGCGGCGCGCCGGGGCACCAGTACTGGCAGCAGCAGGCCGACTACACGATCCGCGCGCGTCTCGACGAGGACAAGCGTCGGCTCGAGGCGGAAGGCCGCGTGCGCTACGTCAACAATTCGCCCGACACGCTGCCGTGGATCTGGATGCAGCTCGACCAGAACATTTTCCGCACCGACAGCATGGCGGAGATGACCACGACTTTCGGCGGCCCCGGCAGGCGCGGTCCGCGCATCGACGCGGCGCGCGGCGGGGAACCCGCACGCCTCAGCCTCGAGGAGCTGCGGCGCCAGCAGGCCATGGCCGACAATTCCTATGGCTACGACATCAAGGCCGTCCGGCTGGCCGACGGGACGCCGCTCGCCCACACCATCGTCGGCACGCTGATGCGGATCGACCTGCCGACTCCGCTCGCGTCGGGCGAAGAGGTCAGCTTCGACATCGAATGGGCGTTCAACATCGTCGAGGAGAACACGATCTTCGCGCGTTCGGGCTATGAACATTTCCCCGATGATCCGAGGAAGGGCGGCAACGACATCTTCCTCTTCGCCCAGTGGTTCCCGCGCCTCGTCGCCTATTCGGACTATGAAGGCTGGCACAACAAGGAGTTCCTCGGCCGCGGCGAGTTCACGCTCGAATTCGGCGATTACGACGTGACCATGACCGTGCCGGACGACCACATCGTCTCGGCGACCGGCGTGCTCGCGAACCCGGGCGAAGTGCTCACCGCCGCGCAGCGCCAGCGGCTCGAGGCCGCACGCAGCGCGGACTCGCCGGTATTCATCGTCACGCCGGAAGAAGCCGCCGCCAACGAGCGCACCGGGCCGAGCGGCACCAAGACCTGGCGCTTCACCGCCGAAAACGTGCGCGATTTCGCCTGGGGATCGAGCCGCAAGTTCATCTGGGACGCACAGGGCCACCGCCAGCCGGGCGCCGAGAACGAACTCGTCATGGCGATGAGCTTCTGGCCCAAGGAAGGCGGCGACCTATGGCGCAAGTATTCGACCGCTGCGGTGGTCCACACGATGAAGGTCTATTCGCGCTTCAGCTTCGACTATCCCTATCCGGTCGCGCAGAGCGTCAACGGGCCCGTGGGCGGGATGGAATATCCCATGATCACCTTCAACGGCCCGCGCACGACGCTCAACGAGGACGGGACGCGGACCTATTCGCTCTCGGAAAAGGTCTATCTCATCGGCGTCGTGATCCACGAGATCGGGCACATCTATTTCCCGATGACGGTCAATTCGGACGAGCGGCAGTGGACCTGGATGGACGAGGGGCTGAATTCCTTCCTCGACAGCGTCGCGGGCTATGAATGGGATCCGGACCTGCCCTGGGGCCGCAGCCTGCCGCGCGATCTCATCCCCTACATGACCTCGACCAACCAGGTCCCGATCATGACCCAGTCGGACAGCGTCCTGAACCTCGGCCCCAACGCCTATGGCAAGCCGTCGGCGGCCTATCACATCCTGCGCGACACGGTGATCGGGCGCGAGCGGTTCGATTTCGCGCTCAAGGAATATGCCCGCCGCTGGAAGTTCAAGCGACCGACGCCGGCCGATTTCTTCCGCACCATGGAAGAGGCTTCGGGCACGGACCTCGACTGGTTCTGGCGGGGCTGGTTCTACACCACCGACCATGTCGACATCTCATTGGATGCGATCCACCGCCTGCGGCTCGACACGAAAAACCCCGACATCGACCTGAAGCGCCGCCGCGAGGAATTGCTGGGCGAGCCGGAAAAGGTCGGCGTGCGCCTCAACGAGGAACAGGGCGTGCCGATCTGGGTGCTCGAAAACCCCGGCGTGACCGATTTCTACGACGAAAACGACCAGTTCACCGTCACGCCGAAGGACCGCGAGAGCTACGAGAGCTTCCTCGACAGCCTCGAGCCGTGGGAGCGGCGGACCTTCGACCGCGCGGTCAAGGAGGACGCGAATTATTACGTCCTCAGCTTCTCGAACAAGGGCGGCCTCGTCATGCCGATCATCCTTGGCCTAACCTTCGAGGACGGCTCGACCAAACGCATGACGATCCCCGCCGAAATCTGGCGGCGCAATTCGCGCGAGGTGAGCAAGCTGCTCGTCTTTCCCAAGGGCAAGCGGCTCGCCAGCGTCGTCGTCGATCCCGACTGGGAAACCGCCGATGCGGACGTCGAGAACAACTACTATCCGCGCCGCATCATCGAAAGCCGGGTCGAAGCCTTCAAGTCGCCCGAGGCAAGCTCGCGCACGGGCCGCGACCTGATGGCGGAAAGCCAGGGTTCGCAATGATCCGCTGGCTGCTCGCGCTCCTCGCGGCGCTGGTGCTGGCGCTGCCGGCATCGGCGCACCAGCAGAAGACCGCGATCTCGATCGTCTCGCACAATGCGCGCACGGGGATGCTCGAAGTGGTCCACCGCGTGCCGCTCCACGATGCCGAACACGCATTGAAGCGGCGCGGGATCGCCGCGCCCGACATCATCGGCGACATCCCCAGCCGCCGCGAATTCGTGCGCTACATCGCGGAACGCTTCACCGTCACCCACGCGGGCGAGCCGGTCGCCTTCACGCTGCTCGGCAGCGAGATCGACGGGGGCAGCCTCGTCATTTACCAGGAAGCGCCCTCGCCCGGCCCCGGCGCGCGCCTCACCGTGCGCTCGCTGATCCTCACCGACGTGTGGGCGCGGCAGGAGAACCGGGTGAACATCGGCAGCGGCACCGAAGTCGAAACCCTGATCTTCCGCGCGGGCGATCCGGCGAAGGGCGCGACCCTGCAATAACCTTGCCCGGCGAAGGGTTTGACAGACCCGCCCGTTCCTTTCACGTTGATAGCGCGACGACAGGGAGGGGGAGCGCGAGTGTCCGACACGCTGGAACAGCCCGAAGAGCGCATAGCGGCCGAAAGCGGCCCCGCCGGGTCGCCGGAACCTTCCTCCAACACGCAGGACGAACCCGCAAAGCCCGCCGGAATCGCCGCGCCCGGCACGGCCGCGCTCGCGCTCGGTCTTGCCACGGCGGCCTGCGGGGGTGGCGGTTCGGGATCGCCTGGCGGCTCCGCCTCGGCAGGCGGGGGCGGCGGCGCGGCCCCGCCCACCGTGCTGAAGCCGCAGACCGACGAGGAAGCGGCCCGCTTCGCCCTGCACGCCGGGCTTTCGGTGAGCCCCGGCGACGTTCTCGAGCTGCGCTCGGAAGGCTACGAGGCGTGGCTCGACCGCGAGATAAACCAGTCCATCGAACAGACCGCCGAGCAGTTCCTCTCGGGCCTGGGCTTCGAGGATGTCGACGACAACCAGTGGTTCTTCCGTTCGGACCCGGCCGACTACATGATCTGGAGCCAGCTGCTGTCGGGCCGCAATTCGGTCCGCAAGCGCATTGCGCTCGCGCTGTCCGAATTCTTCGTCGTCTCGGTCAACAACATCACGATCTGGCCGAGCAGCGCGATCGGCGCCTATTGGGACATCCTCAAGAGCCACGCCTTCGGCAATTTCCGCGACCTGATCGAGGCGATCACGCTCAATGCGGCGATGGGCGTCTTCCTCAACACGCTCGGCAACCAGAAAGCCGATCCGACGACGGGCCGCGTCCCCGACGAGAACTACGCCCGCGAAGTCATGCAGCTGTTCTCGATCGGGCTGTTCGAGCTCAACGCCGACGGCACGGTGCGCACCGATGGCGCGGGCGAGCCGATCGAGACCTACACCAATGACGACGTGACCGGGATCGCCAAGGTCTTCACCGGGTATAATTACGATTATTCGGGCGACATCAAGTTCGCCTCCCCGCCGTCCCAGCCCGACCTCGACGTGCCCGAAGCCCGGCTGCTGCGCGCCCCGATGACGGCCGACCCGGCGCGCCGCTTTCCCTTCGGCCGCGACACGCATTCGCTGGAGGAAAAGCGCTTCCTCGGCACCACGATCCCCGCCGGGACGGGGGCGCCCGAATCGCTGCGGATCGCGATGGACACGCTGTTCAATCACCCCAATGTCGGGCCGTTCTTCGGCCGGCAGATGATCCAGCGCCTCGTCACCAGCAATCCCTCGCCTGATTACGTCCGCCGGGTCGCGCAGGCGTTCGACGACAATGGTTCGGGCGTTCGCGGCGACCTCAGGGCCGTGTTCAAGGCGGTGCTGCTCGACGACGAGGCGCTTTCGCCCGCCTCGCTCACCAGCACGACCTTCGGCAAGCTGCGCGAGCCCATGCTGCGCTTCGCCCAGTGGGGCCGGACCTTCGGCGCGCGCAGCGACACGGGCGCGTGGCTGATGCAGAACCTGTCGCAGAGCGCGAACCGGCTCGGCCAGTCGCCGCTTCGCTCGCCGTCGGTCTTCAATTTCTTCCGCCCCGGCTACACGCCCGCGAATTCGCAGGCCGCCGCGGCGGATCTCGTCGCGCCCGAATTCCAGATCGTCAACGAGACGACGGCTGCCAGCTACATCAATTTCATGGAGCGCACGATCGACGGGCGCGGGGGATGGATGTTCGATGTCAGGGCGACCTACGCCCAGGAACTCGATATCGTGCACGATATCGATGCCCTGCTCGACCGCCTCGACCTGCTGCTCACCGCCGGGCAGCTGTCGCAATCGACCCGCACGACCATTGCCGATGCGCTCGGCGCCACTCCGGTGAGCCCGGCGAGCAGCGAGGCGGCGAAGCTTGCGCAGATCCACCGCGCGGTGCTGCTAGTGATGGTCTCGAACGATTACCTGGTGCAGAAGTAGAGGAGCGGCGGATGGTCCATATCGGCAAGGCCGGGGAAATATCGCGCCGCGCCTTCATGCGGCGATCGGGGCAGCTCGCGATGATGGGGGCGGCATCGGGCTATGCGCTCGGCCTGGCCGGCCTGTCCGACGCGGCGGCCTTTGCGAGCGGCGACGGCTACAAGGCGCTGGTCTGCGTGTTCCTGCTTGGCGGGAACGATCACGCCAACACGCTTATCCCCTTCGATGCCGCCAATTATGCGCGCTATTCCGCGATCCGGGGCGGGTTGCCGGCGAATGGAGGCATCGCGATCGACCGCGCGGCGCTTACGGGACAGGTGCTCAGCCCGCTCGAAGAGCAGACCCTGACCGACGATATGCAGCTCGCGCTCGCCCCCACCATGCCGCGGCTCAAATCGCGCTTCGACCAGGGCGCCATGGCGCCCCTGCTCAATGTCGGCCCGTTGATCGTGCCGCTGACAAGGGCGCAGTTCGAAAGCGAAAACATCACCAGTTTCCCCCGCCCGGCAAAGCTGTTCTCTCACAACGACCAGCAATCGACGTGGCAATCGGGCCGGCCCGAAGGGTCGACCTCGGGCTGGGGCGGGCGGATCGGCGACCTCGCGGCGAGCAGCAACACCAATTCGATGTTCACCGCGATCAATGCGACCGGCAATGCGGTGTTCCTTTCAGGCGACGAGGTGCAGCCTTACGGCATTGCTCCGGCCGGCGCGATCGAGATCGGCGCGCTCGGGCGCAATTTCTATGGCTCCGGGGCGGCGAGCGATGCGCTGCGCAGTCTGATCACGGCCCAGGGCAACCACGTGTTCGCGGCCGATTATGCGACGATGAACGCCCGCTCGATCCAGTATTCGGGCTTCATCAACGACGCGATTTCGGGCGTGAACCTCGCGACCGATTTCGGCAGCGGCAACAGCCTCGCCTCGCAACTCCAGATCGTTGCGCGGCTGATCGCGGGCCGCAACCAGCTGGGCGTGAAGCGGCAGGTCTTCCTCGTCGCCACGGGCGGTTTCGACAACCATGACGGCCTGATCGGCACGCATGAGGGTCTGCTCGCCGGTGTCGATTTCGCGCTCGACGCCTTTTACCGGGCAATGGTCGAGATCGGCGTCGCGGACCGGGTGACGACCTTCACCGCATCGGATTTCGGGCGCACGCTGTCCTCGAACGGCGACGGCTCGGACCATGGCTGGGGATCGCATCATTTCGTGCTCGGCGGAGCGGTCCGGGGAGGGCAGTTCTACGGCACCGCGCCGACGATCTCGGTCGAGGACGACGGACAGGTGGGCCAGGGACGCCTGCTGCCGACGACATCGGTCGACCAGTATTCGGCAACGCTGGCAAAGTGGTTCGGCGTGTCCGACGCCGAGATCCCGCTCGTTTCGCCCAATATCGGCAATTTCGACGAACCCGACCTCGGCTTCATGAAGGAAGAGGCGGCACAGGCGGGCTAGGCAGCGTCGGCTCGGCGAGGATGGCGGGGAAATGCCGCGGGGGCTGGAGCGGGTGAAGGGAATCGAACCCTCGTCTTAAGCTTGGGAAGCTTCTGCTCTACCATTGAGCTACACCCGCAATGCGCTCGCCCCTTGGCACGATAATTCGCAAGCGGTCAATACAGGTTCGACGGTGGCCCTTTCGGGTCAGAACCATGTCCTCAGGCCGATGAGGAGCCTGATCCCGTCGGGGTCCTCCCCCGCGGCGCGCGCGATGTCGGCTGTGCGCCCGGCCTTCGCTTCGTATTCGATGCCGAGATAGGGCGCGAATTCGCGGCGGAATTCGTAGCGCAGCCGCACGCCCGGCTCGATTTTCGTGAAGCCTGCGCCGATCGCACGCTCGGGAATGTCCTGCGCGGCAAGCTCGACCTCGATGCGGGGCTGGAGGATCAGGAGCTGGGTGATGCGCTGGTCGTATTCGGCCTCGATCCGCGCCGTGAGGTCGCCCTCGGTGGACAGGAACAGCGCCGCGTCGAGCTCGAACATATAGGGCGCAAGCCCCTGTATGCCCGCGACAAAGTGCGCGCGCGTGTCGGGTGCGTCGTCCACGCGCACGCCCGCCTGAAGGTCGAAGAACGGGCCGATCGCCCGGCTGTAGAGCGCCTGCGCCTCGGCGTTTTCGAGATCGCCGCCGAACTCGCCCTCGCCTTCGGTCTTGATGACGAAGCGGTTGATGTCGCCGCCGTAAAAGCCCTGGGCGTCCCACAGGAAAGCATCGGCGCCGCCATCGGCGGCAAGGCGCGCTTCGAACCGTTCGATCATCACCATGCCGGTGCGAAATCCGCCGCTGTCCCGCGCCAGCGCGGCGCGGGCCGGGGCCATGGCCGCCTCGCCCCAGACCGCGTCGGCGGCGTGGCGCGGGCCTTCGAAGGCCCGCGGCGGGACGGCGGTTTCGCTCGCGGCACCGGGAGCGGACTTGTCGGGCGCGGCTTCGTGGGCGGAGTGGTCCATGCCGGGCATGGCGCTCTCGTCCTCGGCCATGTCTTCCATCGCGCCGTGGGCCGAATGATCTTCCTCGGCTTCGTCCTGCGGCGGGCATTGTTCGGGCGGCAGGTGGCCCATCGCGCAGTGGTCCAGCTCGCTCGCGGTCTCGGCAGGGGGCGCGCCGTGGCCGGCATGGTCCTGTGCGTGCAGGGGCGCCGCGACGAGCGCGGCGGGAACCAGCAGGAAAAGGCGCATCACGCCCGCCCGTTCTGCGGGAAGGGCCGCACGGTCACGACCTGCATCATGCCGGCGTGCATATGATAGAGGAGGTGGCAGTGAAACGCCCAGTCGCCCGGCTCGTTGGCGGTGAGATCGAAGGTCGCCGTGCCGCCCGGCTGGACCACCACGGTGTGCTTCAAGGGCTGGTGCATATGGTCCGCCCCGTTCACAAGCTCGAAGAAATGGCCGTGGAGGTGGATCGGGTGCGCCATCATGGTCTGGTTGACGAGCTTCACCCGCACGCGCTCGTCATAGCCGAAACGGATCGGGTCATCGGTGACGGCGGTGAATTTCCGACCGTCGAAGGACCACATATAGCGTTCCATGTTCCCGGTGAGGTGGATTTCCATCTCGCGGTCGACCTCGCGGTGCGGGTTCATCCGCTTCGCCCTGAGGTCTGTATAGCGCAGGACGCGGTGCTCGACCTCGTCGAGGCCGAGGCCGGGAAAATTCATTCGGTCGGACGGCATGGGCGCGACCATGTCCATGCCCGGCCCCGCCTTGACGTCGGCGGGCAGGAGCGAGGTGTCGCGCATGGAGTGGTCCATGCCCTCCATCCCCTCCATGTCGTGACCCATCGCGGCGTGGTCCATCATGCCCCCGCCCATTCCCATGTCGGTCATGGTGAGCGTCGGGATTTCGCGCAGCGGCGGCGGGGTCGCGATATGGCCGGCGTGGCTGGTGAGGCTGGCGACGCCCATGCCGCTCCGATCCATGCTTTCGGCGACGATCGCGTGGCTTCCGGCGGGGGGCGCTACGATCACATCGTAGGTTTCCGCGACGCCGATCTGGAATTCGTCCACCTCGACCTCGTCCACCTCCTGCCCGTCGGCGGCGATGACGGTCATCGGCACGCCGGGGATGCGGACGTTGAAGAAAGTCATGGCCGAGCCGTTGATGACGCGCAGGCGCACCCGCTCGCCCGGGCGGAACGCCAATTCGAGCTTGTCGGCGGGCCCGTGCCCGTTGACGAGATAGGTGTAGGTGTTCGCCGTCACGTCCGCGATGTCGCGCGGATTCATCCGCATCCGGCCCCACATCCGCCGCATATCGCCCGGCATCTCGCCTTCGGATGCGGTCTGCATCTGACGCTGGAAGTAGTGCTCCCCGACCTTGAGCTTGCGCATGATGTCGTGCGGGTGGAGCGGGGTGAATTCGGACAGCAGCACGACATAGTCGCGGTCGTAGCGCGGGTCCGGATCGGCGCTTTCGATCACCAGCGGGCCGTAATGCCCCGCCTGTTCCTGCAGCCCCGAATGGGAATGCCACCAGTAGGTCCCGCTCTGGCGGACGGGGAAGGAATAGGTGAAAGTCTCCCCCGGGCGAATTCCGGGAAAGCTGACGCCCGGCACCCCGTCGAACTGGAACGGCAGCAGCAGGCCGTGCCAGTGGATCGAGCTGTCCTCAGAGAGATTGTTCGTGACGTGGAGCCGCACGTCCTGCCCTTCGCGCAGCCGGATCAGCGGGCCGGGAACCGACCCGTTCACCGCCACGGCGTGCCCCGCGCGTCCGCCGGTCATGAAGTGATGTTCGCCGATGGTGAGCGCGATGTCCTCGCCCGAAAGCTCGCCGAAGCCCTGCGCCGCGCGCGACAGTGAGCGGCCCTTCGCCCAGCCGGGCATGGGCAGCGCGGCGGCGGCGGCAAGGGCGGCGGTGCTGGTGATGAGGCCGCGGCGCGAGACGGGCGCAGCGAGCCGGGGGGATTTGCTCATACAGGCCGAATATATACCCCCCGAGGGTATTTCAAGAGGATCGACGAAGGCACTCGGCTCGCGGCCCATCAGGCGCGGTGCGCCGCTGACGGGCGAACCTTCCACGGCCCGCCCCGTTGCCCCATCGACAGGGAGAAGAAGTTTGAAAGAACAGGGCAAAAGCGGCGAAAGCGAGAGGCGCGATCCCTATTGGCGCTTCATGGCGATGATCGGCACCAGCACGGCCGTGATGTTCGGCCTGATGTATATCAACACCTTCACCATCGACCACGTGTTCTGGAGCGAGACGCGCTTCTGGATGGCCTTCGTGATGGGGTCGGCGATGATGGTTGTGATGCTGCTCTTCATGTGGAGCTTGTATCCGAGCCGGGCGAAGAACGCGCTGATCCTCGCCGTGGCGGCGCTGGTGTTCTCGGTCGCGCTCTGGCTGCTGCGGAGCCAGACGACCGTGACCGACAGCGAATACATGGCGGCGATGATCCCGCACCATTCGATCGCGATCATGACCAGCGAACGCGCCCACATCCGCGACCCGCGCGTGCGCAAGCTCGCCCACGACATCATCCTCGCCCAGCGGCGCGAGATCGCGCAGATGCGCTACCTTCTCGAGGACATCGAGGAAAACGGGGTCCGGGTCGCCGAGCGGCTGCCCGAGGAGGCGCGGCAATGAGAGCGATCGCCCTTGTCGCCATGATCCTCGCGCTCGCCGGCTGCAACCGCAACACCGCGATCGGCAACGACCGCGAAGCCCAGCTTGAGGCCGCACCGAGCCCGGCGCCGGTCATGGCCCCCGAAGCCACGCTCGCCAATGTCTCGCCCGCGCTGGTCAAGCCCGAGACGATGTCGGTGGCCGACCTTTCGGCGGTCGGTGGTCTGGCGGGGCGATGCGCCGTCCGGCTGACCGAACTCGCCTATCCCTCCTTCGTGTTCGCACCGGGCGGCACCGGCACGATCAAGCTGAACGGCAAGCTCGTCCCGCTTCCCGCCGCGGGCGAAGGCCGGTTTGCAAGGGGCGACCTCAGCGTCCTCCTGCGACCGCGCGACGAACGCGGCGATGCCGGGCTTTCGGGCATGGACATGATCGTCCTCGTTCCCGGGGCCGAAGACGAACTGGGATATGCCGGCTTCGTCGACTGCACGGAAAGGAATGCGACATGAAGCCATCCACCAAGGGCGCACTCGTCGGAGCGATCGGAATGCTGGTGCTGCTTCTCGCCATCGGCCTCGCGGTGATATTGACCGGCGCCTACAATGTCGCCGCGACCGACCGCCACAATCCCGCTGTCGGCTGGGCGCTCGACACCGCGATGCACAACGGGGTCGAGGCGCGCGCGGGCGATGTCGGGCCTCCGCCGCAGTTCACCCCCGCGATGATCGAGGCCGGGGCGGGCGAATACAAGGAATACTGCGCCCATTGCCACGGCGGCGTCGGCGCGGGGAAGGCCGGATGGGCCGCCGGGATGCGGCCTCATCCGCCCGCACTCGCAAGAGTGGCGGATCAATGGAGCGAGCGCGAGATCTTCTGGATGGTGAAGCACGGGGTCAAGATGAGCGGAATGCCCGCCTTCGGCCCGCCCCATGACGATAGGACGCTCTGGAACATCGCCGCCTTCGTCAAGGCCATGCCCGGCATGACCGCGGAGCAATATGCGGGCTTCGAGGGCGGCCACGAACACTGATCGGCTTTCGTGCAGCCTCCTTGCGGGCTTGCCATCCGGCTCCGGACGTCTACATACCCCCCTAGGGTATCAAGCGGAGGCGATCGTGATGGACGAGAAGACCAGGGCCAAGGTGCAGCGGCTGAACCGCATCGCGGGCCAGGTGCGCGGCGTCGCGCAGATGATCGAGGACGACCGCTACTGCATCGACATCCTCCACCAGATCGCCGCGATCAAGTCCGCGCTCGCCAAGGTCGAAAGCCAGGTCCTGAAGGACCACGCCGCCTGCTGTGTCGCCGAGGCGATCGCCAGCGGCGACGAGGCCGAGCAGCGCGCCAAGTTCGAGGAACTGGTCGACCTTTTGGAACGAGGTCGCAAGTAAGGCACTGATTCACAATGAAACAGCCCCGCACCGCCAAACTCTACCGCATGGTCATGCCGGGCCATGTCTGCCCCTACGGCATCAAGTCGAAATGGCTGCTCGAACGCGAGGGCTATGCGGTCGAGGACCACCACCTCACGACCCGCGCCGAAACCGACGCCTTCAAGGCCGAGCACGGCGTCAAGACCACTCCGCAGGCGTTCATCGGGAGAGAGCGGATCGGCGGTTACACCGATCTCGCCGCGCATTTCGGCAAGCCCGCGAAGACCGAGGGGACGACCTACCGCCCCGTGATCGCGCTGTTCGCGCTGATGGCGCTGATGGCGGCGGGTGCGGCTTATGTCGCGACCGGCGCGGCGTTCTCGCTCCTTGCCGCGGAATGGTTCGTCAGCTTCTCGATGGTCGGCCTCGCCTACCTCAAGCTGCGCGATGTCGAGAGCTTCTCGACCATGTTCCTCAATTACGACCTGCTGGCGAAGCGCTGGGTGCCCTATGGCTATGTCTATCCGCACGCCGAGGGGCTGGCGGGGCTCCTGATGACCGCGCACGTGCTCGACATCGTCTCGATCCCGCTCGCGCTCACGATCGGCACCATCGGCGCTGTCAGCGTGTTCAAGGCGGTCTATGTCGAAAAGCGCGAACTCAAGTGCGCCTGTGTCGGCGGGGACAGCAATGTGCCATTGGGCTTCGTCTCGCTGACCGAAAACCTCTTCATGATCGGCATGGCGCTTTGGATGCTGGCGAAACCGGCGCTGCTGTGACCCGGGCCGCGCGTCAGGCGCGACTTGCCGCAGACGAAAGAAAGGGCGACGCCATCCGCTTTGGCGCCGCCCTTCCCGTTTCTCGCGGGTTGGTCTTCGGGGACGTGAAGATCAGCCGCGAAGGGTGATTTCGTTCGCCGAGGCGAAGCGTTCGGGCGATGCGAGCAGTTCGGCCACCGCGAGTTCGGCGCTCGTGGTCATGCTCGCCTTGCAGTCGCGGACCGCGCGCATTTCGGCGAGGGTGCGGCGCCCGTTGATGCGGCAGGCGCGGTCGATCGCGGTGTCGATGCGCTGCTCGAACGCGGCGAAGCCGTCCTTGCTCGCAATGTCGAGGCCGGCGAAGCTGACGGTGACGCTCACCGCTTCTTCCTTGGCGCTGGCGGGGGCCGCGACGGCGAGGGTGGCGAGAGCGGCGGCGGCGTAAAGGGTCTTGAACATCGATAGTCTCCTGTGTGGTCGTGCGTTTGCCTGTGTCCTGCCCCGGAGCGATGCGCTGTGCTGTGCGGCGCTGTGTCCCGGCGACGACCCAAGGACTAGGCCAGCCCCCCAATTCGATCCTTGGCGTTCCGGTGAAGCTTGCGTGAAGAGCGCCTGAAACCTGTTGTTTTCCTGAAGGTGTGCGAATTAATCACGCGGTATCAGCGATTTACAGGATCACTCGATTGACCGCGCCGTCCTGTTTTCCCTTCCTGAAATCTTCGCCGGGGGTGACAGGGCGAGAGGAGGCGGCATAAGCTTAAGGCGAGCGAAAGTCTGAACGGGCGGGCGATGGACCAGCAAGCGATCGGATCCCACATCCTGCAGCCGGATCGCCAGCTGCTGAAGGACGGCGAGCGAGTCGCGATCGGCCCCCGCGCGCTCGGGATCGTGACGGTTCTCGCCCGCCGCCGGGGCGAGGTCGTGACGAAGGACGAACTGCTCGCGGCAGTCTGGCCCGACACGATCGTCGAGGAGAACGCGCTGCAGGTCCACATCGCCTCGCTGCGCAAGGCGCTGGGCGAGGACGCGGCGTTGCTCGAGACCATTCGCGGCGTCGGCTATTGCCTGCACGAAGGGCACGCCGCGCGCGGCGAACCGGCAGGCGGCGAAGCGAAAGCCGCTCCTGCCGCCGCCGAGCCCGGCCCCGTTCCGGCGAAGGCGGCGCCGGCGACGCAAAAAGCGACACCGGCGGAAAAAGCGCCGGAGGCAGGACGGCGGCGCTGGCCGCTCGCGGCAGCGGTGCTGGCGGTCGTCGTCGCGCTGGCCCTTGGCCTCTACGCTTTCCTCGGCGCGCCGACGTCCGGCGATACCGGAGGGGCGGCAAGCAAGGTCACGCTCGCCGTGCTGCCCTTCGAAACCGCCGAGACCGACGGCGAGGATGTGCGGCAGTTCGCGACCGACCTGTCGCGGACCATGTCGGGCCATCTCGCCCTCATCGAACGCATGGCCCTCGTGCCGGGCCCGCGCGTTACCGAGGCGGCCGAGACGACGCGGACCCAGGCCGAACTCGCACAGTCGCTCGGCGCGACCCATCTCGTCATCGGCGAAGTCGGCACGGCGCTCGACCAGACCTTCCTCGACCTTGCGCTGGTCGAGGCGGGGAGCGGGACGATCTTGTGGCGCGACCGATTCACCGACGCGATCTCGCGTCCCACCCTCGGCGACCTTGCGCTCGAAGCCCTGGTCAGCGCCCTGCAGGTCTACGCCGGTGTCGGATCGCTTCCCATGCCCTCGCCCGACGGAGTGGACCCGCAAGCCTATGCCGCCTTCCAGGAGGGGCTGCAGAAGAGTCTCGTGGGCGACATCCGCAACAAGCAGGACGCCTTCGACGATTTCACCCGCGCGAGCCGGATCGATCCCGATTTCGCCGATGCCCATGCCGGGCGCGCGCTTGCGATCATCTCCGGGTACGAAGCCGAAAAGAGGCAGGCCATCGCGGCCAAGGCGATCGCGACCGCGCTCGCGCTCGACGGTGAAAACCTTCTCGCACGGATTGTGCGGGCGCGGTTGCCGGCGGTCTATGGGGGCGACATCGCTGCGGCCCTGCTGGAGTTCGAGGCCATCACCGGCGAAGCGCCGGAGATTGGCCTCGCCCATCATTTCCATGCCCGGACACTGGCGGAGATCGGCGAGCACGAGGCGGCGATCGCGGCCTATCGCACCGCGCTCGACCTCGATCCGGCCCATGGGCCGACCCGCCATCGCTACGCCGAAAGCCTGCTCGCCACGGGCAATTATTCCGCGGTCCGCACATTCGCGGGCGAATGCGTCTATTGCACCGTGACGTCGGCGTACTGGCTGCACGCCCTCGCCTATGCCGGGAAGGCCGAACTTTACGACCGCGACGTGCCGCGCGTGCGCGAGCGTATGACCGCGATCGGCCTGCCCGAATCGGTCAGCGACAAGTATTTCCCGGTCCTCATGGCGATACGGGACGGGAGCCCCAACCCGCTCCCCCTGTCCGAATACGGCGATACGATCCACGAGGGGATGTATCTCGGCGAATTCGGGCAATACGAGGCGGGGCTCGACCGGCTCAGCGGCTATTTCCGCAGGCCCGGCATGATGCGCCGGTGGCTGGTGGATTTCCTCGACACCCCGCGCGAGGAATGGCCCGAAGCGGTCCGCGCGCACCCGCGCTACCACGCGCTTTTTGCCGATCCGGGCATCCGGAGCCTGATCGCCGAACGCCGCCGGCGCGGGAATCTCGACAACCTGCCCGCCCTGCCCGCCGTGCCCTATCGCGGCCCCTGACCGGTTCGCCGGTTTATCCGCCCGCACGGCCCTTCGGCATGGGCCCGCTGCCACTTTGGAGAGGCCGCTTGCCCTTGCCAGCGGCGCGGCAGGGTTGCATTTGGCCCGCCAAGGACAGAACCGCACAGGAAGAGACTCACCCCATGCGCCAGATCGACCATTTCATCGTCGGCGAAAGCCCCGCCCCCACCCGCAAGCACAAGGTCTGGAATCCCTCGACCGGCGAGGTCCAGGCCGAGGTCGCGCTCGGCGATGCCGCGCTGCTCGACCGCGCGGTGGAGACCGCGAAAAAGGTCCAGCCGGAATGGGCCGCGACCAATCCGCAGAAGCGCGCGCGGGTGCTGTTCAAGTTCAAGGAACTGGTCGAGGCCAATATGCAGGAACTCGCCGAACTGCTGTCGAGCGAGCACGGCAAGGTCGTCGACGATGCCAAGGGCGACGTCCAGCGCGGTCTTGAAGTGATCGAATATGCCTGCGGCGTGCCCCAGATTTCCAAGGGTGAATATACGCAAGGGGCAGGCCCCGGCATCGACGTCTATTCGCTGCGCCAGCCGCTCGGCATCGGGGCGGGGATCACCCCGTTCAACTTCCCCGCGATGATCCCGATGTGGATGTTCGGCATGGCGATCGCGGCGGGCAATGCCTTCATCCTCAAGCCTTCCGAGCGCGACCCGAGCGTGCCGGTGCGGCTCGCCGAGCTCTTCCTCGAAGCGGGCGCGCCCGAGGGGCTGCTGCAGGTCGTCCACGGCGACAAGGAGATGGTCGATGCGATCATCGAGCATCCCGACATCCCCGCGATCAGCTTCGTCGGGTCCTCCGACATCGCGCATTACATCTATTCCGAAGGCTGCAAGCGGGCCAAGCGCGTGCAGGCTTTCGGCGGGGCGAAGAACCACGGCGTCGTCATGCCCGATGCCGATCTCGACCAGGTGGTGAACGACCTTGCGGGCGCGGCCTTCGGCTCGGCGGGCGAACGCTGCATGGCGCTGCCCGTCGTGGTCCCGGTGGGCGAGGACACGGCCGAGCGGCTCAAGGAAAAGCTCATTCCCGCGATCCATGCGCTGAGGATCGGCGTCTCGACCGACCCGGATGCCAATTACGGCCCCGTCGTCACGCCCGAACACAAGGCGCGGATCGAGCAGTGGGTGGACACTGCGGAAGCGGAAGGCGCGGAAATCGTCATCGACGGGCGCGGGTTCAGCCTGCAGGGGCACGAGGACGGCTTCTTTGTCGGACCGACCCTGATCGACCGCGTCACCCCGCAGATGAAGAGCTACCAGGAGGAGATCTTCGGCCCCGTGCTCCAGATCGTGCGGGCCAGGGATTTCGAGGAAGCGCTGCGCCTGCCGTCCGAGCACCAATACGGCAACGGCGTCGCGCTGTTCACCCGCAACGGCCACGCCGCGCGCGAGTTCGCGAACCGGGTGAACGTCGGCATGGTCGGCATCAACGTGCCGATCCCGGTGCCGGTCGCCTACCATTCCTTCGGCGGGTGGAAGCGGTCGGGCTTCGGTGACATCGACCAGTACGGGACCGAAGGATACGCCTTCTGGACGAAGAAGAAGAAGGTCACCCAGCGCTGGCCCGATGGTGGCGGTGACGGGTCCAACGCCTTCGTCATCCCGACCATGGGGTGACCGGCAGGCGGACACCCTTGCCGGGGATGCCGCCTGCGTGGCAATACCGGGGCGAGAGGAGAGCATGATGCACCGCCTTGTCCCTGTTGCCCTTGCCGCCCCTGCCGCCCTCGCCGCCGCGGGCTGCGCCATGGCCGAGCCTGCCCCTGCACCAGCCCCGAACCCGAACCCGGTCGAGCCCGGGCAAATGGTCTGCGATGCCGGTCCCGTACAGAACCTTGTCGGCGAGAAGGCCACCCCCGAAATCGGGGAGCGCATCCTCTCCGAAACCGGCGCGCGCACCCTGCGCTGGGGGCCGCCGCGCAGCGCGTGGACGATGGACTATCGGGTCGACCGGGTGAACGTGCGCTACGACGACGACATGGTCATAGAGGCGATCACCTGCGGATGAGCAGCCGGCAAAGAGCCACCTCCGGCTCGCCCTACGAAAGCGCCTTCGGCTTCTGCCGCGCGGTGCGGACGGGCGAGCGGATCGTCGTCGCCGGGACCGGGCCGATCGAGCCGGACGGGACCACCACGCCGGGCGATGCCGCCGCGCAGGCCGAGCGCTGCCTCACCCTGATCGTGGCCGCGATCGAGCAGCTCGGCGGCTCGGCCCGGCACGTCGTGCGCACCCGGATGCTGCTGACCGACCCGGCGGAGCAGGACGCGGTCGGCGCGGTCCATGCTCGCTTCTTCGGCGCGCATCCCCCGGCAGCGACCATGGCGGGCGTCGCGTGGCTGTGCCGCCCCGAATGGAAGGTCGAGATCGAAGCCGAGGCGATCCTCGACTGACCCCTTTTCGTGCGGGCCGTGCAAGTGCGCGTCGGTCATACCCCCTGACGCCCTTGCGTTTTCGGCTGTTGGAACCGCCGAGGGCCGATCCTACCGCGCGAGCACGCCGGTTTCCTTCAAGCGCTCCAACAAGAGCGCCATCAGCGCCTGCCTGTGTTGCATGGCGTTCAACTCCGCCGCCGAAACCAGCACGATCGGCTCCCCCCGCCCGGTGTCGAGCAGCACCGCGGGCCATTCCGCCGACAGCCCCTTCCTCGCCGCCTCGTCGCGGTGGAGGAAGACCTTTTCCAGCGGCAGGCGGAACACGAAGCGGCGCCAGTCCGAATACATCATCAGCCGCCCGTAGGTGAGCAGGCACAGCGAGCAGGGATAGCGCTCCGGCGCGAACAGTTTCTGCGCCATGCCTTCGATCCAAGGCCACACCCCGCTGTCCGCATTGTAGACGAAAATCAGGCGGGCGGCGGGTTCGGAAGCGTCGTCTCTGGCCATGCCCCCGTGTGTCGCAAGCAAGCCGCGCAAGCGCTAGCAAAAACTGCAAGGCCACGCGCGCCGCGCGCCCTTCCCCTCCCCCCGCGCGCTCGCTAAGGGCATGGGCCATGACAGGACAGTTCCAGCTCACCGAAGACCAGCTCGCGATCCAGGAGGTCGCCCGCCGCTTCACCGCCGACAACATCACCCCCAACGCCGCCGAATGGGATGAAAAGCACATCTTCCCGCGCGACGTCATCACGCAAAGCGCCGAACTCGGCTTCGGCGCGATCTACGTCTCGGAAGAATCGGGCGGGATCGGCCTCGGGCGGTTGGAAGCCGCGCTCATCATGGAGGCGATGGCCTATGGCTGCCCCTCGACCAGCGCCTTCATCTCGATCCACAACATGGCCGCGTGGATGATCGACCGCTTCGGCAGCCAGCGCGTCAAGGACAAGTATCTCCCCCAGCTCATCACGATGGAACACATCGCGAGCTACTGCCTGACCGAGCCTTCGAGCGGCTCCGACGCCGCCGCGCTCAAGACCACGGCGAGGAAGGACGGCGACGACTATGTCCTGAACGGCACCAAGCAGTTCATTTCCGGCGCGGGCGAGAACGAGGTCTATGTCGCCATGGTCCGCACCGGCGAGGACGGGCCGAAGGGCATCACCTGCATGGTGATCGAGAAGGATATGCCCGGCGTCAGTTTCGGCGCGAACGAGAAGAAGCTGGGCTGGCACTCGCAGCCGACCGCGCAATTGATCCTAGAGGACGTGCGCGTGCCTGCCGAGAACGTCGTCGGCGGCGAGGGCGAAGGCTTCCGCATCGCGATGCAGGGGCTCGACGGCGGGCGGCTCAACATCGGCGCGTGTTCGCTTGGCGGAGCGCAGCGCTGCCTCGACGAGGCGATCCGTTATACCAAGGAGCGCACCCAGTTCGGCCAGCCGGTCGCCGAGTTCCAGAACACGCAGTTCACGCTCGCCGACATGGCGACCGACCTCGAGGCCGCGCGCGCTCTCCTGTATCTTGCGGCGGCGAAAGTCACCGACAACGCGCCCGACAAGACGCGCTTTTCCGCCATGGCGAAGCGGCTTGCGACCGACAGCGGCTCGGCCATCGTCGACCGCGCGCTGCAGCTCCACGGCGGCTACGGCTACCTGCAGGACTACCCGGTGGAGCGGTTCTGGCGCGACCTGCGCGTCCATTCGATCCTCGAAGGGACGAACCAGATCATGCGGATGGTCGTCGGGCGGGACCTGCTGCGGCAGTGAGGGATAGCGAGCGGTCCATCCGGATGCGTGCACTGCGTCATCGCTCCCCGGAGGTCGTCCCGGAGCGCGGGCGCGAGTGAGACGCGTGCCGCTCCTCCTGCTCGCCTACCTCGCCGCCTCGCTGGCGGGCGGTGTTGCCTTTATTGCGATCGTCGCCCTCCGCGACGGCGGCGGGTCGCCCTTCTTCCTCGCGATCCTTCCCGTCTTCGTTGCCGCCCTCGGAGCGACGGTCGCGGCCCCGGTCGCGGTGCCGACAATCCTTGCGACCGAGCGATGGGGCAAGGGGCCGTGGTGGGTTTTCCTTCTCGCCGGAATCGCCTGCTCGGCGCTCGTCATTGGCCTGCTGGAATGGTTCGGCAGCAACGGTGAGCTATGGGCCTGGTTCGCTCTGGCTGCGCCGTCGGTAGCCTCGGCCATGACCTTCTGGTTCATCGCGTGGTATCGCAATCCCCCGAGGCAGCCCGTCGCGCCGCTCGCCGAGGTGTTCGAGTGACCACCCTCGCCTTCACCATGACCACGCTCATCGTGCCCGAATACGACGCCGCGCTCGAATTCTATGTCGGCGCGCTCGGCTTTGCGCTCGTCGAGGACACCGACATGGGCGGCGGGAAACGCTGGGTCGTCATCGAGGCTCCGGGCGGCGGGCGGCTGCTGCTGGCCCGCGCCAAGAACGACACCGAAGCCGCCGCCATCGGCCGGCAGGCGGGCGGGCGCGTCGGGTTCTTCCTCCAAACCGACAGTTTTGCGGAAAGCAATGCACGCTTTACAGCATCGGGCGTGGTGTTCGAAGAGGAACCCCGCCACGAGCCCTATGGCCTCGTCGCCGTATTTCAGGACCCCTTCGGCAATCGCTGGGACCTCATCGAAGCGAAAGAACAGGAATGACAGACCAAGTCCTCACGAGGAAAACGGGCCGCGTCGGCCATATCTCGCTCAATCGCCCCAAGGCGATCCACGCCCTGACTCTGGAAATGTGCCACGCGATGAGCGCGGCGCTCAGCGAATGGGAGAACGACGACGAGGTCGAGGCGGTGATCCTCGACCATGCCGAGGGGCGCGGCTTCTGCGCGGGCGGGGACATCGCCATGCTGCGCGATTCGGCGCTCAACGACGGCGGCGTTTCGGGGCGCAGGTTCTTCCACGACGAATACCAATTGAACCACCAGATGTTCACCTACGCCAAGCCCATCGTCGCCTTCATGGACGGCATCACGATGGGCGGCGGCGTGGGCATTTCGCAGCCCGCCAAGTTCCGCGTCGCGACCGAGAACACGCGCTTCGCCATGCCCGAATCGGGGATCGGCCTGTTCCCCGATGTCGGCGGCGGCTGGTATCTCGCGCGCATCGGCGGACGGATCGGCCAGTTCCTCGCGCTGACCGGCGCGCGGCTCGACGGATCGGAATGCCTGTGGACCGGCATCGCGACGCATTACGTCGAGCACGCCCTGCTCGAGGACATCAAGGCGCGCATCGCCCAGCATCCCGACCGGATCGCAGGGATCCTCTCCGAACCCACCGGCACACCGCCCGAGGCCAAGATCAAGGGCAATGCCGACAAGATCGCCAAGCATTTCGCCTCCGACACCTACGAGGACATCCTCGCCAGCCTCGACAAGGCGGCGGATGCGGGCGACGACTGGGCGCTGAAGGAGCGCGACACACTCGGCACGAAAAGCCCGCAGACCTGCAAGGTCGCGCTGCGCCAGATCGCCGCGTCCAGCGAGCTGACCGACTTCGCCGACAATATGCGCATGGAATACCGCATCGCGAGCCGCGTGCTGCTGCGCCCCGACTTCGCCGAAGGCGTGCGCGCGGTGATCGTGGACAAGACGAACGACCCCAAGTGGGACCCCGCAACCCCCGAGGGCGTGAGCGAGGAATTGCTCGACGCGATCTTCGCCCCCCTCCCGCCTGAAGAGGAATGGAAACCGCTATGAGCTTTGAAACGATAACGGTCGAAAAGGACGCGCAAGGGTCGAAGGGCGTCACCCTGATGACGCTCAACCGGCCCAAGGCGCTGAACGCGCTCAACACGCAGGTGCTCGCCGAACTGATCGAGGCTTTCGCCGACTACCAGTCCGACGAGAGCCAGCTGTGCGCGGTGCTGACGGGCAGCGGCGACAAGGCTTTCGCCGCGGGCGCGGACATCAAGGAGATGCACGACAAGGCGGCGGCCGATTTCTACCTCGACGATTTCTTCAGCCCGTGGACGAGCGAGATCGTCAAGAAGACCCGCAAGCCGTGGATCGCGGCGGTCAACGGCTTTGCGCTCGGCGGCGGGTGCGAACTGGCGATGATGGCGGATTTCATCATTGCGAGCGAAAACGCGAAATTCGGCCAGCCCGAGATCAAGCTCGGCGTCGCGCCCGGCATGGGCGGCTCGCAGCGGCTCACCCGCGCGATCGGCAAGTCGAAATCGATGGAAATGTGCCTCACCGGCCGGATGATGGGCGCGGAGGAAGCCGAACGCGCGAACCTCGTCGCGAAGGTCGTGCCGCATGACGATCTGCTTGCCGAGACGCTCAAGACCGCCGCCACCATCGCCTCGATGCCGCCGATGGCGGTGATCGCGAACAAGGAGATGGTGAACTCCGCCTTCGAGATGACGCTCGACCAGGGGCTGATCGTGGAACGCCGCATCTTCCAAATCCTCACCGCCAGCGAGGACAAGGCCGAGGGCATGGCGGCGTTCATCGAGAAGCGCGAGGGGAATTGGAAGGGGCGCTAGCGTGCTCGGTTGGTTCTTAATTCCGGCAGGTGCTCTGATGGCTCTGATCGGCTGGATTAACGATCAAGGTTCCGAGGAAGAGGACGACATCGAGCAGACCTTTTTCCTTACAATGGTCGGGTTCGACAAGAAAGGTCAGCCCATCGGCTGGAAACGAATGGAGAAATTCGCTTTCGGCAAGCAGCTATTGGTGTTCGGCATCATCCTCATTCTCATCGGAATCGCCTCGTTCCTAATCTGATCGGAGACTAGCTATGAAAATCGCCTTCATAGGCCTCGGCAACATGGGCGGCGGGATGGCCGCCAACCTTGTGAAGGCGGGGCACGAGGTGCGCGCCTTCGACCTCAGCGAAACCGCGCTCGCCGCGGCGAAGGACGCGGGGTGCGAAACCTTCGACACCGCCAAGGAAGCCTGCGCGGAGGCCGAAGCGGTCGTCACCATGCTGCCCAACGGCCAAATCGTGAAACAGGTCTATTGGGACGACGTCATCGGCCATGCGCCCGAAGGCGCGGTGATGCTCGACTGCTCGACCATCGACGTCGCCACCGCGCGCGAAGTCATCGAAGTGACCGAGGCGCACGGATACGACATGGTCGATGCGCCCGTCTCCGGCGGGATCGCGGCGGCCAATGCGGGCACGCTCACCTTCATGGTCGGCGGGTCGGACAAGGCGTTCGGACGCGCCAAGCCGATCCTCGAGGCGATGGGCAAGGCCGTGATCCACGCAGGCGACGCGGGCAACGGACAAGCGGCGAAGATCTGCAACAACATGCTGCTCGCGATCCAGATGATCGGCACGGCCGAAGCCTTCGCCATGGCCGAAAAGCTGGGGCTCGACGCGCAGACCTTCTACGACATCTCGAGCGTGTCCTCGGGCCAGTGCTGGTCGATGACGAGCTATTGCCCGGTCCCCGGCGTCGGCCCGGAAAGCCCGGCGGACCGCGAATACGCCCCTGGCTTTGCCGCCGCGCTGATGGTCAAGGACCTGCGCCTAGCGATCGAAGCGGCGGAGAAAGCGGGTGCGAAAGCCGAGCTCGGCTCCCACGCCAAGGCGATCTACGAAGCCTTTGCCGAAGAGCACGGCGGGGTGGATTTCTCAGGCATCATCAGGACGCTCTGATTGCGGCGATCACGGCTTCGAGCCATTCGCGCGGGGCACGTCGTCGCCCGACATCGGCGACGAATTCCTGCCCGCGCGACACCGCCCTCAACCGCCGCTGTCCGTTCTTGGCGCGCAACCAGCGATCCGCCCGGTCGTGGTAGGACAGCCCCCCGCGCTTCAGCCAGTCCGGGCGGCGCCACAGGCTGGGCGGGCCGCCCGGCACGGTGAGGCGCAGCGCCTCGCTCGCGCGCGTCGCAACGCGCCCCTCGCCCCGCCAGATGCAGTCGTTCCGCGCGTGCAAGGCGAGCGCGTGGGGGTGGCCCCTTTCGACCAGCTCCGCCGGGGCGCCGGGCGCAAGCGGGACGATCTCCTCGACCTTGAGATAGCCGAAGATGCGGTGATGCGGCTCGCCGCCCCCCTGCTCCGCGAAAAGCCCGAAGAAGACGAACACGTCACCCACGCCCACGCCCTGCCGCTCGAGATGGGTCTGCGCCGCGCCGCACTGGCCGAACAGGCACTCGCCGTCCTCGGTGAACATCGGGTCGTGATGGCACTTGTCCCCCGCCCCGAGCTTCCCCGGCTCGCCCGCGCGGCGTGCTCGCCGAGGCCGAGGTCGCCATAGGTCGTGACGCTCGCCGCGCCTGCAGGGATCGGCAGGCTGACCGGGCGGCCCCATTCGTCATTGGTGGCCACGATCGGGGACGGCCCGCCCCCGGCGCTGCTGTCGAAGCCCTTGCGCGAAAACACGATCTTCATGGCCCCGACCCTGCCGCGCGCGGGGAACAGGCACAAGGTGCGCGCCTGTCGCTTGGCAACCCCGCCCGCCCGGTCTAAGGCGCGCTCCGCAATGGCCACTCACACCAAGATCACCGCCCCCGTCACCGCACTCGTCATGGCGGGCAAGCGTTCGGGCGCGCTCGATCCCCTCGCCGAGGCGGCGGGCGTCGCGCAGAAGGCGGTCGTGCCGGTCAACGGCGTGCCGATGATCGAGCGCGTCGTCGCCGCGGTCGCCGCCTGCCCCGAGGTCGCCGCGATCCGTATCGTCGCGCACGAACCGGACGAGATCGCCGCGATCCCGCTGATCGCCGCTCTGATGGAGGAAGGCCGCCTCGCTTTCGCCGAAGGCAGGTTCAACATCGTCGATTCGGTCCTGTCGGGCGCGCAAGGGGTGGATTTCCCGCTCCTCATCACGACCGCCGATAATTGCCTCGTCACCCCGAAGGCTACCGCGAATTCATCGCCAAGTGCCTCGCCGAAGACGCGCAGGGCGCCGCCGGGCTCGCCACGCGCGAAGCGGTGCAGGAAGCCGACCCGGTCGGGCAGAAGCGGTTCTACGAGTTTTCCGACGGCGGCTATTCCAACTGCAACATGTACTGGATCGGCAGCCGCGAGGCGCTGTCGGCGGCCGAGATCATGCGCGAGGGCGGGCAGTTCATGAAATACCCCAGCCGCATCATCAAGGCGTTCGGCCTCGTCAACCTGATCCGCTTCCGGCTCGGCTGGGGGACGAAGGAAAAGCTGTTCGCCCAGATCTCGCGCCGCTTCGGGTTCAAGCTGGTCCCCGTGGTGCTGTCCGACGGGCATTACGCGATCGATGTCGACGAGGAGCGCACGCTCGGCGTGACCGAGAAGATCCTGAAGCGCCGTGAAGGGGACCGGAGCGGGAGCGCTCCCGCGGCGTAGCCCCGCGCGCACGACAAGAGCAGGATGCGATGAAGCGCCTCTTCGCCAATATCGGCTGGCTCCTCGGCGGGCGCGGCTTCAACGCGGCGATGAGCCTCGTCTACATCTACCTCGCCACCAATGCGCTGGGGATCGAAAGCTTCGGCCATTTCGCGATCATCGTCGCGCTGGGGCAGACGGTCACCGGCCTCGCCAATTTCCAGACGTGGCAGTTCATCGTGCGCTGGGGGGCGAAGGGGCGCGACGCCGAGGGCGAGCCGGTGATGGACCCGGCGCGCGCGGGCGAGGCGACGGGCTTCGCCATCGCGCTGGACCTGCTTTCGGTGGTCATGGGGACCGCGGCGGCGGCGCTGCTTGTATGGAGCGCGCCCTTGTGGCTGCCGCTTCCGCAAGACCTGTTGTGGGTCGCTTTCGGCTATTGCGTCGTTTCATTGGCCGCGATCCGCACCACGCCGACGGGGCTTTTGCGGCTGCGTTTCCGCTATGCGAGTGCGACCGCGGCCGAGGCGGTGCAGCCCGCGATCCGCGCCGGCGGGGCGGTGCTGGCGTGGTTCATGATGCCCGACGTGCTCGGCTTCATCCTCGCCTGGGCCGCCGCCGAAGTCGCGGTCGCCGCCGCGCTATGGATCGTCGCGACGCGCGATGCGCCGATAGACCTCTCCGCTCTCAGCCTCACCCGCATTCCCGCGCGCCACCCGGATGCCTGGCGCTTCGTGTGGTCGACCAATATGTCGGGCTCGCTCAACATCGCGGGCAAGCAGGTGATCGTGCTCTTGGTCGGGACGTTCGGCGGGGCGGCGTTGGCGGGAGGCTTTCGCGTCGCGGCGCAGCTGGGGCAGGCGCTGGTGACGCTCGCCCAGACGATCTCCAAGGCGATCCTGCCCGAGCTCGTCCACGACGAGGAGAACGCGCTGTCGATCGCGCGGCGCATGGCGAACATCGCGGTGATCGCGGGCGTGATCGCCGTGGTCGCGGCGCTGCTGGGCGGGCGCTGGGCGCTGGCGACCATCGCGGAGGAGGATTTCAGCGCCTATTACTGGGCGATGGTCATTCTCAGCATTGCAGGCGCGGTCGAACTGGTGGGCGCGAGCCTTGAATCGCTGCTCGTTTCGGCGGGGCGCGCAGGCACGGCCTTCATCGTGCGCGCGGTGCCGACCGTGCTTTCGCTGGTGCTGCTCGACGTGGCGATCGACTGGAACGGGGCCAAGGGCGCGGCCTTCGCCGTGCTGGGGGCGAGCAGCCTTGCCGTGATCGGCTTTTACGTCGCGATCCTAAACCTCAAGGAAATCCGCATCCTTGTCGGTGAGGCCGTGGGGGGCGAGGCGATGGCGGAAGGCGAGGAGGCGGAGCCGGAGGACGCCCGGCCCCGCCCGTAAGCCTTACGCGTCTTCGGTCCAGCTCAGTTTCGGCTTCCTCGCCGCGGTCGTTTCGTCGAGACGGCGGCGCGGCGCATAGTAGGGCGCGTGCTTGAGCGTCTCGTCCCCGGCGCGCGCGCGTTCGACGAGGCTGCGGAAGGCGGCGATGAACTGGTCCATGTTCGCCTTGCTCTCGGTCTCGGTCGGCTCGACCAGCATGGCGCCGTGGACCACCAGCGGGAAATAGACCGTCATCGGGTGGAAGCCCTCGTCGATCAGCCCCTTGGCAAGGTCGAGCGTCGAGAGGTCGCCGCCGAAGTCCCTGTCCCCGAACAGGGCCTCGTGCATACACGGGCCGCTGTCGGCGAAGGGTGCGTGGAGGATGTCCTCCATGCTCCTGAGGATGTAGTTCGCGTTCAGCACCGCGTCCTCGGCGACCTGCTTCAGCCCGTCCGCACCGTGGAGAGCATAGGCAGTGAGGGCGCGCGGGTGAACATCCCCATCTGCCCGTGGAAGGCGGTCATCCGGCCGAACGAAGGCCCGCGCTCCTCGCGGTTTTCCTCCTCGACGAGGTAATAGTCCTCGCCCTGCTTCTTGACGAAGGGCAGCGGGGCGTAAGGAGCCAGCGCTTCCGAAAAGACCGGGCCGGAGCCGGACCGCCGCCGCCATGCGGGGTGGAGAAGGTCTTGTGCAGGTTGATGTGCATCGCATCGACGCCGAGATCGCCGGGGCGCACCCGGCCGACGATCGCGTTAAAATTGGCCCCGTCGCAATAGACGTAGCCGCCCGCCTCGTGGACCGCATCGGCGATTTCGCGGAAGTCCTTTTCGAACAGGCCGCAGGTGTTGGGATTGGTGATCATCACCGCGGCGACGTCCGGCCCGAGCCGCTCCTGATCTTGGCAAGTCTTGGCCTCGGCCACCCGGCCGGCGACGGGGCGTCTTCCACCCGGTATCCGGCGCGCGCGAAGGCGGGCCGGTGCGCGCTTTCGGGGACGAGTACGACCTCGCGCGCGTCGCCGCGCGCTTCGTGCGCGCGCGCGGATCGCGAGGATGCCGCACAGCTCGCCATGCGCGCCCGCCTTGGGGCTCATCGCGACGCCGGGCATCCCGGTCAGCTTGCACAGCCATTCGCCCAGTTCATGGATCACCTGAAGCGCGCCCTGCACGGTGGCCTGTGGGGCGAGCGGGTGGATGTCGGCGAAACCGGGCAGGCGCGCAACCTTTTCGTTGAGGCGCGGGTTGTGCTTCATCGTGCACGAACCGAGCGGGAAGAAGCCGAGGTCGATGCCGTAGTTCTGCCGCGACAGGCGCGTGTAGTGGCGCACGGTTTCCGGCTCGGTCAGGCCGACGAGGCCGATCGGCTCGGCCCGCTCGAACCCGCCGAGGCGATTGGGCGCTTCGGGATCGACTTCGGGAAGGTCGACGCCGGTCGTCTCGGCATGGCCGATTTCGAACAGCAGCGGTTCTTCCAGCATCAGCGCGCGGTTGCCGGTCGTCGTCGCGGGACCATTATGCATCCCGTCCTCGGCGACTTCCATCGCGGGCTTCCATCCGGACTTGTTGGGCGCGTTCATCAGTCGGTCTCCTGACCAGTGTTTCGAGTTCGCTCGCGAGCGTTTCGATGTCCTCTTCGGTCGTCATCTCGGTCACGGCGACGAGCAGCGCGTGTTCCAGAGCCTCGACGCCGGGATAGAGCCGGCCCAGCGACACGCCGCCGAGCACGCCCCTGTCGGCAAGGTCGCGCACGATTTCGCGCGCAGGCTTGCCGCCGAGCATCAGGGTGAATTCGTTGAAGAACGAATTGTTGAGCACTTCGACGCCGGGAACCTTCGCCAGCCGGTCGGCGGCGAGGCAGGCGAGGCGGTGGTTTTCCGCCGCCAGTTCGCGCAGGCCCTTTTCACCGAGCAGAGTCATGTGGACGTTGAAGGCGAGCGCGCACAGGCCGGAATTGGTGCAGATGTTGCTCGTCGCCTTCTCGCGCCGGATGTGCTGTTCGCGGGTGGACAGCGTCAGGACGAAGCCGCGCCGCCCTGCCGCGTCCACCGTCTCGCCGCACAGCCGGCCCGGCATCTGGCGCACGTGCTTGGGATCGCGCACGGCAAAGAGGCCGAGGTAAGGCCCACCGAACTGCAGGCCGACGCCGATCGACTGGCCCTCGCCCACGACGATGTCCGCGCCCATCTCGCCGGGCGACTTGAGCGCGCCCAGCGCCACCGGCTCGGTGTTGACCGCGACCAGCAGAGCGCCCTTTCATGCGCCGCCTCGGCCACTTTCGAGAGGTCGCACACGCGCCCGAGGATGTCGGGATATTGCACCACGACGCAGGCCGTGTCCTCGTCGATCCGCGCGATCAGGCCGTCGAGATCGACTTCCGGAGTGATCGCGGGCTGCGCGTCCGCGATCTCGTCGCCGGTGAACTGGGCCATGGTCTTGACCACCTGCGCGTAATGCGGGTGGAGCGAGCCCGACAGCACCGCGCGCTTCCTCTTCGTCACGCGGGTCGCCATCGCCACCGCTTCCCAGCACGCGGTCGACCCGTCGTAGAGCGAGGCGTTCGCCACCGCGCAGCCGTAAAGCCGCGCGACCTGCGTCTGGAACTCGAACAGCATCTGCAGCGTGCCCTGCGCGATTTCCGGCTGGTAGGGCGTGTAGGCGGTCAGGAACTCGCCGCGCTGGATCACCGTGTCCACCGTCGCGGGCACGTGGTGGCGATAGGCGCCTGCGCCGAGGAAGAAGGGCGCATCGCCCGCCGCGAGATTCTTCGCCGCGCGGGCCTTCATGTGGCGTTCGACCGCCATCTCGCTGGCGTGCATCGGCAGGTCGTGGATCGGCCCGTCGAGCTGGGCGACCGCGGGCACGTCGACGAACAGGTCGTCGATCGATTTCGCGCCGATCTTGGCCAGCATTTCGCTGCGGTCGGTGTCGGTGAGAGGAAGGTAACGCATGGTTTCAGGCCCTGTTGGTGGAGAGGTGGGCGAAGCGCACGAAGCTACGAAGCCGCAGCCTCAAAGGTTGGCGAGAAATTCCTTGTAGGCGTCCTCGTCCATCAGCCCTTCGAACTCGCCTTCGTCGGAGACGTTTGACGCGGAAGAACCAGCCGTCCTCTTCCGGAGAGGAATTGACGAGGCCCGGTTCGTCCTCGAGCGTGGAATTGATCTCGGTCACTTCGCCCGAGATCGGCGCGTAGACGTCGCTCGCCGCCTTGACGGATTCGACCACGGCGGCTTCCTTGCCCTTTTCGACCGTTGTCGCCGACCGTGGGCAGTTCCACGAAGACGATGTCGCCCAGCTGGTCCTGGGCATATTCGGTGATGCCGACGGTGGCGC